>NZ_JASVVV010000004.1:14080-346334 GCF_030287405.1 Halalkalicoccus sp. NIPERK01 | reverse complement strand
ATCGAACCGATCACGGAGGAGCTGCCGATCGAGTACGCGGTCGAGCTCAACCGGCTGATCGAACTCGAAATGGAGGGCAGTCTGGGCTGATCGAGCCGTCGAGGCGACGAGTTCGTCCGGGTTCCTTTTCGTCGCTCTCGACCGGAGGCCGAGGGCATCCTTTATGCGCCGTGGGGAGAGTCCGGTAGCTATGTCCAACGGAGAGTTCGAGGGGTACGGCGGACGCCACGTTCCCGAGGCGCTCGAGGGACCGCTTTCGGAACTCGCGGAGGCCTACGACGAAGTCGGCAAGAGCGAGGGGTTCCAGGAGGAATTCCGGAGCTACCTCGAGGAGTTCGCGGGCCGGCCGACGCCGCTGTATCACGCGCGCAACCTGAGCGAACGCTACGGCGCGGAGATCTACCTCAAACGCGAGGATCTCCTCCATGGTGGCGCCCACAAGATCAACAACACGCTCGGACAGGCGCTGTTGGCGAAAAGAGCGGGAAAAGAGCGGCTGATAGCCGAGACGGGCGCCGGGCAACACGGCACCGCGACCGCGATGGTCGGCGCGCTGTTCGGCCTCGACACGGAGATCTACATGGGGAAAAAGGACGCAGAACGCCAGCGGATGAACGTCTTCCGGATGCGCCTGATGGGTGCGGAGGTCAACGAAGTGACTCGCGGCGGAGCGGGACTGGCCGACGCCGTCGACGCCGCCCTCGAGGACTTCGCGGGGAACGTCGCGGACACCCACTACCTCGTCGGCTCCGTGGTCGGCCCCGACCCGTTCCCGCGGATGGTCCGCGACTTCCAGTCGGTGATCGGCGAGGAGGCACGCGAACAGTTCCGCGAGCGAGTCGGTGAGTTGCCGGACGCCGCGGTCGCCTGCGTCGGCGGCGGATCGAACGCCATCGGGCTGTTCCACGCCTTCCGTGAGGACGACGTCGACTTCTACGGCGCGGAGGGCGGCGGCGAGGGCAGCGATTCCGCCCGCCACGCCGCCCCGCTCGCGAAGGGCCGCGACGACGTGCTCCACGGGATGCACACTCGAGTCCTCGACGAGGGCGTCGAGGTCCACTCCGTGTCGGCCGGGCTGGACTACCCCGGCGTCGGCCCCGAGCACGCCATGTTCCGGGCGGTCGGCCGGGCGGAGTACACCGGCGTCACCGACGAGGAGGCGTTCGCGGCCTTTCGGGAACTCAGCGAGACCGAGGGGATCATTCCCGCGCTCGAATCGAGCCACGCGGTCGCCCGGGCGATTGAGTTGGCGGAGGCGGGCGGGCACGAAACGATCCTCGTGAACCTCTCGGGGCGGGGAGACAAGGACATGGAGACCGCGGCCGAGCGCTTTTCGCTCTAGCGCAGGAACTCGCCGATCGCGCTCGCGAGCGCCTCGAAGTCCTGCATGGTGATGCCGTCGGTGGTGACGAGCACGCCCTCGCGGTCGGTCGTCAGGCGCACGAGGTAGCCGTGATCGAACACGCGGATCGTGTAGCGATAATCGCCGAGTTCCGAGCCCTGATAGGCATCCTCGGTGATCCGGAAGCCGCGCCACTCGTTGCCGAGGAACGTCGAGAGGTCGGCGTCCCGTTCGAGGTCGCTCCGGAGGTACAACTGCTCGAAGTCGTCGCGCGTGAAGTAGGTCGCCGAGCGGAGGCTGTCGCCGACGGCGGTGCGGGCGGTGCGGACGATGTGATCGGCGGTCTCGGGGTCGACGAGGTCTGCGGGCATGGCGGAAGGGACGTGGCCAGCCACATAAACCCATACCGTCGGCCCGACCGGTGGGTCGCGGCCGATCGGGACTGCCGGCACGCGAACCCTTTTGTCCGTCGCTCGCGCGGATACCCACGTCATGGACCTACAGATCGAGGGCAACGCGGCGCTCGTCACGGCGTCGTCGAGCGGACTCGGAAAGGCCTCGGCGAAAGCGCTCGCGCGCGAGGGCGCGAACGTCGTCGTCAACGGCCGCGACGAGGAGCGACTGGAAGAAGCACGAGAGGAGATCGAGGAGGTCGCGACGGGCGAGGTCCTCGCCCAGCCGGGCGATCTGACCGACCCGGAGGACATCGAGACGCTCGTAGGGACCACCGTCGAGGAGTTCGGCGGGCTCGACCACCTCGTGACCAGCGCGGGCGGCCCGCCCAGCGGGCCCTTCCTCGACACCGAGGAGGACGACTGGTATCACGCCTACGACCTGCTCGTGATGAGCGTCGTTAGGCTGGTCAAGGAGGCCGCACCGCACCTGCAGGAGGGCGGCGGCACGATCGTCACCATCACCTCCCGGAGCGTCAAGGAGGCGATCGACTCGCTGGTGCTCTCGAACTCGGTTCGCATGAGCGTCATCGGCCTCGAGAAGACGCTCTCGCAGGAACTCGCGCCCGAGGTGCGGGCCAACGCCGTGTTGCCGGGCCCCCACGAGACCGCGCGGATCCGCGAACTCGTCGATCAGGCCGTCGACCGGGGCGACTACGGCTCGTACGAAGAGGGGCTGGCCGACTGGAGCGACGGCATCCCCCTCGAACGGATCGGCGACCCGATCGAACTCGGGAACACCGTCGCGTACCTCTCCTCGCCGAAGTCGGGCTTCATCAACGGGGTCTCGGTGCCGATCGACGGCGGGGCGGGGGCCTCGAACCTCTGAACCGCACTCCGGTCGAGAACACCCCATACGTCCTCGCGCGTGTTCGACGGGAACGAACCCCCCGATACGGTCGGGAGCGACCTGTCCGGTTTAGTGTTAGTTGATCAACTATAAGTGGCTGAAACGTGTCGGTCGTATCGCTGGGGTTCCGCCGTTCGGGAACCTCACGCGTTCCACCGGCCACACCGGGACGCCCCCTCGATCACGCCGGGGACGGGAAGGGGAATGGACGAGCTTCTGTACCCGATCGCGGGGCGTCCGGTGTGGTCCGCCGGACCGGTATGTCGATACCGTTCGGGGCAGGACGGATGGGGGCTCGGGAGCCCCGCAACGCGGACGTCGAGCGATGGCGTCGGCCCGTGAACGCCGCCGTCTCGTACCAGGACCCGTGGGCGGGACGCCGAAAGCAGTGAGAACGTGATCGACGGCTCCGGTTTCCAAACCGATTTATCGGCGGTCGTCCATTCCCGGATATGAGACACGTCGAGTTCGACGACGCCGAGAGATACGAACCCGAGGAGGGATGGGGCCGCCGGGCGCTCGCGGGCAGCGAGGGGTTCAGTTTCGAGTGGTTCGAGAAGCCGCCGGGCCACAGCTCGCCGATGCACGACCACGAGAACGAGCAGGTCTGTCTCTGTCTGGAGGGCGAACTCACCGTTCACACCGAGGAGGAGACGGTCACGCTGGGCGAGTACGACTCCGTGTGGCTCGACGCCTGGGAGTCCCACCGGGTCGAGAACACCGGCGAGGAACGCGCCGTCGGCCTCGACGTGTTCGCGCCGGGGCGCTCGTTCGACTTCTGGACGGAATGAAGTACCTCGCACGCACCGCGGCGGGCAGGCCGTTGCTGGGCGACGAGGAGGGGTTCGTCCCGCTGGCGACCGCGGGCTTCGAGAGCGTTTCCGCGGCGCTCCCGGCGGCCGCGAGGGGCGAACTGCCCGCCCCGGGCGGGAAGCCCGCCCGGCGCGTCCCCGCCGAGAGGATCGCGTTCGGCCTCCCGATCGCGCTCGAATCGGTGGGAAAGCTCTGGGGAATCGGGCTGAACTACGAGGAGCACGCGGGCGACCTGGGCGAAGCGCGTCCAAAGGAGCCCGCGAGCTTCATGAAGCCCCGAACGGCGGTGACGGGTCCCGGCGGTCCGGTTCGACTCCCCCCGAGCGAGCGGACGGATCGCGTGACCGCCGAGGCCGAACTCGCCGTCCTGCTCGGGCGGACGGCGAGCGACGTCGAGGAGCCCGACGACGTGATCGCGGGCTACCTGCCGGTGATCGACATGACCGCCGAGGACGTCCTCGAGCGCAACCCCCGCTTTCTCACGCGCGCGAAGAGCTTCGACACGTTCCTCGTTCTGGGTTCGACGATCGCGGTTCCCGACTCCCCCCCGGCGTTCGACGAGCGTGAGGTCCGGACGGTGCGAAACGACGAGACCGTGGCGGAGAACACGATGGAGAACATGCTGTTCTCCCCGCGCGAACTCGTCGCCTTCCACTCGCGCGTGATGACGCTCGAACCCGGCGATCTGCTCAGTACGGGAACGCCCGGCGCGGGCGTGATCGCGGCCGGCGACCGGGTGCGTGCGGAGGTCGAGGGGATCGGCTCGGTCGAGGCCGAGGTCGTTTAGTCGTCGGCGGCGACCTCGGCGGGTGCGCGGTTCCGGTCGCCGAAGCCGGCGCTGAGCAGTCGGGTCATCGCCTCCTCGACGGTCTCGTCGGTGGGTTCGACGTCGAGCGGGTCGACCTCGATCACGTATCCCGTGGTGACGTTGGGCGCGGTCGGCATGAACAGGAGCATCCGGCCGTCGTCGGTCCTCTTGCCGGTCTTGAACGCGGTCATTCGGGCACCCATCCACGTCGTGACCTTGACCGGCTCCTTGAGTTCCGCGTCGCCGGAGACGGCGGTCTCGACGGCCAGCTGTGAGGCGTTGTAGACCACCCGGAGGATCGGGACCCGGTTGATCGCGGTGTCGAGCCAGCCGCTGGCGAGCGCGCCTCCGGCGGTGCGTGTCGCCGTCCCGACGAGCGCGAGCGCGCCCGCGAAGACCGCGAGGGTGACGACGACCCGGACGAGCGGCTCCTCGATCACGCCGACCAGCGGCAGGCCGGCGATGAAGGAGAACAGCCACGCGATGGCGTACAGCGTCACCAAAAGCGGTACGAGGACGACGAGCCCGCTTCCCAGGTCGCGTTTCCACTCGGCCATCGTGGACGAGTAGCGCCCGGACGGTTAAGAACGTACGCCTCCGCGGGTCGGGCTACCGACTCGCCCCGTCGACCCGGTCGGCCTGTTTCTCGAGCTCGGCGGCGAGCGTCCTGGCCTGCTCGGCCGACAGCGTCACCGAGTCGGCGTGGGCGGGCAGGTTCTCCAGATCCGTGTTGTCGAGTTCCAGCTTGAGCGAGACGTGATCGGGGTTCTCGCGGGGCGCGGTGACGTTCAGTACGGCGAGCGCCTCGTCGCTCCAGCCGTGGCCCGTCGCCTCGCCGTCGAGCAGGTCGAACGTGGTGTAGGCGTTGACCTTCATGATGCGGTCCGGCATACGAGAGGAGAGACGACCGAACCACTTAGCGAGCGCGGACTCGGTCGCCTCCGCGTCGGTCCGAGGGGCGCGACCACGACGGACGCGATTCTTTAGGTTCACCTAAAATCGAAACGTTTACAACTTTTAGGTCAGCCTAAAAGATCGTATGCTCGACGACGAAACGAACCGGCGCGGCACGACGGGAGTGACGGACGGATGAACGGCGAAACGGGCTCGAACGAGGCGTTGCTCCGCCAGCAGGCCGAACGGGAGTCGAACGCCCGGACCTATCCGCGTCACCTGCGGCTGGCGCTCGACCGGGCGCGCGGGACCGTCGTCGAGGACGTCGACGGGAACGCGTACTACGACTGTCTGGCGGGCGCGGGGTCGCTCGCGCTCGGGCACAACCACCCCGAGGTGTGCGAGGCGGTCGAGCGCGTGCTCGATCGGGAGGGACCGATGCACACCCTCGACGTCACCACCCCCGAGAAGGAGGCGTTCGTCGACCGGCTGTTCGAGTCGCTGCCCGACGAATTCGCCGAACGCGCGAGGATACAGTTCTGTGGGCCCGCGGGCACCGACGCGGTCGAGGCGGCCCTGAAGCTCGTAAAGACCGCGACCGGGAACAGGAGCGTCCTGGCCTATCGGGGCGCCTACCACGGGATGACCCACGGCTCGCTCAGCCTCACGGGTGACACCGAGCCCAAGGAACCGATTCCGGGGCTGATGGCCGACGTCCACCACCTGCCCTACCCCCGGGAGCGCCGCTGTCCGTTCGGGATCGGGGGCACGGAGAGCGAGCGGGTCGGCGCGCGGTACGTCGAGCGCCTGCTCGACGATCCGGGAAGCGGGATCGTCGACCCCGCGGGGATGATCCTCGAACCAGTCCAGGGCGAGGGCGGGGTCGTGCCCGCCCCCGACGAGTGGCTCCGCGAGGTGCGCCGGATCACCCGCGAGCGCGACGTCCCGCTGATCGTCGACGAGATCCAGACGGGACTGGGGAGAACGGGCGAGCCGTGGGGGTTCGAGCGGAGCGGGATCACCCCCGACGTGCTCACCCTCTCGAAGGCGATCGGCGGCGGGCTACCGCTCGCGGTCGTCGTCTACGACGAGGCGCTCGACGTCTGGGAGCCCGGCGCGCACGCGGGGACGTTCCGTGGCAACCAGCTCGCGATGGCCGCCGGCCGGGCGACCATCGAGCACGTCCTCGAAGGCGATCTCGACGAACACGCCGCAGAGATGGGCGAGCGCCTCCGGGCGGGGCTCGAACGGACCGGGGGCGGGAGCGACGCGATCGGCGCCGTCCGCGGCCGGGGGCTGATGCTCGGCGTCGAGGTCGTCGACCCGACCGCAGAAACGGACGCCCTGGGCTGTCACCCGGTCGATCCCGGCGCGGCGAAGCGGATCCAGCGCGAGTGTCTCGACCGGGGGCTGATCGTCGAGCGCGGCGGGCGACGCGGCGAGACCGTCCGGTTCCTCCCGCCGCTGACCGTCTCGAGGGAGGAGGTCGACGAGATCGCGGGGATCTTCGAGGAGGCGACGCTCGCCGCCGAGAACGAGACGGCAGAGGTGGCGCGATGAGGCCCGACGGACGCGATCCGGCCGAACTGTTCCTCGGGAGCGAGGCGGGGGCGACGGCCTACCGCGAGGCGATGGAGCGAGCCACGGAGGCCGCCCTCGATGCGACCGGACGCGCCGCGCCCTACAGTGGCGACGGGCCCGACGACCACGAGGAGCGCCTCGCGGGGTTCGACCCGCTGCCCGATGAGGGACGGGGCCTTCGACGGGTGATCGAGGAGGTCGGCGAACACGTCCTCTCGCGGTCGGTCGACCCCTCGAACCCGCGGTGTGTCGCCCACCTGCAGTGCCCGCCGGCGGTCCCCGGCCTCGCCGCGGAGGCGATGGCGACGGCGCTGAACCAGTCGCTCGACTCGTGGGATCAGAGCCCCGCCGCGACGCTCCTCGAGCAACGAATGATCGACGAGCTCTGCGGGCTGTTCGGGTACGACGGCGGCGACGGCGTCTTCACGGGCGGCGGCACCCAGTCCAACCTCATGGGGCTGCTGCTCGCGCGCGAGCGCCGCTGTCGGGAGGCGTTCGGTCGCTCGCCGCGCGAGGAGGGCCTACCCCCCGAGGCCGACGCGCTGCGGATCGTCTGTTCGGAGGCGACCCACTTCACCGTCCGGCAGGCGGCGGCCCAGCTCGGCCTCGGCGAGGAGCGCGTCGTGAGCGTCCCGACGAACGCGGGGGAGCTGTCGGTCGAGGCGCTGGATCGCGTTCTCGAGGGCCTCTACGACCGGGGCCTCGACCCGTTCGCGCTCGTCGCCACCGCCGGGACGACGGACTTCGGCGCGATCGACCCGCTCGAGGCGATGGCCGAGCGCGCGGCCGAGTACGGGGCGTGGTTCCACGTCGACGCGGCCTACGGCGGCGCGCTCGCGCTGAGCGACGAGCACCGCGGGAAACTGGCGGGGATCGAGCGCGCGGACTCGATCGCGGTCGACTTCCACAAGCTGTTCTACCAGCCCATCAGCTGCGGGGCGTTCCTGCTCCGCGACGGGGACGACTTCGAGCTGATGGGCCGCAACGCCGCCTATCTCAACCCCGAGGGCGACGCCGAGCGCGGCGTTCCCAACCTCGTCTCGAAGTCGCTGCAGACCACGCGCCGGTTCGACGCGCTCAAGCCCTACGTGACGTTCCGGGCGCTCGGGCGCGAGGGGCTGGCCGAGCCCATCGAGTACACGCTCGACCTCGCGGAGGCCGCCGCCGAGCGGCTGGCGTCCGACCCGGCGTTCGAACTCCTCCACGAGCCGACGATCAACACCGTCGTCTTCCGCTACCGACCCACAGGGATTCCGGGCGACGCCTCCCGCGAGGAGTGGACCGACCGGATCAACGGGGAGGTCAGGAGACGGCTGCTCGCCTCGGGCGAGGCGATCGTGGCGCGGACGGCGGTCGACGGGGTGACGAGCCTGAAGCTGACCCTCTTGAACCCGCGGACGACCCTCGGGGACGTCGAGGCGATCATGGCGGCGATCCGCGAACACGGGACTCGGATCGAGGCCGGGGGGGTGGCGGCGTGAACCCCTCGGAGGTCGCGGAGGCGGCGAGCGTCCACGCCTACCTCAACTGCTACCTGCGCGAGACCGGCGACGGGGAGGTGATCGAACTCGACGACACCTCGGTCGACACGGCTGCCGAGCGCGCGATCGCCTGCGAGCTCCCCGAACGGGGGACCGAGTTGCTCGCGCCGCTCGCGTACCGGTCGCCGACGGGCCGCCACCGCTTCTCGCTTCCCGCGTACTACCGGGCCGGCGGGGAGTGGCTCGCCCTCGATCTGGGCACGCTCGCCGCGCTGACGGCCGCGGAGGTCGCGCGCTCGCGGGGCGCCGAGGCGACCGACGACCTGCTGTACCACGCCCTCGACAGCCGGCGGGCGATCGAGCGGTTCGTCCGTGCCCGCGCGGGCGACGACCGCCTCGACGCCACGGAGTGGACCTTCCGCGACGCCGAACAGTCGCTGGTCTTCGGCCACCTGCTGCACCCGACGCCCAAGAGCCGCGAGGGGATCGCGCCCCACGACGCCCCGCGGTACGCACCCGAGCTCCGGGGCTCGTTCCCGCTGTCGTACGTCCGGGCCGACCCGGCGTTGCTCAAGGAGGGATCGGCCCGCGAGGAGAGTGCGAGCGCGTGGGTCCGCCGGGCGCTCCACGAGGACCCCCACGTTCCAGAGGGGTTCGCCGAAACGGACGACGCGCTGGTGCCGCTGCACCCCTGGCAGGCCGACCACCTCCGGCGACGGCCCCGCGTCCGGCGTCTGGTCGAGGACGGACGGGTGGAGTTCCTCGGCGAGGTGGGTCGGGAGTTCCACCCGACGTCGTCGGTCCGCACGCTCTACGCGCCCGACGCGCCGTTCATGGTCAAGGGCTCGCTCGCGGTGCGGATCACCAACTCGGTGCGGACGAACAAACGCCCCGAACTCGAACGCGGCGTCGCGGTCGCCGAGCTGCTCGACGCCGGGCTGGGCCGGGAGCTCGAGCGGCGCTTTCCCGACTTCGAGGTCGTGCGCGACCCCGCCTACCTCACGCTCGGCGGCGATCTGATGGACGGCGCGGAGTCGGGCTTCGAGGTCGTCCTCCGGAAGAACCCCTTCCGGAGCGGGCAGGCGAGAAACGTCGCGCCCGTGGTCGACCTCTGTCAGGACGGGATCGACGGCCCGTCGCGGCTCGCCCGACTCGTGGAGAGGATCGCCGAGCGCGAGGGAATCTCGAACGACGCCGCCGCCGAGGAGTGGTTCCGCCGGTATCTCGCGACCGCGATCCGGCCCGTCCTCTGGCTGTATCTCACCCACGGGATCGGCCTCGAGGCCCACCAGCAGAACGCCGTCCTCTCGGTCGAGGAGGGGTATCCCGAGGCGTTCTACTACCGCGACAACCAGGGCTACTACTTCGCCGAGTCGACCTACCCGGCGGTCGACGAGATGCTGCCCGGCGTCGGCGAGCGCGCGGACACGCTCGTCCCCGACGCGGTGGCGGACGAGCGGATCCGCTACTACGTCGTCTTGAACGACGCCTTCGGCGTGATCAACGCCCTCGGCGTCGCCGGCCTCGTCGACGAGCGCCGGGTGCTCTCGCTACTGCGTGCGGAACTCGAGTCGCTCCGGGAGTTCGACCGGCCCGAGTCCTCGTTGCTCGAGAGCCTGCTCTCCGAGCGCCGCCTGCCCTGCAAGGCGAACCTGCTGACGCGGGCAGAGGGCATGGACGAACTCGTCGGCGATCTGGAGGACCAGTCGGTGTACGCGGAGGTCCCCAACCCGCTCGTGACCGAACTGGAGGTGCGCGCATGACCGATCCACGCACGATCCGAACGGCCTACGATCACCACGTCTACGACGGCCGCATCGACCGCACGATATCGTTCCGGCCCGCGACGACAGAGCGGGACCTCGGACGGCTGCACCGCTGGCTGAACGGCGAGCACGTGCTGCCGTACTGGGGACTCGACGAGCCTCTGCCCGCCTTCGCGCGGGCGCTCGAGGGGAAGCTCGCGGACGAGCACCTGGTACCGTATATCGGCTGTCTGGATCACGTCCCGATGAGCTACTGGGAGGCCTACTGGGCGGCCGACGACCCGCTCGTGAACCACTACGAGGCGCGTCCCTCGGATCGCGGGCTCCACCTGCTGATCGGCCCGCCCGAGTATCTGGGGAAGGGCTACGCCGTCCCCCTGCTTCGCGAGATGACGGCCCTCCAGTTCGCCCACCCCGAGGTCGAGCGCGTCGTGGCCGAACCCGACGCCCGCAACGAGCGGGCCATCGCCGCCTTCGAGGCGTGCGGGTACGAGCCGCGCTTCGAGTTCGAGTTCGACGAGGAGGAAAAGGAGGCGCTGCTCGTCGTCTGCGAGCGCTCAGAAGGGGAGGTGTCCCGATGAGCGAGCCCTACGACGTGGTCGGGGTCGGGATCGGCCCGTTCAACCTGGGGCTGGCGGCGCTGCTCGACGGGGTCGAGGGAGTCGACCCGCTCTTCCTCGAACAGGAGGGGTCGTTCGGCTGGCACGAGGGGATGTTGATCGACGGGGCGACCCTCGAGGTGCCGTTCCTCGCGGACCTGGTGACGATGGCCGACCCGACCAGCCCTCACAGCTACCTGAACTACCTGAAGGAGCAGGGCCGTCTCTACGAGTTCTACTTCTACGAGACGTTCCAGATCCCCCGCGAGGAGTACGACGCCTACTGTACGTGGGCCGCGGAACGCCTCGGGAGCTGTCGGTTCGGCCGGCGTGTCACCCGGGTCGCCGACGACGGCGACGCCTTCCTCGTGGAGGCACGCGATCCCGAAACCGGCGACGAAAAGCGCTACCGGGCGCGGAACGTCGTCAGCGGGATCGGCAGCCGCCCGCACGTCCCCGAGGGGCTGCGGGGCCATTCCGACGAGGACATCTTTCACTCGGCGCGCTACATGGACCGGCGCGGACGCTGCCTCGACGCCGAGGGGATCACCGTCGTCGGTTCGGGCCAGAGCGCCGCCGAGATCTTCCTCGACCTGCTGGATGCCCAGCCCGAGGGCGACTATCGCCTGGACTGGCTCACCCGTTCGGAGGGCTTTTTCCCGATGGAGTACTCGAAACTCGGTCTTCAACATTTTACCCCCGAGTACGTCGACTACTTCTACGACCTGCCGCGGGGGACGAAGGCCGATCTGCTGGACGAGCAGGACCTGCTCTATAAGGGGATCGACCCGGGGACGAGCGAGGAGATCTACGACCTGCTCTACGAGCGCTCGATCGGCTCCTCGCCGGAGGTCGGAATGCTCGCGAACAGCGAGGTGCGGGGGATCGACGCGCTGGAGGACGGACGCTACCGGCTGCGCTGCGAGCAGCGCGAGGAGGGGACGCGATTCGACCACGAGAGCGAGGTCGTCGTGCTCGCGACGGGCTACCGGCGGCCGTTTCCCGACTTCCTCGCCCCGATCGAGGATCGAATCGAGACCACCGGCGGACGCCTGGACGTGCGCCGCGACTACCGACTGGAAGGCGAGGGGCTTCCGGGCGAGGTGTTCGTCCAGAACGCCGAGGTCCACACCCACGGCGTCGGCGCGCCGGACCTGGGGCTGGGCTGTCACCGCAACGCCGTCATCGCCAACGCGGTGTGCGACCGCGAGGTCTACCCCGTCGGCGAGGACACCGTCTTTCAGGACTTCTCGGTCGAACAGTTCGCGAACCACGCCCCCGCGCGCGTGCTCGACGAGCCGCGCGCACCCCTCACGCGGGAGGACTAAACACCATGATCACGCCCACATCCGTTTACGACACCGAGACGCCCGATACGACCGACCTGACCGATACGGACGCGCTGACGCCGGAGATCTGGCGGACCGTCGAGCGCCGCCTGCTCGGCAAGATGCTAGAGGAGTTCGCCTACGAGGAGCTGATCGAGCCCGAGCCTCATGAGAGTGGTTACCGGCTCGAGTTCGACGGAGCCACCTACGAGTTCGACGCGAGAGAGCGGCTGTTCGACAGCTACAGCGTCGAGGCCGACTCGATCCGACGGCGCGCCGACGGGGACGAGGAGGGTGAATGGAAGCCCGCCACCGACCCCATCGAGTTCCTGTTCGACGCCCGCGAGCGCATGGGCGTCGACGAGATGACCGCCGGCCACCTCGTCCGGGAGTACCGCAACACGCTGCTGGCGGACGCCCACATCGAGGCCCGAAAGCGCCGCAACACCGGGCTCGATTTCGAGGAGCTCTCGTACGCCGACGTCGAGGGTGAGATGGCCGGCCACCCGTGGATCACCTACAACAAGGGCCGGATCGGATGGGGCTACGACGACTACCGCCGGTACGCCCCCGAGTGCCAGGAGCCCGTGAGATTACGGTGGCTCGCGGTCTCTCGCGAGCTGGCGACGTTCGTCTCGGCGGAGGGGGTGGAGTACGACGCGCTTCTGGAGGTGGAGCTGGGCGAACACCGTGAAGGGTTCGCCGACCGACTCGAATCGAAGGGGCTCGACCCCGAGGACTACCGACTGGTGCCCGTCCACGAGTGGCAGTGGGACGAGGCGATCGTCGGCGCGTTCGCAAGGGAGGTGGCGACCGACGCGATCGTCCCGCTGGGGGAGGGGCCCGACGAGTACCTCCCGATGCAGTCGATCCGGACGTTCGCGAACGTCGACCGGCCCGAGCGCCACAACGTGAAACTCCCCATGAAGATCCTCAACACGCTCGTCTGGCGCGGGCTGCCCGGCGAGCGCACCGAGGCCGCCCCCATGGTCACGGAGTACCTGAAGGGGATCCGCGACGACGACCCGTTCCTGCGCGACGAACACCGACTCGTCCTGCCCGGCGAGGTCGCCGGCGTGAACGTCGCCCACCCCGAGTTCGACCGCCTCGACGGGGCACCCTACCAGTATCGTGAACTATTGGGCTGCGTCTGGCGCGAGAGCGTCCACGACCTGATCGAGGAGGACGAGCGCCCGATCACGCTGTCGGCGCTGTTGCACGTCGACGGGACCGGAACTCCCGTCCTCTCGCGGCTGGTCGAGCGCTCTGGGCTCGACCTCGACGAGTGGCTCGACGAGCTGTTCTCGACGCTGCTGCCGCCGCTGTTGCACTACCTCTATCGGTACGGCACCGTCTTCTCGCCACACGGCGAGAACACGATCCTCGTGGTGCGCGACGGCGTCCCGACGAGACTCGCGCTCAAGGACTTCGTCGACGACGTCAACGTGAGCGAGTACCCGCTCCCCGAGTTGGAGGCGCTGCCGGAGGAGCTTCGGGCGGTGTTGCGCACCGAGCCGCCCGAGGGACTGTGCCAGTTCGTATTCGCGGGGCTGTTCGTCGGCGTGTTTCGTTACGTCGCCGAGATCGCGGAGGAACACCACGACTACCCCGAGGAACGGTTCTACCGCGGGGTTCGCGAGGAGATCCTCGCCTATCAGGACCGGTTCCACGAACTCGAGGAGCGCTTCGAGCTGTTCGACCTGCTGAAGCCGACGTTCACGAAGCTCTGTCTCAACCGCAACCGGATGCTGGGCGGCTACGGCGACGCCGACGGCCGCCCGCACGCCGCCGAACACGGCGCGGTCAGGAACGCTCTCCACGAGGTGCGCGAGGACGGCTGAAGGCCAGCGCCGCCGCTCGAACGGAAGAAGGCGTGAAAGGAGAGAGAAAGACCGGTAGTACCTCAGTCGTCCGCGGACATCGGCGTGTCGTCGGGGTACGCCGGCGCGGGGCTCGAGTCGAGGTCGTCGTCCTCGGCGTAGGGGTACCAGGTCTGTTTCGTGTTGTGCATGTAGGGATCGGTGTAGGAGGTCTCCTCGGGCTCACAAAGCGCGGCGAGTTCCTCCTCGTCGCGCTCGACGACGAACTCGCGGAAGGTCTGGCCCTCCGAGCGCTCCGCGGCGAAGCCCTCGATCAGGTTCGCGATCGCGCCGGGTACCTCGTCCGCGGGAACCCGTTGGGTGACCCAGTCGGCGAAGTTGGGGTTCTCGCCGAGGCCGCCGCCGAGACCGATGTCGAGCGCCTCGACCGGTTCGCCGTCCTTGCGCGTTTTCATCCCCCGCAGCGAGACATCGGCGATCTGGGGCTGGGCGCACGACGCGGTACAGCCCGAGAGGTGGATGTGGAAGTCCTCAATGCCCGCCGGGAGGTCGACGTTCTCGACGAGCCAACGCGAGAAGCGCACCTGTCTATTCTTGGTCTCGACGATCGACAGCGAGCAGAACTCGGTGCCGGTGCAGGCGATCGAGCCGCGCTGGAACGGGTGGGGATCGGGGCTGTACTCCGAAAGCAGCGGCTCGTCCAACAGCGCGTCGAGGTTCTCCTCGGGGACGTCCGTGAGGACGACGTTCTGGCGCTGGGTGAGCCGTGCCTCGCCCGAACCGTACTCCTCGGCGAGGTCGGCGAGTTCGATCACCTCGTCGGCGCCCATCCTCCCGACGAGGACGTTCAGCCCGACGTAGTAGTTCCCGTCCTTCTGCTCGTGGACGCCGACGTGGTCGGCGTGGCCGTCGGCGGTGCCGGCGTTGTACGAGTAGTGCTCCCGGAGATCGTCGCCCGCGGTGTGCATCTCGAAGTCGACGTACTCCTCCTGGAGGACGTCGCGGACCTTCTCGGGGCCCCACTCGTCGACGAGGAACTTGATCCGCGCGTTGTAGCGGTTCTCGCGGTCGCCGTGGTCCCGGAAGAGCGCGCTGATCCCGCCGGCCACGTCGGCCGCCCGCTCGGGCGTGACGAACACGTCGATGTCGCGGGCGAAGCGCGGCTCGTTGCGCGCGAGGCCGCCGCCGACCCGCACGTTGAAGCCCGTGACGGTCTCGCCGTCGATCTCCTTTTCGGCGGGTTCGAAGCCCAGATCGTTGATGTCGCCCTGTCCACAGCCCTCGTCACACCCCGTAACGGAGACCTTCCACTTCCGGGGGAGGTTCGAGTGATCGTCGTCGCCCTTGAACGTGTCGTGGAGCTCGTAGATGGTCTCCAGGGCGTCGACGTGTTCGTGTTCGTCCTTGCCGGCGACCGGACAGCCGACGATGTTGCGCCAGGAGTCCCCGCACGCCTGCAGCGTCGAGAGGCCCGCCTCCTCGAGCTCGTCCCAGATGGCGGGGACGTCCTCGATGTTGATCCAGTGGAGTTGGACCGCCTGGCGGGTAGTGAAGTCGGCCCAGCCGTTGCCGAACTCGGGGTTCTCGGCGGGGCCCGTCGAATATTTCTTCGCGACCTCGCCGATCGTCCGCAACATACCGGGTTCGAGCACGCCGTTGGGCGGGCCGATCCGCATCATGAAGTAGCTCTCCTGGCCGGCGCGCTGGTGGTACAGCCCGTACCACTTGAAGCGCTCGAACCAGGCGTCGTGCTCGTCCTCCGGGATCGCGTCCCAACCCTCCTCGGCGAACCGCTCCATGTGGGCACGGATGTCCGTGCCGTAGACCTCGTCTTTCCACTCCTCGACGTCGCTTGGCATACCCGCCCGTTACGGTCCGACACCTAAACGCCCCGCCCTCTCGTCAACGGTGGCCGGTGTTCATCGGTACCGGAGATTCTTGCGAGCGCTACGCCGGCGTGACGCGGTGTTCACGCGAGGGGTCGGCGGGGACGAACACGCCGTCCTCGACGCGGCCGATGGTGAGCCATCCCATCGACCCGCGCTCGCCGCAGGTGATGCAGTGGCCGACCGCCCGCGTCTCGATCCGATCGCCGTTCGGGCGGACCTCGAAGAAGGCTTCGAGCAGTACGTCGGCGGTCCCACACTCGCAGAACTCGTGTTCGGAGAGCCGCCAGAGGTCGCTGACGCCCACCTCACGCGAGTCGTCGACGCTGATCCACGCCCCGTCGTCGAGGATCCGAACCGGAACGTCCATACCGGTCCTACGGCCGCCGGGACCTTAGCCCGTCGCCTCTCGCAAGGCGTACCGGCCCTGATGACGGGCAACGAGGGAGGGATCGCACGACTGCGCCCGGATACCTGGTCGTATGCCCGACCGAGATAGGGACAAGAACCTCCGGTAAACGGGAGTTGGGGTAGGGCTTGTCCCTGCACGCGAGCCTATAGGTGGGCCACACGAACGGGGGAGTGATGACACGGAACCGCGACGAACAACGCCAGCACGCCCCGGCGGATGTCGCACCGGAACTGTACGAGGAGGGCGGGAGATGAGCGACGAGGAACGCGACGACGCCCACCTCGCGGATATCGAGGAGGGCGCGGGCTGCACGGAGATCTGGGAGCACCTCTCGGAGCGGCGCGAGCGCGAAGAGGCGGACTAACGACGACGTTTTGCGTATCGGGCCTAATGGGACAGCCATGACCAC
Organism: Halalkalicoccus sp. NIPERK01; assembly: GCF_030287405.1. Classification (NCBI taxonomy): domain Archaea; kingdom Methanobacteriati; phylum Methanobacteriota; class Halobacteria; order Halobacteriales; family Halalkalicoccaceae; genus Halalkalicoccus; species Halalkalicoccus sp. NIPERK01. Next base: position 329,893 of record NZ_JASVVV010000004.1, on the reverse strand, counting down.
CGAGCGACCGGGCGACCCGCGCAGCGACCGTGAGTCGCCGGTCGGGAAACCGGTCGTCAGGGGCGACGCCGCCATCACCGGCGAGCGCGCCCGCGAGGCGGTCCAGTTCGACCCCGACGACCCCGAGAGCCTCGCCACGGCGGCCGAGACCGTCAGGCGCTTCGCCGAGAACACCGCCGGCAGCGAGGACAACATCTACATGCTGCGCGGTGCCGCCGCGTGTGCCGCACTCGTTCGCGGCGAGGGGTCGTACAAGGCCGCCGCCGAGCGCGCCGGCGGCGAGGCCTCGGTCGCGTTCATCCGCAAGTGGGCGCGGGTCCACGACCTGCCCCAGTCGGTCAGACGACACGTCGCGATGGGCCACATCGCGCCGACGGCGGCGAAACACATCGCCCGCGTCGCGGGCGACGCCCGGTTCCAGCTCGCGTGGGCGACCGTCGACAACGACCTCACCGTCAGGGAGGTCCGGGCGATCGCGAGCGCGATCAACGACGGGGCGACCCCCGAGGAGGCGCTCGCCGCCCACGGCGTCACCGCCGGCGAACTCACGGTTCGACTCCCGATCGAGAGCTACCGCGAACTCCGCCGGGAGGCCGCCTTCGAGGGCGTCCTACCGGGCGAGATCGTCGACCGGGCGCTCACCGAGTACTTCGAGTGAGAAACCGTTTTCCGGCCGATTCGAGCAGGTCGATTCCGGTAGAGACGTCCCCCCAGTCGATCGTCTCGTCTGGGAAGTGCGCCTGCCGGATCGATCCCGGCCCGAAGACGACGGTGGGAACCCCGGCCTCGATGTAGTGGCGCGCGTCGGTCCCGTACGTCGCTCCCCGCACCGTCGAATCCCGTCCCACGGAGTCGAGCGCGTCCCGAACGGCACGGACGATGGGTTCGTCAGCACCGATCTCGGCGGGTTCGAACTGCACCGAGAAGCGCTCGAACGCCGGAGGATGAGCCGTGAGCCATTCGGAGTCGGCGACGAGTTCGGCCAGCAGCGCGTCGACCCGGTCTTCGACCGAATCGACGCTCTCGCCGGGGGCGACGCCGATGCGGAACTCGCTTTCGAGCCGTGCGGGGACCGACGAGGCCCACGACCCCGCGCGGACGGTGCCCGCGACGATCGGCCACGGGGTGGGGAAGCCCTCGTAGAGCGAATGTGTCACCTCGCGGGCGCGCTCGGCTTCGAGGTCGGCGAGCGCCCGGCGGATCCGCTCGAAGTGCGGGAGGACGTCCTCGCCGTGCCACGGCGTCGCCGCGTGGGCCGACCGCCCCGTGAGCGTGAGTCGCTTCATCAGCGTCCCCTCGGTGGCGATGACGGGGGTGAGGTCGGTCGGTTCGGCGATGATCGCCGCGTCGGGAGCGGGGTACGGCGGATCGCGGGCCGAACTCGCCGCGCCGATCCCGCCCGCCTCCTCGCCGACGACGCTCTCGACGACCACGCGCCCGTCGAGGCCGGCATCGGAGAGTCGGCGAGCGGCGAAGACGCAGGCGGCCAATCCGGACTTCATGTCCGCCGCGCCGCGGGCGGTCAGTTCCTCGCCGTTCCACGTCGGGTCGAACGGATCGGACGACCACCCCTCGGCCTCCGCGGGGACCACGTCGACGTGGCCGTTGAGGAGCAGGGTCGGACCCTCGCCGGAGCCGAGTTCGAGGACGCCCGCGACGTTGGGCCGGCCCGCCGTCTCGATCGCCTCGGGGTCGTCGGGAAACGAGGGGTGGGCTGCGAGGCGCTTCGGATCCGCCTCCCAGCGATACGTCTCGAAGCCGAAATCGGAGAGTCGCCCCTCGAGCCAGCCCTGTGCGGGGGCTTCGTCCCCGCCGGTCGTGTCGAACGAGAGGAGGCGTTCGACGAAGGCCCGTCGGTCCGCATCGGCGGTCATGGGCGTGGATCGTCGAGCGCGGGCTTAGGGGTTCGGGTCGAATCCTGAACGCTTATGTCCGTGGGCCGGCGACTCCCTCGTGAGGGCCGGTAGCTCAGTCCGGCAGAGCGTCTGACTCTTAATCAGACGGTCGCGTGTTCAAATCGCGCCCGGCCCGCTTTCTGCGCTAGCGTAACGGAGTACGGAGTGCTCGCCAGCAAGCGTCGAGTCGAAATTGCGTGCGTTCTGCGAGCGAATTCGCCGTCCATTTCAGGTCGGCGTGGCACTTCGCCACTCGTCGCCGTTGGCGCTCGTAGTTGTTCGGCCCATGATCTTTCCCCGAGAGATTCCGTTGTTCTCGCTCCAAGCGCTCGAGTCCCTCGGAAAGATCAAATGACCCGACCGAGAATCCGTCCGAATCGTGAGTGTAGGAAAGATCCCTACGTCGATACCGACGCATTTCTCGGGAGTCTCGGGTTTCGCCGGTGTGTCGTTCTCGGTTTCAATCCCGAGGACTGAGAAGGGAACCGAGTAGCACCCACCTTGATGGAAGACCCAGCAGTCTTCGGTTATGGCGAGAATAGGTAAATGGGGATGAGACCCGATCGCTGGCCAACGGAGACGACACGTCGGTTAACGCGGCTGAGCATCGGCTATCGCATCGCAGTGTATGTCATCGTCGTGGCCGTCATCATGAGCGTCTACACGGCCTTTTACTGGTACGGTATGGCCGTATACGAGGACCGCAACCTCTCTCTCGCTGGCGCCCTCCAGACAGTCGTCCAGTCGTTAACGACCACGGGATACGGGCAAGACGCACCGTGGGAAACGACGATCATGAACCTGTTCACGATTCTGATGCAATTCACCGGCACCTGCTCCTCTTTCTCCTCCTGCCACTATTCGTCGTGCCCTGGTTTAGTCAATTCATCCAGCAACGACGGTTCGATACCGTCGAGCCACTCGAAAATCACGTCGTAATCTCCGGACACACGCCGCTCGTCCACACGTTCATCACCGAAATCGAGTCACACGCTCATCAACACCCCTACGTGATCATCGAAACAGACCAAGATCGCGCAGCAGAACTCCGCGACCTCGGACACACCGTGTTACACGGAGACCCAGAATCCGAATCTGACCTCCGGAAAGCCTCGGTCGAGAAGGCACAGGCAGCGGTCGTCGCTGGCGACGATCAGTTGACGCTGAACGCTGCGCTCGCCGTCCGCGACGTGGCTCCGACGGTCCCGATAACCGCAACGCTCGAGGATTCGACACTCCGACAGTATCTGCACTCGGCCGGCGTCGAGTACGTCGTACAGCCACGACAGGTCATCGGGCAAGCGCTCGCCACGCACTACGCGATGAGCGCGGGAATCCCGTCCGATCGAATCATCATCCTCGGTCACGGAACGGTCGGCAGTACTGTTCGGTCGGCGTTGGAAACCTGGGGTGCGGATCCGACCGTCGTGGACATCCACGAGGACGAACACGTGGACGTCGTCGGCGACGCAACCACTACGAAGACGCTCCAAGAGGCGGGCGTAGAGAATGCAGACGCAGTCATCATTTCGCTTCCGAAAGACAGACAAGCACTGTACGCAACGCTACTCGCCCGCGAGGTGAATGCTACAGTCGATATTTTCGTGCGAGTGACGGAGAGCGAAGCAGTCGAACGAGTCGAGCGAGCAGGCGCTGACTACGTACTCGAGCTATCGGATATCTCCGGACAGATGGTCGCTGCTGCCGTCCTCGACGAGCCCGTTAGCGGTACCGACGGTGATATCCTGTTCACCCGTCTGAGAGACCCGGACGTAGAACGCGCAGCGCTCGACATCGACCGTATCATCGGTGTCACTCGAAATGAGGAGTTGTACCTCGCACCCGATCCCGATTTCGAACTCCAGCAAAACGATCTTCTCATCTACGTAAGAGAGTGATTCGTCCAGCCGCTATCAATTCGGGAAGTCTGATAAACAGTCCTCTATTTCGCCGTAGAATCCGACTCTCATCGATTTGTTACACAGAGATTCCGCTGAAAACGATCGGAGAGAGGATAGGTGAAGCAGTGGTATGACGTTTTAATCGACGGTGAACCCCTAGTGGCACTTTTTCAAACCATTCCTGTTGACGATCCGGTAACGATCTTCGCGTTGGCGATGGTCATCTTTCTCGTCGCACCACTCCTCTTGGAACGCCATCGGTTGCCCGGTATTATCGGAATCATCCTCACTGGGGCCGCGATCGGTCCGAACGCAGCCGGTATGATCGAGCGAGGGGATGCGATCGTTCTCCTCGGGGAGGTCGGACTGATCTATCTGATGTTTCTCGCCGGCGTCGAGATCGACCTCAACAGGTTTTTTGACAACATCGACCAGAGCATCGTCTTCGGCGTTCTCGCGTTCCTCATTCCTCAGGGAGTCGGTACCGTTTTCGGGATGTGGGCGTTCGGATTCTCGTTGTCGACGGCGTTATTGTTCGCGGCTATCTTCGCCTCGCATACGCTGCTCGCATATCCCGTCGCCCGTCAACTCGGGATCGTCGGCGATGACGCCGTCACGGCGACCATCGGCGGCACCGTGCTCACGAACGTACTCGCACTGCTCGTTCTCGTCATCGTCGTCGCTTCGGCGGAAGCTCCCCTCGATTGGCTGTTTTGGGTGGAACTCGGGCTCGGCCTCACGCTGCTCTTCACCGGGATCTGGTATCTCGTTCCGTGGCTCGGTCGCCGGTTCTTTCGGAGCCTCGCCGAAGAGAGTTACTTCGAGTTCCTGTTCGTCATGGCTGCCCTCTTCGGTTCAGCGGTTTTCGCCGAAGTAGTCGGAGCCGAACCGATTATCGGAGCGCTCGTGGCGGGATTGGCGCTCAACCGGCTCATCCCCGATCGAGGGCCGTTGATGAATCGCGTCCAGTTCGTCGGCAACGCGCTGTTCATCCCGTTCTTTCTCCTCTCGATAGGATTGCTCGTCGATGTGACCTTGATCGTTGGGGGCCACGAGTCGCTGCTGCTCGCCGGGGCGTTGATCGGCCTCACACTCGTCACGAAGTTCGTCGCGTCCTGGCTTACCGGCTTGCTGTACGCGTACGATCTCGACCAGATCGGAAGCATGTTCGGGCTATCGGTCGGACAGGCCGAAGCGTTGGCGATCGTGCTCATCGCGTTCGAGGCAGGTATTCCCGGATTCGATACGGATATGATCAACGGCGCGGTGTCGATGATCCTCGTCGTGAGTCTGGTCAGTCCGATCGTGGTCGAGAAATACGGTCGAGCAGTCGTGACGAAAGAGCGGCGAGGGAAACGCGAGCCGGCCGACGTTCGCCAACGGATCCTCATTCTGTTTACTCCGGTCCCCGAGCACCACGAGGAGCTGATGAGGTATCACGAATCGCTGCTCGATCTAGCGTTATCTATCCGGGAGGAACGATCCACCGAACCGTTACACACGCTGGCGGTCGTCCACCCGGGACCGAAAACGGAGCAAAAGGTTGCGACCGCCGATGCAGCGATCGCACACACGGAAGAGTACGCTGCCGGCGCAGAGGTACCGGTATCGTTTCACACGCGCGTCGATCACAACATCGCCTCCGGGATCACTCGCGCAGCCGTCGAAAACCGGATCACGACGATCCTTCTCGATTGGGACGGGATGCGGCTCTACAGACAACCTCTCTTCAGTCGGACTACGCGGCAGGTTCTCGCATGGACTGACCAACTCGTTCTCGTCTCCCGGATCCGGGAACCGCTCAACACCGTCTCCCGAATCGTCGTCGTGCTCCCACCCGAGCTGTCACACGATCCGAACTTCTACGCGGTCGGACAGACGGTCGAACGGATTGCAGCGGGTACCGGAGCGCCGATACGAGCACTCGTCGTCGAGGAATCCGAGGTTCGTTACGAGCCGTTGTTCGAAGAACTCGAATCGAACACGCCTATCGAGAGAGAATACATCGACGACTGGGACCGATTGATTCGGGTTCTTTCCGAAGACGTGACGGCGGGGGATCTCGTGATGTGTGCGAGCGCTCGCCGAAACACCATCGGTTGGCGACCGGAACTCCAGGAACTGACCGAACGGGTCTCGACACTCACGCCGGGCGACTTCGTCGTAATCTATCCGCCGGTCGGTGGGGGTACCGACGAGCAGCCACATTTGTCGATGGAATAAAAACGCTCGAATTACCGGGGTTTGTGGGAGTGAGATCACTCCACAATTGCGGACGAATGGTGAGAGTAACAACTGTAGCGATCGCAACCGTAGAGTAGTGTATGAGCCCTTTCGAAGCGGGTATTCCACTCATCGTCCTATTTGTCGTGTTTGGACTGACTGTCGGTATCCTCTTCGGGTTCTTCGGGATGGGTGGGAGTTTCTTCGTTACCCCTGCGCTTCTCGTTCTCGGACATTCTGCCCCTACTGCTGTCGGAACAGGGCTCGCGTTCGTCTTCTGGACATCACTCACTGCGACGATTACGCATCGCGGCCTCGAGCATATCGATTATCGACTCGGTTTCCTGCTGATTCTCGGAACGACGGTCGGCATCGAGATCGGGAAACGGGCATTACTGCTGCTGGCGGACGTCGGACTCGCGGATCTCGTTGTCAGTCTCCTTTACGTCGTCCTCCTCGCGTCAATCGGTGTGTTCGTCATCCGCGACGGACGACACCCCGCGATCGAAGACGAGAGTTCTATCGAGAACCCGTCGTCTCTCTCCGCCCACCTCGAACGAGTCACCATCCCGCCAACGGTCACCTTTCACAATGACGTTACCCTCTCCGTTTGGGTGGTGCTTCCGATCGCGTTGGTAGTCGGAAGTCTGTCCGGATTCCTCGGGGTCGGTGGCGGATTCTTGATGGTCCCCGCGCTCATGTACGGCTTGGCGATGCCGGGAGCCGTCGCCGTCGGTACGGACATCTTTCAGATTACTATCTCCAGTGCGTACGGGGCATTCGTCTACGGCCAGCAGGGAGCGATTCATTTCGCCATGTTGGTTCCGTTGCTCGTCGGCAGTACGGTCGGAACTCGTATCGGTTCCGTTCTTACCGACCATCTCGACGACGCGGAGCTCAGGACGACCTTCGGCGCTATGCTACTGATCGGAAGTATCTCGGTGGCCAGCAAAACTATCAGCCATACATACGATATAGAACTGCTGCATACGCTTAGTTTGACGCTCCTCCTTGGAGGTGCGCTGCTGATGAGCGTGATCATCCTCTACCTCGGGGTACAAAATATGCGCGAAGAACGGTCTATTTTGTTTTGAATTCATCCGTTTTCGGACCACGGAGGACCCGTTCGTGCCATCAACGGTTCGCGCAGGTATGACCGATAGTATAAGCAGAGGTGTCGTCGGTGCGTTTTGAGGGTGGAGTTTGCGATTTACTTTGCCTGGATTAGGGGTACATTTCGAGCACTACTTCCGGGATGATCCGATCGAGTTCGTCGTTCGTCAGGGTTGTGTGAGTGACTCGACCCGACCGGTGAGTTGCGTGAGAGATACCTGTATCTTCACTCGCAGGCGACAACTCAGCCCCTGACCGGGAGATACGAGAGCGCAACGAGCAGGAAGACGGTGATGCCACTGAGGACGGAGATCCACCGCAGGCCCGTCTGGTTCGAAACGAGTCCGAACGAGCCGGCCGCCCACGCGGCGAGGGCGATCAGCGCGAAGAACGCCGCGTAGGTCGCGGCAGCGCGTCGTTGCATACCCCAGGGGTGTCGTCCCGGGGCTATAGAAGTTACTTTTCCTCGCGCCCGACCTATTAAGAGCGCTGCGGCCGAACTCCGACCATGAGATCGTCCCACGAATCGGATCATCATCCGGAGGAGCGTCATGGCTGATCGGCTGTTCGATCGCGTGTTGCTTCCGGTCGCGAGCGAGAAGGACGCGGCGACGACCTGTCGGCGACTGTTCGAGCGGGCCGACGAGATCGGGACGATCGTCGCGGTCCACGTCGTCGAGAAGGCCGGCGGCGGGATCGACAAAGCCCCGGTCGAACAGCGAGAGGAGAACGCCGAGGCGATCTTCGCGGTCGTGGACGAACACTGCCGCGGGACCGGCGTCGACGTCGAACACCGCATCCTCTACGGGACGGACGTGACCGAGACGATCCTCGACGGGGCGGACGACGAGGCCGCGAGCGTCATCGTCTTCGTACCGCGCGAGTCGAGTCGCTGGGCGAATCTCCTGACCGGGGACACCGCCTACTCGCTCATCACCGAGACCGACCGTCCGGTGCTCGTCCTCCCATCGTAGGACGGAAGGGTATACACGGTCGTTCGAGCTATACCCGTCATCGGGACCCGGAAACCACCGGGGCTCCGAACGTTTCGAACGTCGTCATCGCGGCGAACCCTTCTCGGATTCGCTCGTCACTCAAGGAGCGTGCTGGAAGAACAGGCGATGTCGGAGCACCCAGCCAACAGCGAGCAGTTCTACCGTGCGATCGACGACCTCGAAGAGCGACGATGACGGTCAAGTATCCCAACTGGGAAAAGATTCGCTCACACTGTACCGAACGATTCCTGGAGCGAGGAGCCCACTACCGGAATCAGGGTCAGTTTTGGTGAACCCTGGATTCCCAACGATTTATGCGCCCACCTGCAAACGAAGCTCTATGGGCGGTATCGAGTTGCGGAACAGAACACTCGTCGTCGAGCGTGAACCGAATCAGCTCGACGAGTTGGCGATCGGGTTCTCCGAGATTCTCGGTCAGTTTGACATCGCGCACGTCTACATCGCGGGATACGTCTCCATACTCGCTGGTCGGGCACGATCCACCGAAGACGTTGACGTTCTCATCGAACGGATCGACGAGGAGACTGCAGACGAACTCGCGGAGACGCTTGACGAGGAGGGGTTCTGGGGGCCGGCAATGCCGCTCTCTTCGATGTACGAGATGCTCGACAACGGAGATAACATCTGGGTCGGGCCAACGGATCAGGTCACACCGCACCTCGAAGTCAAGTTCGCGCGCGACGAGTTCGACCGCGCGTCCCTCGAAAACGCTATCACGGCCCAAATCGGTGGCGAGACGATTCCGATAGGTCCCTTAGAGCTCCAGATCGCGTACAAACTCCACCTCGGCGCGCAGAAGGACGTCGAGGATGCAGTCCACCTCTACACGCTTTTCGAGGAAAGTCTTAGTGTGCCCCGCCTCGAAGAGTGGGTGACGCGACTCGACGTCGAAGACGAATATGAGCGACTCAAACGCGCGTGAGCATCTCGACGCCAAGCACGAACGCAACCGCGAGCAGCGCATCGAGGGCATCAAGCGTTGGGTCGAATACATCAAATCAGAGCCGCCGGAGACGTGGGGACCACAACAGAACGCCGTCGTCAACGATCAACTCGATGCGGCCCAAAGCGTACAGACGTCGGCGGACCACCAGCAGCACGTGGAAGACGTAGCGGCGGAGATCCTTGAAGTGAGCGATGAGTCCAACGCCGATTCGAAGTAGACGATCTTCTCTCGGAAATTCATCTCAGAAACCATACATAGCGTCTCGAAATAGGAGGTGTTGCCAAGACGACTACGTCTTGGGCTTTAGGGAAACGTGTGAGAGCCAAGGGCCGGATTTGAACCGGCGATGGGCGGCTCTGCAGGCCGCTGCGTTAGGCCGGACTCTGCCACCTTGGCACGGTTGGCACTATCGGTGTTACGGGCATAAGGATAGCGGTCCGGAGCGCTGTCGCTCGTCGGTAAATGAAAAAAGCCCACGACCCCGGAGGGTCGTGGGCTTTGATATGAGTGGAAGGCGGCGAACCACCAGTTGCGAACCGTTATAACGGAACGGTCTCGGGTTCCACCGGGACGGACCCAGCGTGTACTTCCGATTGCGTTCCTGGGTTCGTACTTGGCCCCTCTTGCGAGGCAGTTTTCCCAGAGGCTCGCGCACTCCAGTACTCGCGGGAACGCTGGCGGGCTTATCTTCCGTGTTCGGGATGGGTACGGGAGTCGCCCCGCCGCTATGGCCGCCTTAATGCCGATCTGTGGAATCGAACCACAGTGCGCCATCATCGGTTGCGTGCCGTTGTGTACGTGCGATTCAGTTAACGCCTGGATCCGTTTACCGGTCACGGATCAAATGCGGTATGACTGTGTGGCTTCGACCAGTTAGTGCTCGCGGGCTCAACACCTCGTTGCCTCGGTGCGCACACCCCGAGTCTATCGAACTCGTCTTCTACGAGCGGCCTCAACGGTACCTCTTTTCCAGGTGGGTTTCGAGCTTAGATGCGTTCAGCTCTTACCCCGTGTCACGTAGCTGCCCGGCACGTGCCCTCTCGGACAACCGGTACACCAGTGGTGACCAATCGTAGTTCCTCTCGTACTATACGATCGTTCCCGTCAGGTACCAAAACACCCCCAATAGATAGCAGCCGACCTGTCTCACGACGGTCTAAACCCAGCTCACGACCTCCTTTAATAGGCGAACAACCTCACCCTTGCCCGCTTCTGCACGGGCAGGATGGAGGGAACCGACATCGAGGTAGCAAGCCACCGGGTCGATATGTGCTCTTGCCGGTGACGACTCTGTTATCCCTAAGGTAGCTTTTCTGTCAGCAATCGCCCGCATCAAGCAGGCTGATTGGTTCGCTAGACCACGCTTTCGCGTCAGCGTTCCGTGTTATGAAGAACACTGTCAGGCTTCCTTATGCTCTTGCGCTCTTTTCCGGGTGTCCGACCCGGATGAGGAAACCTTGGGGCGCGCTCGATATCTTTTCGAGCGCGTACCGCCCCAGTCAAACTGCCCGGCTACCGGTGTCCTCCTCCCGGAGTGAGGGTCGCAGTCACCATCGGGTAGTATTTCAATGATGTCTCGGCGGCCCGCTGGCGCGGGTGCCTGCGTAACGACTCCTACCTATGCTGCACGATGGCGACCACGTCCCAGCGACAGCCTGCAGTAAAGCTCTATAGGGTCTTCGCTTCCCCTTGGGGGTCTCCAGACTCCGCACTGGAACGTACAGTTCACCGGGCCCAACGTTGGGACAGCGACGCTCTCGTTCATCCATTCATGCAAGCCGCTACTAAAGCGGCAAGGTACTACGCTACCTTAAGAGGGTCATAGTTACCCCCGCCGTTAACGGGTCCTTCGTCCCATTGTACTGGGTGTTCAGATACCCGCACTGGGCAGGATTCAGTGATCGTACGAGTCCTTTCGGATTTGCGATCACCTATGTTTTTACTAAACAGTCGGAGCGTCCGAGTCACTGCGGCCTGCCCCTCCACAGGGCAGGCATCCCTTATCGCGAACTTACGGGACTAATTTGCCGAATTCCCTAACGTCGGTTGATCCCGACAGGCCTTGGCTTTCGCCGCCATGAGTACCTGTGTCGGATCTCGGTACGATCGTTGTGCTCGGTTTTTCACGGGCTCCAGGTTGAACCGACTTTCGCTGTCCCGCCGTTCGTCCGCTTCGTGCCATTACGGCTTCCACGGACTTTGACGGTTCGACCGGGCGAGTGCCCGGCTCGGTCGGCCCCGAAGCGTCACCTTTCACTGCACAACGGTACTGGAATATTAACCAGTTTCCCGTTCGTCCCCTTCGAATTACGGGAGGACTTAGGATCGACTAACCCTCGGCTGATCAGCATTGCCGAGGAACCCTTACTCATTCGGCCGTCGGGGTTCTAACCCGACTAACGCTGCTACTATGACCAGGATTTTCGTCACCGATCGGTCCACGCGAGCTCTCGCCCGAGCTTCCATCCGACCGGAGTGCCAGTCTACACGATTGCGCTGTGAGGCGCACGGCCAGGTCTCGGTGGTGAACTTGAGCCCCGATCATTTTCGGCGCCGCAAACCTCGGCCGGTAAGCTGTTACGCTTTTCTTAGAGGGTAGCTGCTTCTAAGCTCACCTCCCGGCTGTCTAGGGCTTGCGACCACCTTCAATCGCACTTAGCTCACACTTGGGGACCTTAACCCGGCTCTGGGTTGTCTCCCTCACGGTGCACAGGCTTACCCCGGCACACCGGATTCCCTCCGTCGACGGCGTCCGTAGGTTCGGAGTTTGACAGGGGGGCGCACTCCTCTCGGAGTGCGGTCCCCCAATCGGTCGCTCTACCCCACGAACTACCTCGGGAGAGGTCATGCTTCGACATGTTTCGACTGGAACCAGCTGTTTCCGGACTCGATGGGCCTTTCACCCCTATACGCAAATCACGGGAGGGTATTGTAAGACACCAACCCTAACAGGCCTCCACGTGCCTTTCGGCACGCTTCACCTTGCATGCGCATAGATCGTCCGGTTTCGGGTCGTACCCGTCTGACTCCCCGCGCTTGAACACGGCGGCCCTCGTCGTAAGACTGCGGCCATGTCGGTTTCCCTACGCCTTCCCCGGTTCTCGGGTTAGGCTCGCCAAACAGGTACACTCCCTGGTTCGTTTTTCAAAACGCACGACGGAACACCGGCTCCCCCTGGGTCCTACTGCGGGTTCGCACCCGGTTCGTTCTCCAGGGGGCCTTTCGAGCCCCGTCGCTCGATCGCCAACTGATTTCAGGCCCTATTGCACCTCCCTTCTGAGGGTGCTTTTCAGCGTTCGCTCACGCTACTTGTTCGCTATCGGTCTCGAGGAGTGTTTAGTCTTGGCCGTCGATGCCGGCCGTATTGACGAGGGATATCCAACCCCCGCTACTCTGGAGCTGACGCACGCCGTACTGGTCCGTGTTACGGGGCTGTCACCCTGTATCGCGCTCCGTTCCAGGAGACTTCACACAGACGATCCGACGATGAGAGCCAGTCCGAACACCACATTGCCCGAAGGCTTCGGTTTGGACTGTATCGCTTTCACTCGCCGTTAGTCACGATATCCCGTTCGGTTTCTCTTCCTGCCGTTACTGAGATGTTTCAGTTGTCGGCGTTCCCCATTGCGCAAGGCAATTGCGAGAGGATTCCTATTCGGAGATCCCTGGTTCTTGGCCTCCATGCGGCTCCCCAGGGCTTATCGCAGCTTGGCACGTCCTTCATCGGCACTCGAGCCGAGCCATCCACCAGCTGGCACAGTAGCCACGCTGATATTGGATTTGTCACTGTGACCCGGTAAACGGATCCAGTGGACGTCTGAATCGCACGTACACACGGCGTCATCCGCACGCCTGGTGGCTGCCAGTGCGTGCATCAACCCTTCCCACCCGCGCTTGCACGGGGCGGTGCATCGGTCTCGTTCGGATTTGATCGAAGGTGCGTGCCCCACTTAAGGGACACGGTTTCGATCTCCTCCGGAGATGGACCCACTGGGATTCGAACCCAGGGCATCCTCCTTGCAAAGGAGGCACTCTACCACTGAGCTATGGGCCCGTCCCTCTCGGGAGGTGTTAGCCCTGGTAGTTCTGAGGTGCCCGATCGGAGTACGAACGGTCACGAACTACGGACCGCCTACAGTGGGTCAGGCGCGTCGGCCTGATCCCGGTCAGTAGGAGGTGATCCAGCCGCAGATTCCCCTACGGCTACCTTGTTACGACTTAAGCCCCCTTGCGAAGCCCAGATTCGACCGCCGTACGGCGGCCTCATCCGGACCTCACTCGGGTGCTTTGACGGGCGGTGTGTGCAAGGAGCAGGGACGTATTCACCGCGCCCTTCTGAGACGCGATTACTACCGAATCCAGCTTCATGCGGGCGGGTTTCAGCCCGCAATCCGAACTACGACCGGGTTTAGGAGATTAGCGCCCCCTCTCGGGGTGGCGTCCCACTGTCCCGGCCATTGTAGCCCGCGTGTAGCCCAGCACATTCGGGGCATACTGACCTACCGTTGCCCGTTCCTTCCTCCGTGTTGGCCACGGCAGTCTCCCTAATGTACCCAGCTACCACAAGGGTACTGCTGGCAATTAAGGATGCGGGTCTCGCTCGTTGCCTGACTTAACAGGACGCCTCACGGTACGAGCTGACGGCGGCCATGCACCTCCTCTCAGTGGCTCCAATAAGCTCATCACACTGATCTTCATCGCACACTGTCGGTGCTGGTGAGATGTCCGGCGTTGAGTCCAATTAAACCGCAGGCTCCTCCGGTTGTAGTGCTCCCCCGCCAATTCCTTTAAGTTTCATCCTTGCGGACGTACTTCCCAGGCGGCTCGCTTCTCGGCTTCCCTACGGCACAGCACTGGCTCGTAGCCAGTGCCACACCTAGCGAGCATCGTTTACAGCTAGGACTACCCGGGTATCTAATCCGGTTCGTGACCCTAGCTTTCGTCCCTCACTGTCGGATCCGTCCTCCCGAGGCGCTTTCGCCACCGGTGGTCCGTCCAGGATTACAGGATTTCACTCCTACCCCGGACGTACCCCTCGGGTCTTCCGGTCCCAAGCCGACTGGTTTCCGCCGGACGTCCGCTCGTTGAGCGAGCGGATTTCCCGACAGACCTGTTCGGCCAGCTACGGACGCTTTAGGCCCAATAATATTGGCCATCACTCGAGCTGCCGGTATTACCGCGGCGGCTGGCACCGGTCTTGCCCAGCTCTTATTCGCCTACCACCTTACGGTAGGAAAAAGCGAGGACTGTATGCCCTCGCACTTGGAGTCCCCTTATCGCACGTTCGTGCAGTGTAAAGGTTTCGCGCCTGCTGCGCCCCGTAGGGCCCGGTATCTTGTCTCAGATACCGTCTCCGGGCTCTTGCTCTCACAACCCGTACCGATTATCGGCACGGTGGGCCGTTACCCCACCGTCTACCTAATCGGCCGCAGCCACATCCTATGGCGCCGGAGCGTTTCGTGCTCTCTGTAATTCCAACGTGAGAGCGGTATTCGGTATTAGCCTCAGTTTCCCGAGGTTATTCCGATCCATAGGGTAGTTTGGCCACGTGTTACGGAGCTATTCGCCACGGGTCTGAACCCGTGCGACTAGCATGGCTAAATCGGACTCCAATAGCAATGGCCTCCGGCAGGATCAACCGGAATGGTCCTGAGCGAATGCTCAGGGTTAGGCGGGTACACAAAGTGTACACATTGCATGGTCCGTAGTTCGGTGACCGACCCCGTACTTCGACCGGGTGTCACCGAACTACCAGGGCTAACATCAGATCCCATCTGTACGGCGGACCGCAGGGGTGGAATCCTCATTTCCTTCGGACCTGATTGTTGGCTTCGATGGGTCATAAACCCTTCGAAGCTCCTCGAGAGAGGACGTCGATCCTCCCTCGGCAGGCCCGCGACTGTAGGACGCTGTGAACGCCCTACGATCACTGTGTCTCTTTCTCCGCATCACATCCGAATGCCCGTAACCACTTAAGGGCGTCGGATCGGTATCGGCGCCGGAATCGGATACCGGCGTCGACTTCGCGGTGTTCGATCCGACGCCCCTGAGTCGTATAAGGGCGTCGGATTCCCACCGGCGTTGGAACGCAACGCCAGCGGGGGATCGCCCCGATACCGCCCGGGGCGTCCTTCGCATCTCTTCGAATGGCAGGTACGTATATAAGGCCGTCGTTCGATCGGCGCTTCGTCTTGCGATACCATGAAGGGAAGTACCACGTTCGAAGGCGAACCCGGGAACCGTCGGACTCCGTGGTCAGGAGAGCGACGGCTCGTCACTCGGAGGGGTATCGCGCGGATGGAGGTCGGCTGGTCATCCCGTGGCCCGTGGACCGTCGGTCGGGCCGAGTGGTGTCCGCGCGTTCGTACGTGCGTCCGCGAAGGATGTATACGTGGCGAAACCCGTGGCTATCGGCCGGAAAGAACGACCCCCTCTCACCCTCGCACCTTACTCGTCGATATGTTCGATGCCCTGTTTCGAGACGTTCGCCTCGGTGATATCGCCCGGCATCCAGTCGGGGCTGTCCTCGGGGGCCGTCTGCTCCCACGCCCAGCCCTCGTAGATGTGGACCTTGTCGGTCCCCTTCTCCCGGAGTTGGATCGTCGTCCGGGTCGCTTCGTCCTCGCTCGGGGCGGGGTCGAGCCGACGGGCGGCCTTCAGGGCGGCCTGTCGGGGGGTGTTGCCCGAGAACACGCTCGATTCGTCACCGCTGTCTTCGCGCAGGGCGAAGTTTCGTTTACCGTCTTCGCGGACCATGATAATGCTCCATGTCAGTTCAACACATCCCTCATAATAAATATATCCCCCAAATCGAGTGCCGGCGGCCGGATCGTTTATATGTCGGTTCGGAACGGTGCCCGAAAGCAGCCGAGACCGGATCGTGATGTATGATGAGAAAACACTTATGTACGCCGTGGGCTGAACGTTCGGTAGAGTACCCCGATGGTGCGCAAAAAGAAGCTGAGCCCGAGTGGCGCCAAGGACGACCAGGGCCAGTATCACAACGTACATCTCAACCTCCACGAGGACGAACTGGCCGTCGCGGGGATGGATATCGGCGACGAGGTGTTCGTCCGCGTTCGAGAAGACAAGATCATCATCCAGAAGGCCGACAAGGACGAGGTCGAACACGACTTCTGACGGCCTGATTCGCGCGAGACAGTCCCGTATGTCGTTCTACTCTCTCCTTCGACCGGCGCTCTTTCGTCTCCCGGCCGAAACCGCCCACACCGTCGTCACGGATCTGCTGAACGTCGCCCAGCGAACGCCGGCGATGGCGGTCGTTCGCGACCGATACCGGATCTCCGACCCACGGCTCTCGACCGACCTCCTCGGCCAGCGGTTCCCGAACCCGGTCGGGGTTGCGGCGGGCTTCGACAAGAACGGCGAGTTCCCGCGAGCGCTGGCGGCGCTCGGGTTCGGGCACGTCGAGATCGGCGGCGTCACCGCCGACCCACAGGCCGGAAACCCGAAGCCCCGGATGTTCCGTCTCCCCGAGGACGGGGCGATCATCAACCGGATGGGGTTCAACAACGACGGCGCCGATCGGATCGGCGCACGCCTCGAAGCCACCGACCGCCCCGGGATACCGATGGGAGTGAACATCGGCAAGTCGAAGGCGGCGCCGGCCGAACGCGCACCCGAGGACTACCGCTACACCTACCGCCGACTCGCCGACTACGGCGACTTCTTCGTGGTCAACGTCTCGAGCCCGAACACGCCCGGACTCCGCGATCTCCAGGGTGAAACGCACCTCAGGGGGATCCTCGCCGCCCTTCGGGACGCCGGCGCGAACCCCCTGTTGGTCAAACTCTCGCCGGACCTCACCGAGGGGGCGATCGAGGACGCGATCGGGGTCGTCGAAGAGCTCGAACTCGACGGGATCATCGCGACCAACACGTCGACCGAGCGCCCCGAGAGCCTGCTGGGACGGCATCGAAACGAAACGGGCGGGCTCTCGGGCCGACCCATCGAACCCCGGTCGACCGAGGCGGTCCGATTCATCGCCAAGCGAACCGACGTGCCGGTCGTCGGCGTCGGCGGCGTCTTCACCGCCGAGGACGCCTACCGGAAGATCCGCGCGGGCGCGAGCCTCGTCCAACTCTACACCGGCTTGGTCTATCGCGGCCCCTCGATCGCCCGCGAGATCAACGAGGGGCTGCTCGCGCTGCTCGAACGCGACGGATACGAATCGGTAGAAGACGCCGTCGGCGCGGACCTCGATTAGGCGCGCGCCGAGTCGAACTCGATGTCGAGGTCCGCGAGCAGTTCCTCGGCCTCCTCGCGTTTCTCCTGGTGGTCGGCGAGGAACTCCCTCATCAGGACCGCCGCCTGCTCTTTACAGTCGCCACAGAGTCGCTCGCCGCCGACACACTCGTCGTACACCTCCTTTGCGAACTCGTCGTCGTCGCCCGCCAGCAGGTAGGCGTACAGTTCGTAGACCGGACACTCGTCGGCACGACCGCCGAGTTCGCGCTGGAGTTCCGCCGTCTCGCGCCCGCCCGTGGTCGCGGACTTGACCTTCTCGTAGCCCGTCTCGGGGTCGTCGAGCAGGCTGATGTGGCTCGCGGGCACCGACGAGGACATCTTTCCCCCCGTCAGCCCGGTCATGAAGCGGTGGTAGATCGAGGAGGGGGGGAGAAAGCCGTATCCCCCATGAGCGAGTTCGACCTCGCGGGCGAGGTCCTCGGCGTTCTCATGGGATAGCTCGAAGGCGTCGATGTGGCCCTCGTAGACGCGTTTTTCACCCGCTATTGCCTCGATCAGCGCCTCGAAAGCGTCGTCGGTGGCGTTTCGGTCGAGGAACCGAACCCGGGGTCGAAGCGGCTCCTTGCCCGCCGCTCGAAGCTTCTCGATCGCCGAGTCCAGCGCGCCAGGGTCGTGGAGGTCCGATGGCGTGTCGTGGGAAGCGAGCCAGTCGGCCGCCTCGACACACCGCGGCCGGTCGGGATCATCGGCGAAGGCCCCTCGCTCCTCGTAGGCGCGCGCGAGCACCGTCCGTTCGTCGGGGTCGGCCTCGAAGCTGGCGTAGGCCTCGGTGACGCCGAAGTACCGTGTTCGGGCGGCCAGGTCGCGTGCGAGCCGGACGTGCGGGTCCTGATCGGGACCGACGGGGATCACGGTGGGTTTCGGATCCGCCAACTGGGGATAGAGGATGTCGGCCATCTGGGTGACGACGCTCTGCATGTACGAGACGGAGGTCTCGCCCCCGAATCCGTAGATCGCCTCCATCTCCGAGAAGTTGACCTCGCTGCCGAGTTCGAACGCCAGGTCCTGCAGCCTCCGGTTGTCGGACTGGCGGTAGAGTTCGCCCTCCTCGGGGTCGAACCCGAGCGCGAGCAGGCTGAGGAGGTAGTCCCGAGCGTGCTCGTCGATCTCCGCCCACGAGAGGCCACGGGCGGAGTGGGCTTCGAGGTCGGCGATCAGCCCGTAGGTGTCGCCGCCCTGCTCCTGGTGCCAGATCAGCTCGTCGAAGACGAGTTTGTGGCCGACGTGGGGATCGCCCGTCGGCATGAACCCCGAGAGGGCGGCGAACGGCTCGCCCTCGCGCATGGCGCGGACCACGCGGTCGTACTCGCGGTGGCCGAAGATCACGCCCCGGCGCATCAGATAGTGGGGATCGGGCACCTCGGGGAGCAGCGCGTCGAACTCCTCGATGCCGAACTGCTCGAAGAGGTTCCGGTAGTCGTCGACCGTCGAGGAACCCCACGGGTCGAGCGCGACGTCGTCGACGGCTCCGCCGTCTGCTCGAGGGGTCCACGATCCCTCGCCGTCGGGAAGCGGGACCGCTTGGGTCGTCTCGTCGGCGCTCTCCGGCGCAGTGTCCCGGCGTTCGTCCTCGGGTTCGTCGATGGGTTCCTCCGTCATGGTGTGAGTCTGCCGACCGAGATCCAGGTCGGCTCCGTACCGTCGTTCGCGCTCGTCAGCGCAAAAACCATTCGCTTTCTGACCCCGTGTGCGAGGCGCACGTCGAGCGCGAGATCCCGCGGCGAGAGGACGCGCCCGGGGGGCAGTACCCGGACGAGGTACTCCGAGTGGCCCAGATCGTCGACCGACGCCACGTCGGCGTACACCCGGAAGTCCGCGCCGAACTTGAACCCGGTTTTGGGGACGACGCCCCGTTCGCGGAGCGCGCCGTAGGCCGCGAGCCGGCGGTCGAAGCGCTCGCCCTCGACCGCCCGGCCGCGATCGAGAACCGGATCGGCGATCGAGAGGGCACCCCGGCGGACGAGATGGGCGGCCTCGATCAACGATAGCTGGATCGGTCCGCCGTCGTCGCCCCCGCGGCCGGCCAGCGGCTGGCCGTAGAAGGCCTCGGCGAACAGCGTCTCCGGAGGGTTCCAGACGATCGCCCGATCCGCGAGCAGGTCCGCCCGGGCCGATCCCGAGAAATCGGTCGACGATCCCCCGATCGCGGGGTGCTCGACCTCGAAGTACGTCACCTCGCTCTCCTCGTCGACGACGGCGAGCGCACCCGCATCGAGCGCCGCGGGGATCGACTCGCGCTCGCCGACGACCCGCAGTTCGTAGAGCCGGTCGTCGTCCCACGGCCCCGAGCCGCGCTCGTAGACGACGAAGTCGGTCCCATCGGGCGGGTCGGCGACCCAGCCCGCGCGCGCGGGCGAGAGGTAAAACCCCCGCTCGCGGAGGTCGGCGTAGACGAGGTATCGGACGAAGAAGCCCGGGTCCTCGACCCGCCGGACGAACGCCGGGAAGTCGAGCCCCTCGACGGCGAGATCGCCCCGATAGAGCAGGTGGGCCGCCTCGACGGGGGCGAGCGCGATCTCGTTGCCCTCGAGCGGGCGGCCGTATCCCCGCGAGTCGTAGTAGCGCTGGCGGGCGTCGCCCCCGACGCGGATCACCCCGTTCTCGACCCGTCCCCGCGGTTCGTTCATGCCCGGTCTTGCGCGAGCGCTCCCAAAGGCTCACCGGTCGCTGCCACACGAAGCATCGAGACAGCGCCTCCCTCGGGGGGTCTCGAACCTCGGCAGGCCGCACTCACAGTCACCGACCACGACGCCGGTGGGGATCACGTAGCCCACTTCGCAGTCGGGGTAGTTCTCACAGCCCGCGAGCAACCCGCCGCGACGGATGATCCGGAGGGCCCCCTCGCAGTCCGGGCAGTCCCACTCGCTGTCGAACCGCTCCCTCACGGTCGCGTCGAGCGATTCGCATTCGCGGGAGATGCAGAGTTCGAATCGGTCGCCGCGCGCGACGGACATCCTCGGCAGGCCGCAGTCACAGGGTTCGTCGAGGACGCTCGCGCCGTCGGGCAGTCCGTAGCGGTTCTCACAGCCGAGACAGGAGACCGCGCCGCCGGCACGCACGAGCGCGCGCTCGCAGTCGGGACAGGTCCCGATGGGAATTCCCGCCTTCGAGCCGGGATACTCGCCGAAGCCGTAGGCGCACTGTGACTCGACGCGAAGCGTCTTCCCGCCGGCGATCGCGGTGATCGAAAAACCGCCGTTTCGGGTCCGGTCGACCGAGTCCGCCCGGGTGAGCCACGCCACGGGCTGGTAGCCGTCGGTATCGTGGACCAGTACGGTGTTGTCGGGTTTGAGCAGGACGACCACCTCGCCGCGGTGGGTGCCGTCGTCCGTGGAAACGAGACAGTCTCCGGCGAACACGGAGAGCGTATCGGGCGCGGGCATGGCTCCGATGGTCCGATTCCCGTACATGAACCTTCGCTCCGGCAGGACTATCCCCCGGGAGCAGGCAGGTCCGGTATGGACTGCGTGTTGTTCGACATGGACGGCGTGATCGTCGACTCGGAGAACTACTGGGTCGAACGCGAGCGCGAGGAACTGCTGCCGGCGGTCGTCGAGGAGGACGTGCCCGTGAGCGAGATCACCGGGATGAACTACAAGGAGATCTACGACTACCTCGAGTCGAACTACACGACGCGGGTCGATCGAGCGGAGTACATCGAGCGCTTCGAGGAGCTCGCCCACGAGATCTACACCGAACACGCCGAACTCATGCCCGGCTTTCGCGGCCTCCTCGCGGCCCTCCACGACGGCGGGATTCGAACGGCGATCGTCTCCTCCTCGCCGCCCGACTGGATCGAAGCGGTCACCGAGCGGTTCGAACTCGAGGGGTTCGACGGGATAATCAGCGCCGAGGACATCGACGGGCCCGGCAAGCCCGAGCCGGCGGTCTACGAGCACGCCGCCCGGGAGATGGGCGTCGCGCCCGAAGACTGCGTCGTCGTCGAGGACTCCGAACACGGCGTCGAATCGGCCGCCGCGGCGGGCGCGTACACGATCGCCTACGAGACGCCCACCAACGACGACCACGACCACTCGGCCGCAGACGAGGTCGTTTCGAGTCCCGACGAGCTGCGCGAGCGCCTGCTCGCGCTATGTGACGCGGACTGAACGGCTCTCGACGACGGACCCGAGCGGGAGGTCGGGAAAGACCACCTCGACGGTGTAGGTGAGCTTCTCGACATCTCCGCCGAACACGCCCACGGGGACCGTCGTCGAGCCGAGGAACGTCTCGCTTTCGGTCATCTCGATACCGTTGACGCTGACGCGAACCGCGGCGTTCGCCCCGCCCGCCGTCGACTCGATCGTCACCTCGCGGATCTCGTTCTCGCCGCGGGCGATCTCCTCGGGGAACGCGCCCCAGTCGATCGAGAGGGCGGGCAACGAAGCGGCGTTGTCCACCACTCGCTCGGCGACGCTCTCGGTCAGTCCGGCCTCGACCAGCCCCTCGACGCCCGCCGCCCGCACGTCGCCCGGCGATGTGATCCCCTCGCCCGCGAGCTTGCTCGCCCGACCGGGGCCGACCCCTGTGATTGCGGTCAGCCCCACCGCGTCGTCGCTCACGCCGTACTCGACGCGGCCCGCGATCCGGCTGACGAGGTTGGTCGTCCGGGGGTCGGCGAAGCGGTCACAGAACGACTGGAGGGCCGCGAGCAGTCGAAGCGCGTTCTGCCGGATCACCCACGCGTCGCCCGAGAGCTCCGAGGGCGTGGTCCCGGTCATCGCGCCCCGGAGGATGGCGAGTACCTTCCGCTCGCCCGCATCGAGGTCGCTTCCGCGCCCGCCCAGCGCCGCGTCGATCGCGTCGCGCTCGGACTGGCGGGCGCTGACGCTGTCGAACTCGCTGGCGCGCGCGACCGTCTCCAGCACGGCGGCCTCGTCGATCGACTCGCGGATCGCCAGATCGTGAAATCGCGCGGCGGTCGAGAGGCGGAGGTAGAACTTCGAGGCGAGCACTCCAAGCGGCGTGGTCCCGACCGAGAGGTCCTCGTTCACCTCGACGAACCCCCGGTCGACCAGCGAGTCGAGGGTGGCGCGCACGCGCTCGCGGAGCGTCTCGAAGCCGTACTCGGCGGGCTTGCTTCTGGCGCGGACGTAGTAGAACGTCGTCTCGAGCCAGTCCATCACGTCCTTGAGGCTCTCGATGGTCCCCATCGCGACCTCGGCGTTGAGGTGGGCGTCGAGGTCCTCGGCGAGGCGCGATTCGATCTCCTTTCCCTCCCGCAGCAGGCGGCGATACCGGTCGGCCTCCGAGCGGTCGCAGATCACCCAGCCGTACCCCACGTCGTCGTACCCCGGCCTGCCCGCCCGTCCGAGCATCTGTAACACGTCGAGCGGGCTCATGTCGACCTCGCCCTCGAGGGGATCGTGGTACTTCGTATCGCGGATCACGACACAGCGAGCGGGGAGGTTCACGCCCCACGCGAGCGTCGAGGTCGAGAACAACAGTTGGATCTCCCCCGACTTGAACCACCCTTCGATCAGGTCCCGGTCGTTCTTCGAGAGGCCGGCGTGGTGGAAACCGACGCCGTCGAGCGCCGACTGTCGGAGCGTGTTGTTCTCCAACCGCTGAGTTTCGGTGTGGAAGTCGTAGTCGCCGCGTGCGCCCATCGGAACGTCGCGCTCGACCAGTTCGTCACGGGCCTTCTTCGCGGCCTGCACGGTGTCCTGTCGGGAGGCGACGAAGACGAGCGCCTGGCCGTCCTCCCGTATGTGGGGTTCGGCGAGGTCGAGCGCGCGATAGAGCCGGCGGTACTTGTCGGCGAACGTGTTCTCGCCGTGCGAGTAGGTCTTCACGTCGGCGTGCAGATCGACGGGGCGGTACTCCTCGCCGAAGGCGAACGTGGTCTCGGGACCCGCGTCAAGCCAGTCGGCGACGTCCTCGATGTTGGGCATCGTCGCCGAGAGCGCGACGATCCGTGGGTCGCAGAGCCGCCGCAGCCGCGAGACCGTCACCTCCAGCACCGACCCCCTCCGATCGGAATCCAGCAGGTGGACCTCGTCGATCACGCAGCAGTCGACGTCGGTGACGAAGTCGTAGCGCCGAGACTCGTGTTTTCTGGTCGCTGAATCGGCCTTCTCGGGCGTCATCACGAGGATGTCCGCGCGCCGCGCCCGGCGGGGGTTGAGGTCGCGCTCGCCGGTGACGACGTACACCGAGTAGCCGAGGTCCTCGAAGCGTTCCCACTCGCCCTCCTTCTCGTTGGTCAGCGCGCGCATCGGCGCGATGAAGAGCGCGGTTCCGTCCTCCCTGAGAGCGCGACAGATGGCGAGTTCCGCGAGCGCCGTCTTTCCAGAGGCCGTGGGCGCGCTCGCGACGACGTTTTCGTCGCTCTCCAAGAGGGCGGGCAGCGCCTCGCGCTGCATCGCGTTGAACGACTCGAAGGGGAAGGCCTCCGCGAACTCGGGGAGCGCCTCGGCGACCTGCATCTATCGGGTAGGGGAACCGGCGAAGGAAAGGCGTTTCTAGTCCGTTCGACGGAACGATCCCCGCAGGTTTTTGGCGTGGCGCTCCCCACTACCGCCAATGAGCCTCTCGCGCAAGCCCGACTGGCTGAAGACGCGCCCGCCGTCGGGCCGGGAGTTCGCCGGGATCAAACGCACCCTGCGCGAGCACGACCTCCACACCGTCTGCGAGGAAGCGAACTGTCCCAACCTCGGGGAGTGTTGGGGTGGTGGCGCGTCGGGAGACGGGGGCACCGCCACCTTCATGCTGATGGGCGATCGCTGCTCGCGGGGCTGTAACTTCTGTGACGTCGCCACGGGGGGAATGGAGCCGCTCGATCCGGACGAGCCCGCGAACGTCGCGAGCGCGATCGCGGAGATCGGCCTCGATTACGTCGTGCTCACGAGCGTCGACAGGGACGACCTGCCCGATCAGGGCGCGGGCCACTTCGCCGAGACCATCAGGGAGATCAAGGCCCGCCATCCGGGTATCCTCGTCGAGGTGCTGATCCCGGACTTCCGGGGCGAACCCGAGCTAGTTCGGAAGATCACCGAGGCCGAACCCGACGTGATCGCCCACAACATCGAGACGGTCGAACGACTCCAGTTCCCCGTCCGCGACCGGCGGGCGGGCTACGAGCAGAGCCTCTCGGTGCTCGAACAGGTCAGCGGGGAATCGGAGATCCACACGAAGACGAGCCTCATGTTGGGCGTCGGCGAGCATAGTCACGAGATCTACCAGACGCTCTCGGACCTGCGCGAGGCCGAGGTCGACGTCGTGACGCTGGGTCAGTACCTCCAGCCCTCCCGAAGCCATCTCGACGTCTCCCGGTACGTCCACCCCCACGAGTTCGAGACGTGGCGCCGCGTCGCCGAGGAGGAACTGGACTTTCTGTACTGTGCGTCGGGGCCGATGGTCCGCTCGTCGTACAAGGCGGGCGAGCTGTTCGTCGAGGCGGTGCTCCGGGAGGGAGCGAGCGTCGAGGACGCACGCCGGGCGGCCCGGGCTGCTGGGAACTAGCCCCACCCCCGGGGCGTCCGAGACGTATCTATATAGGCCACATACTAATCCGGAATAGAATATATAAATTATATTGGAAATATAAAAGTAAAAATGGGGATGCCACGAGATACCACGTGCATGGTTCTGACAGAACTCACACGGCGGCGGGCACTAGAGGTGCTGGCGCTTTCGGCGGTCGGCGCCACCGGCGTCGGCGCGGCCGACGACGGAGAGGGCGAGGGCCACGACCACGACGAGGAGGGACCGACGCTCAACCGGTTTGCGACCTCGATCATCGGCGCGGAGGTGACGGGGATGTTCATCACGCGCGAGGGACGGTTCTTCTTCAACGTCCAGCATCCCGACACGGATCTGGACGGCGAGGACGAACCCGGCATCGTCGGCGGGGTGCGGGGACTGAACATCAACGACCTGCCGAGGGACTTTCCCTCCGTTCAGATCCCGGCGGGCGACGACGACGATTACGGGGACGGCGACGGCACTCCGGAGTCCTACGACCGGATGGTCCAGACGGCGATGGGCTCGTATCAGCCGATTCTGGAGGGCGGCACCGACATCGGCGACGGCGAGCGTTTGGGCGTCCCGACGACGCCCGGCGGCGAGGCGTTGACCGAGGGGATCAACCCGGACTACAACGGTTACATCCCCATCGAGGAGGCCTCGAAGGGAAAGACGAACGAGGGGTACCTCTTCACCAACTGGGAGGACTTCCCCGGGCTGATGACGCGGATTCACGTCGTCTCGCGTGGAACCGGCCCCTGGCAGGTGCTCGGGGCCCAGAACGTCGACTTCCGGCCCGTCGAGGGGACGCTGTTCAACTGCTTCGGCACCGTCTCGCCGTGGGAGACGCCCCTCTCCTCGGAGGAGAACTACCTCGACGACACGGCCGCGTGGAACGATCCCGAGAAGGAGGGGTTCCCGAACGCCGACGACATCGAACAGATCGCGAAGTACCTCGGCTACGAACCCAACGACGAGGGGATCTACGACGAGGAGTTCCCCAACCCGTATCGCTACGGCTACATCCTCGAGATCGAGGAGCCACACGCCGAGGAGCCGATCCCGACGAAACAGTTCGCGCTCGGGCGCTCGACCCACGAGAACGCGGTCGTGATGCCCGACGAGAAAACGGCCTACACCACCTCGGACGGCACCGCACGCGGGTTCTACAAGTTCATCGCCGACGAGGCGGGCGACCTCTCCTCTGGAACGCTGTACGCCGCGAAGGCGATCCAGCAGGGCCCGGTCGGGGGCGACCCCGCGGACGTCGGGTTCCAGCTCGAGTGGATCGAACTCGGCCACGCCGACAACGAGGAGATCGAGTCCTGGATCGCCGAGTACGACGACGTCACCCAGGCGGATTACACCGAGGGCGAGACCAGCTACATCACCGACGAGGAGGTCGAGCGGTGGGCAGTGGGGAACGCCGAGGACGACCGGGTCGCCTTCCTCGAGACGAACCGCGCGGCCGGCGCGCTCGGGGCGACCGACGAGTTCCGCAAGATGGAGGGCGTCAACATCCGTCGGGACGCCGAGATCGGCGACTACGCCTACGTCGCGATGTCCGAGACCAACCAGACGTTCCTGCCCAACGAGGCGGCCGCCGAGGAGTTCCACGACGACGAGGACCACATCCAGGTAAACGGCGACGAGTGGGGCGCGGTCTACCGGATGCGTCTCTACGGCGAGGGCGAGCGCTGTGGCGACCGGACCGCCGAGCACGACTACGACCTGCTCCGGATGGAGCCGGTCGTCACCGGCGGCCCGAACGCCAACATCTGCGGGGGCTGTCCCTACGACGCGCGTCCCGACTCGAAGAGCACCGTCTGCACCGACTGCTCGTTCAACCCCGCCAAGGAGAGCGAGGAGGGCGTCGTCGGCAGGGGCATGGAGACGATCGAGACCGTGTTCACCAAGCAGGGCTTCGACCCCTCGACGACGATCGCCAACCCCGACAACATCGTCGTGATGGACGACGGCCGCGTGGTCATCGGCGAGGACAGTTCCTTGCGGGGTCACGAGAACAACATGGTCTGGGTCTACGACCCCGACGAGTGAGGCGGTTTCCCACGAACGTATGGCGTTCGGATTCGAGAACGGTCTAATCCGACCGAACGTGTTCTTTTATCGGCAGCGGATCGGAATTCGACCGGCGAGACAGCGTCTGACACACGTATCGTCTATCGGTATCGGGAGAAATAAAACCGGAGAACGATCGTTACGAAAATCCTATAACCCGAGCGGGAGACGGTTGTGGCATGCCGCGGAGAGTGTATTCATGAGTACGGTAGAGCGCGATCCGGAGACGCGCGTACAGGTCCTCGCCGACGACGGGTCGGTCCTCGAGGACGCGGCGGTGCCCGACATCGGCGACGAGGAGGTGGTCGAGATCTACCGCCAGATGCGTCTGGCCCGCCATTTCGACCAGCGGGCGGTGAGCCTCCAGCGCCAGGGGCGGATGGGGACCTATCCTCCCTTATCGGGTCAGGAGGGCGCACAGGTCGCGAGCGCACACGCGCTCGACGAGTCCGACTGGCTGTTTCCGAGCTACCGGGAACACGGCGCCGGCCTCGTGCGTGGCCTCTCGCTGGAGCGGACCCTGCTCTACTGGATGGGCCACGAGGACGGCAACGCCATCCCCGAGGAGGCCAACATCTTCACCGTCGCGGTCCCGATCGCCTCCCAGATCCCCCACGCCGTCGGCTACGCGTGGGCCGCGAAGCTCAAAGGCGAGGAGACGGCCGCGATCTGTTACTTCGGGGACGGGGCCACGAGCGAGGGCGACTTCCACGAGGGGCTGAACTTCGCGGGGGTGTTCGACACGCCCAACGTCTTCTTCTGTAACAACAACCAGTGGGCGATCTCGGTCCCCAGGGAGCGCCAGACGGCGAGCGAGACGCTGGCGGTGAAGGCGAGCGCCTACGGCTTCGAGGGCGTGCAGGTGGACGGGATGGACCCCCTCGCGGTGTACAAGGTCACCCGCGACGCGGTCGAGAAGGCGAAATCACCCGGCGAGGGCGAACGCAGGCCGACCCTGATCGAGGCGGTGCAGTACCGTTTTGGCGCGCACACGACCGCCGACGACCCCTCGGTGTACCGGGAGGAGGGCGAGGTCGAGCAGTGGAAGAAGAAGGACCCGATCCCGCGACTGGAGACGTTCCTGCTCGAGAACGGCTATCTCGATGCGGAGGGAGTCGACGCGATCGAGGCCGAAGTCAAAGAGGAGGTCGCGGACGCGATCGACGCCGCCGAGTCGGTCGAGCGACCCGACCCCGAGGAGATGTTCGCGGACGTCTACGCGGAGATGCCCGGACGGCTGGAGGAACAGTTGGCATGGTTCCGGGAGATCCGCGAGACACACGGCGACGCGGCACTGTTGGAGGACCACTGAATGAGCGAGACACAGAACCTGACGCTGGTACAGGCGGTGAGAGACGGACTGGCGACGGAGATGCGCGCCGACGACGACGTGCTGGTGATGGGCGAGGACGTCGGCAAGAACGGCGGGGTCTTCCGCGCGACCGAGGGGCTCTTCGACGAGTTCGGCGAGGACCGAGTGATCGATACTCCCTTAGCGGAATCGGGGATCGTCGGCACCGCAATCGGGATGGCCGCCTACGGGCTGAAACCCGTCCCCGAGATCCAGTTCTCGGGGTTCATGTACCCCGCGTTCGACCAGATCGTCTCGCACATGGGCCGCCTCCGGACGCGCTCGCGCGGGCGGTACACCTGTCCGATGACCCTCCGTGCGCCCTACGGCGGCGGGATCCGCGCGCCCGAACACCACTCCGAGTCGAAGGAGGCCTTCTACGTCCACGAACCCGGCCTCAAGGTGGTGGTCCCAAGCACGCCGTACGACACGAAGGGCCTGCTCACGAGCGCGATCCGCGACCCCGACCCCGTCGTGTTCCTCGAGCCCAAACTCATCTACCGGGCATTCAGGGAAGAGGTCCCCGACGAGTCCTACGAGGTGCCCCTCGGCGAGGCGGCGGTTCGGCGCGAAGGCTCGGACGTCTCGGTGTTCACGTGGGGCGCGATGACCCGAGCGACCCTCGACGCCGCCGAGAATCTGGAGGGGGAGATCGACGTCGAGGTGGTCGATCTACGCACCCTCTCGCCGCTCGACGAGGAGGCGATCGTCGAGTCGTTCAGGAAGACCGGACGCGCCGCGGTGGTCCACGAAGCGCCCAAAACAGCGGGATTGGGTGCGGAGATCGCCGCCACGATTCAGGAGGAGGCGCTGGTCTATCAGGAAGCGCCCGTCAAGCGCATCACCGGGTTCGACACACCGTTTCCCCTGTACGCGCTCGAGGACTACTACCTGCCCGAGTCCACCCGCATCGAGGAGGGCATCAGGGAGGCCATCGAGTTCTGATGGTCCGCGAGTTCAAACTGCCCGACGTGGGCGAGGGCGTCGCGGAGGGTGAGATCGTCCGGTGGCTGGTCTCGGAGGGCGACGAGGTCACGGAAGACCAGCCCGTCGCGGAGGTCGAAACCGACAAAGCAGTGGTCGAAGTGCCCTCGCCAGTCAACGGATCGGTAAAGGAGATCCGCGCCGACGAGGGCGAGGTCGTCCCCGTCGGGACCGTCATCATCACCTTCGCGGTCGAGGGCGAGGACGGAGAAGAGACGACCGGGAGCGCCGACACCGAGGAGCCGACGGCGTCCCAAGAGCAGGTGGGCGAGGAGCCCGCGGACATCGGCGACGGGGAGAGCGACGAAGTCGAAACGCCCGCAGGACGGACTTTCGCCCCGCCGAACGTCCGCCGACTCGCCCGCGAACTCGGCGTCGACATCGCGAGCGTCTCCGGGTCGGGACCGGGCGGCCGGATCACCGAACGCGACGTGCGCGAGGCCGCGGAAGGGGGAGACGAGACGGACGCGGAGGGACCGAAACGGCTCGACGAGGGACTCAAGTCGGCCACGCGAAAAGCCGGCGAGGACGAGTCGGGCGGCGAGCCGGCATCCGGCACCGCCGACCTCGAAGCCGCCGACCGCGAGCGGACGCTGGCCGCGCCCGCGACCCGAAGGCTCGCCGAGGAGGAGGGGATCGACCTGAACCGGGTGCCCGCGAGCGAGGAACGCGACGGCGAGGCGTTCGTCACGCCGGAGGCCGTGCGAGAATACGCCGAGGCCCAACGGGCGGCGCAGGTCGCCGACGCCGAGGCGGTCGCCGCCGAGGAGCCGAGCGAACGCGAGGAGCGCGAGGAGCGCGTCCCCTACCGCGGGATCCGCCGGACGATCGGCCGACAGATGGCGAACTCGAAGTTCACCGCGCCCCACGTCACCCACCACGACACCGCCGAGGTGGAGGGGCTGGTCGGGACGCGTGCGGACCTCAGAGCCCGCGCCGAGGAGCGGGGCGTTCGCCTGACCTACGTGCCGTTCGTGATGAAGGCGCTGGTCGCCGCCCTGCGCGAGTTCCCCGAGATGAACGCCGCCCTCGACGAGGAGGCAGAGGAGATCGTCGTCAAGCGCTACTACAACGTC
Source organism: Halalkalicoccus sp. NIPERK01 (assembly GCF_030287405.1). NCBI lineage: Archaea > Methanobacteriati > Methanobacteriota > Halobacteria > Halobacteriales > Halalkalicoccaceae > Halalkalicoccus > Halalkalicoccus sp. NIPERK01. The sequence continues at coordinate 299,574 of NZ_JASVVV010000004.1, read as the reverse complement.
GGGATCGCCGTCGCCACCGACGCCGGACTGATGGTGCCGGTGGTGAGAAACGTCGACGAGAAGGGGATCCTGCAACTCGCCTCGGAGGTCAACGAACTGGCCCAGAAGGCCCGCGAGCGCTCGATAACCCGGGAGGAGATGCAGGGCGGGACGTTCACGATCACGAACTTCGGGGCGATCGGCGGCGAGTACGCCACCCCGATCATCAACCACCCCGAGGTCGCCATCCTGGGGCTGGGCGAACTGGCCGAGCGGCCGGTGGTCGAGGACGGATCGGTGGAAGCCGCCCACACGCTGCCGCTGTCGCTGTCGATCGACCACCGCGTGATCGACGGCGCGGATGCCGCGGCGTTCGCGAACCGCGTGATAGAGTACCTGGAGAACCCAACGCTGCTACTGCTGGAGTAACACAACAATGGTCGTCGGAGACATCGCAACTGGCACGGACGTACTGGTGATCGGCGCGGGCCCTGGCGGGTACGTGGCCGCCATCCGGGCGGGACAGCTCGATCTGGACGTGACCCTCGTCGAGAAGGACGCGTATGGCGGGACCTGCCTGAACCACGGCTGCATCCCCTCGAAGGCGCTCATCACGGCAACGGGGGTCGCCCACGAGGCCGGAAACGCAGAGGGGATGGGCATCCACGCCGACCCCGCCATCGACATGGGCGGGATGATGGAGTGGAAAGAGGGCGTCGTCTCCCAACTGACGGGCGGCGTCGAGAAGCTGTGTAAGGCGAACGGCGTGAACCTCGTCGAAGGGCGTGCGGAGTTCGACGGCGAGAACAGGGCACGGGTCGCTCACGGCGGCGACGGCCAAGGGTCGGAATCGATCGAGTTCGAACACGCGATCGTCGCGACGGGTTCGAGACCGATCGAGATCCCCGGCTTCGAGTTCGACGGCGAGCACGTCCTGAGCTCCCGGGACGCCCTCTCGCTGGAGTCGGTCCCCGACTCACTCGTGATCGTCGGCGCGGGCTACATCGGGATGGAATTAGCAGGTGTGTTCGCGAAGCTCGGCACCGACGTGACAGTAGTAGAAATGCTCGAGGAGGCGCTGACGGGCTACGCCGACGACCTCGCGAAACCCGTCGTCGACACCATGGAGGACCTCGGCGTGGAGATCCGCCTCGGCGAGGCCGCAAGCGGGTGGGAGGAGACGGGGAACGGGATGAGCGTCACCACCGAAACGGAGGACGGAGAGGAGACCAGCTACGCCTGCGAGAAGGCGCTCGTGGCCGTCGGTCGCCAGCCGGTGACGGACACCCTCAATCTGGAGGCCATCGGGCTCGAACCCGACGAGGGCGGCTTCCTTGCGACCGACGACCGCGCGCGGACGGATCTCGAGCACGTCTTCGCGGTCGGCGACGTCGCCGGCGAGCCGATGCTCGCCCACAAGGGAATGAAAGAGGGACAGGTCGCCGCGGAGGTGATCGCGGGCGAGCCGAGCGCGCTGGACTACCAGGCGGTACCGGCGGCCGTCTTTACCGAGCCCGAGATCGGAACGGTGGGAATGACCGAGACCGAAGCCGAAGAAGCGGGCTTCGAACCCGCGGTCGGCCAGATGCCGTTTCGCGCCAGCGGGCGGGCGCTCACGACGGGCCACACCGACGGGTTCGTCCGGGTCGTCGCCGACGCCGAGAGCGGGTTCGTCCTCGGGGGCCAGATCGTCGGCCCCGAGGCCTCCGAGTTGATCGCCGAGGTCGGGCTGGCGATCGAACTCGGAGCGACCCTCGAGGACGTGGCGGCGACGATCCACACCCATCCGACGCTCTCGGAGGCGGTCCACGAGGCCGCCGAGAACGCGCTGGGCCACGCGATCCACACGCTCAACCGGTAGTCCGGAGAACCGTCACGAGCCACCCGCTCGCTCGTCGGCCGCCGCGTCGGGATGGCCGACCCCGGTCGGCCCGCCGATCGTGATCGTGTTCGAAACGAGGTTCGTCGTGGCTCGCCGCAGCCGCTGGGAGAGGGCGGCATCGGAGATCCCGAGCGCGTCGCTGACCTCCTCTGCGGTCGCCCCCCGCGGGACGTCGAAGTAGCCCATCTCGAGGGCCGTAACGAGCGCCTGGCGTTGCCCGGTGGTCAGGCTCCACTGGCTGGTACGCGGCCCGTCCTCGCGGTGCACCTGCGAGATATGGAGCCTGACGTCGGTGGCGGCGCACGCGTCGTGGAACGCCGACGCGGCCGCCTTGGAATCGAACCGGAGTTTGACCTCCCACTCGCCGTCCCGACCGGACGCCTGAAGCACCGCCGAGGGCTCGTCCACGATCGCCTCCACCGCGGCCCCGACTCCCCCGTGTCGGTTCCAATGAACCCGGTAGAGGATCTCGTGATCGAACGCCGCGAGTCGTTCGACGGCGCGAACGGTGGGGTCGCCCTCGGCGTGGACCTCGAAGTCCACGTCCGTGTGGTTCCGGACCCAGAGGTACGGGAAGAGGTCGCTGTCCGAGAGGACGAACGGCTCGGCCTCGTACACCAGATCGGGTCCCCGTGCCATCGTCTCGGCCAGGAGGAACCGATCCGCGGGTATTCGGGTCTGGACGATGGTGCTCTCGTTCATAGTGACCTAGAGGTTGGAGGCCCTGCGAGATAGCCCTGTGGTACCGGATACCGAGTGGGGGACCATCGGCCCGGATTCGGTGGATTCGGATCGGCGCCGGTAGAGGAGGGAGAACACGAGCGGCTGGATGGCCGCGAGCGCGAGCCGATCCCGAGAGCCCACGTCTCGGGCAGTGGTCTTTCGGCGGGAGGGAACCGACGCCCCTGGCGGTCGTATCGGTCTATCGCCGGTGGACGTTCAGCGACTGCATCCAGAGGTTCGAACTCCCGACGCCGGGAACGTCGGGCAGAAAGCCCGCGAAGTCGGCCGTATCGACCGGCCACTGTTCGATCCGGTACGAGCGGACGAGCGTCGGCGCCTCGAGGTAGATGCGTTCTGCGACCTCGCGGACGAGTTCGTTTCGCCGCTCCCGGTCGGGTTCGGCGCGGGCCGCGGCGATGGCGTCGTCGGCCCCCGCCGACCCGTCGAGCCCGTAGCCCGCGGCGTTGTACGCGAAGGTGGACCCCGACCCCTCGGCGTGGGCGTTGTCGCTGTGAAAGAGGTCGTACAGCGAGGTCCCGTGTGGCGAGAGGGCGGACCAGTCCCCCGGATAGACGTCGAAGTCGGCGTCGAGGTACGCCCGGTCGGCGATCGAGTTCGCGGGGAGGACCGCCAGTTCGGTCGGGACGCCCAATCGGCGGAGGGACCGAACGTAGCCCCGGGTGAACTCGAGGACCCGCGGGCGCTCGTCGGCCGGCGGGGCGAGCACCGTGAGGGGGCCGTCGTGGACCTCCTCGACGGTCCGTCCGTCGACGTACAGTTCGCGGTCGATCCCGTTCTCCTCGAGGACGTCCGACCGGACCTCCTCGAACGTGTAGTCGTAGGCCGCCTCGGTCCGGGCGGTCTCGCCGAAGTCGCTCAGGCTGCCGGGGTACTCGCGTCCGGCGTAGGTGCCCCCGGAACCGGAGACGACCGCGCCGCGTTCGAGAAAACCGCGGACGGCCTCGACGTCGAGGCCGCCGCCCTCGGCCTCGCGGAACCACAGCGCCCGGGTCGCGCCGGGGGCCGCCTCGTCGGGGCGTTGCTGGACGGACTCGCCGACCGCCGTCTCGGGACGGAGGTGCTCGAACGCCGGCGGGACGACGACGCTCCCGGGGACGGCGTAGCCCAGCGCGATCTCGTCGACCCACTGGCGGCGGTCCATCGCCATGCTCAGGGCCTGTCTGAACGCCTGGTCGTCGAGGGGCGGCCGCCGCAGGTTGAGGGTGTAGTGGGCGTAGCCGTCGTCGCGCCCCTCGACCAGGCCGAGTTCCTCGCGGTCGTGGATCTCGCGGGCCCGCGTGGCGTCGAACGCGCTCGCGTACATCGCGTCGATCCCGCCGTTCAGGAGCTCCCGGTGGGCCGCGGCGTCGGTCTCGAGGACCCGAAACCGGATCGAATCGAGGTAGGGGCCGCCCGCCAGCAGCAGGTCGTGGTCCTCGACCCACCCCTGGGCGGCGAGCGGCCACTCCGCTTCGAGGGCGACCGCGAGTTCCGTACCGGAACCGGCGGCGAGTCGGCCCGGGCCGAGGCCGACCGGTTCCTCGGGGTCGTGGGCAGCGTGGTCCTCGACGTCGTGCCAGACGTGTTCGGGCAGCAACCGAAGCGAGAGCTGTTCGACCTCGTAGGAGCCGACGACGCGGTCGAGCGCGAGCGTGAGGTCGTGCTCGCCGTTTGCCTCCCGGACCGACTCGATGGGGTCGACCGCGGCGAAGAACCGCTCAGGCCCCCGGTCGACGTAGTACTCGTAGGTGAAGCGGACGTCCTCGACGGTCAGGGGCTCGCCGTCGGTCCACCGGAGGTCCTCGCGGACGCTGAAGTCCACCTCCATTCCGCCGTCGGTCTCCCGGGCGGTCCAGTCGGTGAAGACCCACGGCATCGCCTCGAACCCCACGGGTTCGACGACGACGCCCGGCTGGTAGAGCAGGTCGAGCAGCGCGTTCGTGTGGGCCGAACTCGCCGTCAGCGGGTTCAGCGCCTCGGGTTCGCCCGGCAGCCCGACCGCGAACTCGCCGCCCGGTTCGATCTCCGCGGCCTCGCCCTCCTCGGGCCGTCGTTGGTCCTCGTCGCCGCTGAGACAGCCCGCGAGCGGGAGCGCCAGCCCCGCCGTCGCCGTCAGCAGCGAGCGCCGCGTCGCGTCGGTGAACTCCGCCATACCCACGAGGCCGTGCCCCACCGACGTAAGCGCTCGGACGGGGGCCGCCACCCGAGGCCTTTTGGCGCTGACCGCGAAACCCGCTCCCGATGAGAGCAGTCACGCTGGGACCGGCCGGGACGTACTCACACCGGGCGGCGGGCGCCGTCGCCGGGGACGTCGAGTTCCGCGAATCGGTCACGGGGATCGTCGAGGCGGTCGCGACCGGCCGGGCGGACCGGGGCGTGATCCCCATCGAGAACAGCATCGAGGGCAGCGTCACCGAGAGCCTCGACGCGCTCGCCGAGTACGAGGTCGGCGTCGTCCGGGAGATCGTCACGCCGATCCGCCACGCGCTGCTCGCCCAGGACGGGGAGTTCTCGACCGTCGCGAGCCACTCGCAGGCGCTCGCGCAGTGCCGGGAGTTCCTCGACCGGGAGTACCCCGACGCCGACCTCGAACCGGTCGCGAGCACCGCCCGCGGGGTCGAACTCGCCCGCGAGGACCCCACGGTCGCGGCGATCGGCCACCCCGAGAATTCGAGCAACGGAACCGAACTGCGGATCCTCGCCGAGGACATCCAGGACCGGGACTCGAACGCCACGCGCTTTCTCGTCGTCGCGCCGCCCGCCGAGCGCACCGCGGCGGGCGGGAAGTCCTCCTTTATCGTCTACCCGAGCATGAACTACCCCGGGCTCCTGCTCGAACTGCTCGAGGCGTTCGCCGACGAGGACATCAACCTCTCGCGGATCGAATCGCGCCCCAGCGGCGAGCGCCTCGGGGACTACCTCTTTCACATCGACTGCGAGGCGGGCATGTACGAGGGACGGACCGAGCGGGCGTTCGAGCGCATCGAGTCGATCGCACAGAAGGGGTGGGCGCGCTGGCTCGGGTCGTACGACACCGAACACGTCCTGTACTGATCGAACCGAACGACGAGTTCGGATCGTGGTAGCACGCCTCATAGAATCGGGCGTCTGAAAGTACTAGATACTAGTAGCGTGCGATCGTTGGTGGGGGTGATGTCCCACGACTGCGGGTGCGAGCGGGACGCACCCACAAGGGGCGAACCCGCCCGCGAGCGCAGCACGATCAGCAAGCGCGGTCGGACCAGCCGGCGGACCGTGCTGGGCGCGGCGGCCGCCGGCCTCGCGGGGTCGGCGCTCGCGGGACGCGGGGCGGCGGACGGGGACGAGGATACGGTCACCATCGTCCACGACCTCCACACCCACAGCGGGATCGGCCGACTCGACGGGCCGAACATCGCCCGCTACCGGACGGTCATCGACGAGCAACTCGCCGCCCACGACGACGCCGTCTTCCTCACCAGCGGCGACGAACTGGGCTCCTCGCCGGTCTCGTTTTTCACGAAGGGGACCCACAACGTGGCGTTCATGAACGAACTCAACATCGCCGCCGCGGGCGTGGGCAACCACGACTTCGACTACGGCGTCGAGACCGCGACCGAGCGCTTCGAGTCCAGCGAGTTCCCCTGGATCAACTCCGCGCTGTTCACCCCGGAGGGCGATCCCATCCCGGGCACCGAGCGCTGGATCACGATCGATGTCGGCGACGTCACCCTCGGCGTGTTCAACGTCGTCGTCCGCGGATTCCACAACATCACCAACTACCCCGAGGAGTACGAGGCGCGCGACCCCGTCGAGACCGCGAAGGAGATGGTCGAGTGTCTCGAAGCCGAGGGCGCGGACGTGATCGTGCTGGCCTCGCACGTCGCCCACGACACCCACTACGAGATCGCCGAGGCGGTCGACGGCCTCGATGCGATCTTCGGCTCGCACTCGCACATCACGTTCGACGAGGCCGAGATCCACCACGGGACGGTCATCAGCGAGATCGGCTACGCCTACGCCCACCTGGGCGTGATGACGCTGGATTCGGCGGGCGACCTCGTCGAGTGGGAGCGCATCGACCTCGACGAGAGCGTCGAACCCGACCCCGCGTTCGACGCCCGGATGCGCGTCCAGTACGCCGACCTCCACGAGGAACTCTCCCGCGAGGTCGGCGAGACGGCGGTCGAACTCGACGCCTCGGGGACGACCAGCAACGGCCGCGAGAGCCGCCTTGGCAACCTCATCACCGACGCGATCCGCGAGACGATGGACACCGAGATCGCCCTCCAGACCGCCGGCCGAATCAGGACGGACAACACCTACGGGCCGGGGACGTTGACGGCGCACGACGTCCTGCGGATCATGCCCTTTACCGACACGCTGGTCGCCTTCGAGGCGACCGGCGAGGAGGTCCGCTCGGCCCTCGAGGGCCGGATCGACTACCTCCCCGAGGACCCCTTCGGCGCGCGCCAGCGCCAGCAGGTCGGCGGGCTGAGCTACGAGTGGAGCGGCCACGAGGAGGCCTCGGTCGGCGAGGTCTACGTGGCGGGCGAGGAACTCGACCCCGAGGGGACCTACACCGTCGGAACGACGGGCTACGTCAAGGACACCGCGCTGGGCTACGAGTCGTTCCGGGACAACGACGTCCTTCGAGAGACCGACTCGGGGCTCGGACCCGCCGTCATGGAGTACGTCGAGCGCCGGGGTCGGGTCGCCCCGCGGATCGAGAACCGCATCCTCCGGGTCGACGCCGAGGTCGGCGCGGCGACCGACCGCTCGCTGGTCGACGACGAGTTCGTCGTCCGGTTCCCGATCCCCGATCGGGCCAAGTCGATCCACGGGGGGAGCTTCTACGCGCTGACCCCCGGGGGCGATCGCTACGACGCCCGGCGGGCCGAGCGCGACGGCGACGAGGTGGCGGTCGCGTTCGACCGCGAGGGCTGGGGGGCGTTCGCGCGGGCCGGCGAGGGGGGGTCGATCCGGGTGTTCGGCGGGTTCGATCCCGACGACGCGGCCTACGACTACCGCGACGCCGAGGGCGACCTGCGCGGGTTGCCGGTCACGGACGCGGTCGACGGGTTCGTCATGAAGGGGCTGCTCGGCGACTCGGGGTAGCACCCGCCGACGGCCGAACGGATCACTACCGATCCGATCGGGAGGATCGAGGGAGAGTCGACAGACACAAAACGGCCTCCCGTATTAACCCCAACCATGCCATCTCATGCCTCCTATCCTCAACTCGACGGTCCCCTCTTCGAGATGGTCCAGCAGGAGGGCGTCTTCCCCGACTCGAAGACGCTCGTCGACTGCGTGCCCGCCACCGACCCCGACGTGATCGACGACCGGTTCCGTCGGGGCGATTTCGACCTCGAACGGTTCGTCAGGAACCACTTCGTCCTCCCCGAGGACCCCGTCACGGGGGGCGACCCCACGACGGTCTCGATGGAGTGGTACATCGACGAGCTGTGGGACCACCTGATCCGCGATCCGGTCCAGACGCGCGCTGGCGAGACGATCCTCGAACTCCCGCACCGGAGCGTGATCCCCGGCGGACGCTTCCGGGAGATCTACTACTGGGACAGCTACTTCGCCGCCGAGGGGCTCGCGGTCACGGGTCGGTTCGACCTGATAGCGGAACTCGCCGCGAACTTCGCGTCGCTGATCGAGCGCTTCGGCTTCGTTCCGAACGGCGGGCGGATCTACTACACCAGCCGGTCGAACCCGCCGCTGTTCCACCGGGTGCTCGACCTGCTCGCGCACAGGCGCGGTCCCGAGGCAGTCGTCGAACATCTCCCTGCGCTCGAACGCGAGTACGACTTCTGGATGGACGGCGCCGCCGAGGTCGGTGCGGGCGACGCCCACCGCCGGGTCGTCGGCGTCGAAGGGGGCGTCCTCAACCGCTACTGGGACGACGACCCGAGCCCTCGCGTCGAGTCCTACCGCGAGGACGTCGAACTCGCCGCGGTCGCGGACCGGGAGCCCGAGGAGCTGTACCGCGACGTGCGGGCGGCCTGCGAGTCGGGCTGGGACTTCAGCAGCCGCTGGTTCGCCGGCGGGGGGATGGAGACGATCCGCACCACGGGGCTGGTCCCCGTCGACCTGAACGCCTTCCTCTACGGGATGGAGTACTCGCTGGCGGGCTGGCACGAGCGGGCCGGCGACGCCGACCGGGCGGAGGAGTACCGCGAGCGCGCGATGGAACGCCGGGCGCTGGTCGATCGGTACTGCTGGGACGCCGAGGCGGGGTTCTACTTCGATCACGCCTGGGCCGAGGGCGAGCAAAGCGACGCGTGGACGCTCGCGGCCGCGGTGCCGCTGTTCACCGGGATGGCGAGCGCCGAGCAGGCCGCCGAGGTCGCCGAAATCCTCGAAGATCGGTTCCTCCGACCGGGCGGCCTCGTGACGACGCTCACCGAGTCGGGCGAGCAGTGGGACGCCCCGAACGGCTGGGCCCCCCTTCAGTGGATGGCGGTCGTCGGGCTGGCGGGCTACGGCCACGAGGAACTGGCGACACGGATCGCGGGCCGGTGGCTCGACCTCAACCGCGCGGTGTTCGACCGGACGGGCCAGATGCTCGAGAAGTACGACGTGACCGGCGGCACCGGCGAGGGACTGGGCGGCGAGTACCCGCTTCAGTACGGCTTCGGCTGGACCAACGGCGTCGCGCTCGCGCTGCCGCGGCTGTTTTACTGATACGAACGGGTGTGACCGGTCTCACGGCTCATAGGGGTCATCGTAGCCAGCCGGAGACACGGCGCGTCTCGAACCGGGGCCGGTGTTCGATTCGTGGAGAGAAAATCGCTGAACGTCTACGATAACGCCTATCAGACGAGCAGTTCCCAGAGATACGTCGTCGAGCCGGCCCCGCAGTGACAGCCCGACACCCGGACCAGCGTGCCGGCCGCCCCGCCCGCGAGGAGGGTGCCGAACGCCGTCCCGAGCCGGGAGCCGACGGCCGCGAGGAGCACGCCGGCCACGAGCAGCGCCGCAGACAGCCCCGTGAGGTAGAGCCAGCTCTGACCGATCCCGACCGACGCGAGGACCACGAGGGGGTCCGCCCCGGCGACTTCGAGGGGGAGACGGCTCGGCAGGACCGTCGGCCGATACAGCGGGCCGCGGATCGGCGTCCGGTAGACGAGAGCACCGAGCGCGAGGGCGAACCCCACGAGCGCGAGCACCGGCCCGGCGCTTTCGAGGGCGGGTCGCGGGAGGGATCGGGAGTGGCTCACGCCGCCTCGACCTCCTGCCAGCCGATCTGCCAGTTGGCGAACAGCCGCACCAGCGCCGAGCAGACCGCCCCGAGCAGGCCGATGGTGACGATGCCGACGATGATCACCGGATAGGAGCCGCTGGTGTACGCGGACCACGTCAGGAAGCCCAGCCCGGTGCCGCCGGCGACCATCTCGGCGGCGATCAGGTTGACCCACGCCAGGCCCATCCCGACGATCATGCCGGCGTGGATCGCGGGCAGGGCGCTCGGGTAGATCACGTGTCTGAACGTCTGGAACGGGGTCGCGCCGAGCGACTGGGCCGCCCGCGAGAACTCGATTTCGACGCCGCGTGCGCCCTGGATCGTGTTCAGCAGGATGGGGAAGAAGGCCCCCAGGAAGGTGATGAACATGATCGAGAGCTCCGCCGCCGGGAGGACGAGGATCGTAAACGGGATCCACGCGATCGGCGGGATCGGGCGCAGCATCTCGAGGGCGGGGAACGTCAGGTCCGCAAAGACGGTGTAGCGGCCGATCGCGAGCCCCAGCGGGATCGCGACCGCGGCCGCGACGACGAACGACGCGAGCACGCGGATCGTGCTGCGGACCGTCGAGATCCAGAAGTCCGCGCGGTAGAGTTCGGCGGCGAACGCCGTCGTCACCTCCAGCGGTGTCGGCAGTCCCGGCGCGATCCCGAACCGACCGAGCGCGAACCAGAGGACCGGGACCGCGAGGATCGAGGCCGCCCGGACGAGGCGTTGGCGAGCCCTCATCTGGCCCCTTCCTCCTGTTCGAGCGCGCGCTGGGCCTCCTCGCGGATCACGGAGAGGGCGCGCTCGCGCAGTTCGGTGAAGCGCTCGGTCGTGACGACCTCGGGGTCGCGCGGGCGGTCGAGGTCGACGTCGATGACGTCCTTGACCCCGCCGGGCCGGGCGGTCATGACGACCACACGGTCCGCGAGGAGAATGGCCTCCTCGACGTCGTGGGTGATGAACAGCACCGTCCGGTTGTCGCGCTCCCAGACCTCGATCAGCTTCTTCTGCATGATCTCCTTCGTGAGGGCGTCGAGTGCGCTGAACGGCTCGTCCATCAACATGATGTCGGGGTCGTTCGCGAGCAGGCGCGCGAGCTCCGCGCGCTGTTGCATGCCTCCGGAGAGCCCCGAGGGGTAGGCGTCCTCGAACCCGTCGAGGCCCATCTCGTCGAGGATCGCCCGGGCGCGGCCCTCCTCGACGCCGTCGCGCATCCGCGGGCCGAACTCGACGTTCTCCTGGACGGTCTTCCACGGGAACAGGCGGTTCTCCTGAAAGACGACCCCCCGCTTGGGGTCGGGGCCGGAAACCGGATCGCCGTCGACGATCACCTCGCCCTCGGTGGGGTCGAGGTAGCCCGCGATGCAGTTCATCACGGTGCTCTTGCCACAGCCCGACGGGCCGAGCAGCGCGACGAACTCCTCGGCCCCGATGTGGAGGTCCATGTCGTCGACCGCGACGACGTTCTCGCCCTCGGGGTCGTAGACCTTCGTCAGGTTCTCGATGTCGATCGCGCCGGTCGCGCCGGGAGTCGATTCCGTTTCGGCCGTCCGTTCTCTCGTGGTCCGTGATTGGTTGCTCATGGTAGTGGTGTAGTCAGTCGATCTCCTGCCAGCGGGTGAGTCGGTGGCCGATGCGGTGGACGGCGGCGGCCGAGACGTAGCCCAGCGCGCCGATGGCGATCATGCCGACCGCGACGGTCGGCGTGTCGAGCAGCCGGTAGGCCTGGAAGATGATGTAGCCGATGCCGACGCCGCCCGCGATCATCTCGGCGGCGACGACCGTGATCCAGGCCAGACCCACGCCCAGCGAGACGCCCGTGACTATCGAGGGCATCGTCGCGGGGACGATCACGTGCCTGAAGGTCTGCCGGGAACCGGCGCCCAGGCTGGCGGCGGCCTGGACGTACTCCCGTTCGACCGTCTCGACGCCCTCGATGGTGTTGACGAGGATCGGGAAGAACGCCCCGACGAAGACGACGAAGATCACGCCGCTTCGGAACGTCGGCAGCAGCAACAGCGCGATCGGCACCCAGGCGACCGGCGGCACCGGTCGAAACACTTCGAGCGCCGGGAACAGCGCGTCCTCCCAGCGCCGGCTCGTCCCGATGAGCAGCCCCAGCGGGATGGCGCTCGCCATCGCGAGCAGGACCGCGAGGACGACCCGGAACGCCGAGTAGGCGGCGTGTTCGTAGATCGTCTCCCCGCCCTGGGTCATCGACGCCCCGGCCAGCGCCTCCGTGAGCGTCCGGAGGGCCGTCTCGGGGCCGACGAACTTGTCGAACCCGAGGAAGCCGACGCGGACGGCCACGGACCAGGCGACGAAGAACAGCACCACCGACAGCGCCTGGAGGAGCCGTCTGGGGGGCGTCGGGAGGTCCTCGCCCCCGAAGCGGCGCTGGAGGCGGTCGATCGTGCTCGTACTCATCGTTCCGCCTCCCGGAGCGGGTTCCACTCGACCTCGTCTTCGAGTTCCGCGACCGCCTCGTGCAGGACGTCCGCCCGGTAGCGCGCCTCGGGCGGGACCCCCGAGATCACCTCCTGGTTCTCGTAGAGGAACTCGGGGGCCTCCTCGCGCATCAGGCGGTCGGCCTCGTCGACGGCCTCGTAGTCGGTGTAGAACAGCATCCGCTCAACGTCGGGGTTGACGTCGATGTTCTCGTAGAGCACCCCGTGGAGCGTCTCTCGGTCGTAGTCACGGAGCTGGCCCTCCTGTGAGATCAGGTCGACCGTCCGCTCGGGGTCGGTCGCCATGATCCGTTTGGCCTCGAGTTCGGCCTTGAGCCAGCCCTTCGCGGCCTCGGGGTGTTCCTCGACCAGCGAGTCCAGCATGAGGAGTCCGGCGGCGTCGTTCGCGTCGTACTCCGCGCCGGTAAAGAGGTATCGCGCGTCGTTCTCCTGGATGACGGAGCGCGCGGGCGAGGGCTCCCAGCCGGCCCCGGCCGGGAGGTTCCCCTCCCGGATGTTGGTCACGACCGTCTGCATCCCCTGGTCCGAGAGTTCGACGTCGATGCCCTCCTCCTGGATCGCTTCGAGCAGGAAGCGGTGCGTGCAGGTCCCGGTGGTGACGCCGATCTCGCCGCCGTCGAGGCCCTGCGGGTCCTCGATGTCGCCGTCGGCGGGAACGAAACAGAGGTTACACTGCTGGCCCCGCGAGAAGCCCGCGAGCGCGACGAGGTCGATCGCCGTCTCCTCGTTGGCGATCGCGGTGATCGTCGGCATGTCGCCGGTGTAGCCGATGTCGTTCTGCTCGGAGATCATCTTGTTTCCGATCACCGCGCCCTGGAGGGCGACCTCCCAACTCGCGACCGAGTAGCGATCGGGGAGGTACTTCTCCCAGAGGTCGGCGTGGCGGATCACCAGCGCCGACCACGACTCGGTGTAGAAGGGCTGGTAGCCGACGATGAGCGATTCCTCGTCGAAGCCCGCGGCCGCCCCGCCGAAGACCCGGCTCTCGGTACAGCCCGCGAGCAGCCCCGCGGCGCTCGCACCGGCGGTCGCCAACGCCCCTCGGCGGGTGGTCGTTCGTCTCGTTGCTCGTCCGTCGTCACTCATAGGTGATCGCGTTCATAGTCAGTCGCCGCCAGCAAGTCGTTCACAGCGCGGTTTCCATCGTCCGAACCGATGAGATGTATTATTCGTCGGCGGGATTCACCTAACGTTTTTCCTTCGAACAGAGAACGGTTAGGCCGGAGAATGCAAGGCCGTTAACCGTGAACCGGTTGGCGTCACCGATACGGCGGCTATGAAGGGAGGTTTCGTGGACAACGGTCGTCGTCCGGTCGTCGATCGGTCGGACGCGAACTCCCGATCGGACGACGTCCTCTCCGCTTTCGGACCCGAGTTCCGAAGGGAACGGGCGAATAGTCGGATGGAAAGCTATAGGGAGAGCTCTCGCTCATCCGTACATAATGAGCGAACGGGACTACGACCACACGGCGATCGAGCGCCGGTGGCAGGAGGCGTGGGCCGAGGCGGACGCGTATCGGACGGCGGACGACGTCGAGGACCCGAGATACGTCCTCGGGATGTACCCCTACCCCTCCGGAAAGCTCCACATGGGTCACGTCCGCAACTACACGATCACCGACGCCTACGCGCGCTACCGCCGCATGCGCGGCGACGACGTGCTCCACCCGATGGGCTGGGACGCCTTCGGCCTCCCCGCGGAGAACGCCGCGAAGGAACGCGACACCAACCCCCGCGACTGGACGTTCGACTGCATCGAGACGATGCGCGAGCAGATGAAGTCGATGGGCTTCGGCTACGACTGGGAGCGCGAGATCACAACCTGCACGCCCGAGTACTACCGGTGGAACCAGTGGCTCTTCGAGCGCTTCCACGAGGAGGGGCTGGTCGAGCGGCGGGACGCCGAGGTCAACTGGTGTCCCGAGTGCGAGACCGTGCTGGCCGACGAGCAGGTCGAGGGCGAGGACGAACTCTGCTGGCGCTGCGGGACGCCCGTCGAACAGCGCGAACTCGAACAGTGGTTCCTGAAGATCACCGAGTACGCCGACGAGTTGCTCGAATCGATCGACGACCTGGAGGGATGGCCCAACTCCGTGCGCCAGATGCAGCGCAACTGGATCGGCCGCCAGGACGGGACGGAACTCGAGTTCGAGGTCGAGGACCACGGCAGCGTCGAGGCCTTCACGACCCGCGTCGACACCATCCACGGCGCGACCTTCTTCGCGCTCGCGCCCGACCACCCGATCAGCGAGCGGCTGGCAGAGGAGGACGAGGAGATCCGGACGTTCGTCGAACACGAGGCCGACCCCGAGGGCGACGAACCCAACGGCGTCGGGACGGGGCTGACCGCGACCAACCCCGTCACGGGCGAGGAGATCCCCGTTTTCGTCGCGGACTTCGTCCTCTCGGACGTCGGAACGGGCGCGCTGATGGCCGTCCCCGGTCACGACGAGCGCGACCACGCCTTCGCGAGGAAACACGACATCGAGATCCGGCCCGTCATCGCCCCCGAACCTGACGATTGGGACGGCGAGACCGTCCCGGAGGCGCCGGAGGTGAGCGAGGCGGCGTTCACCGACGACGGCGTGCTCGTCAATTCCGGGGAGCACTCGGGACTGGACAGCGAGACGGCCCGCGAGCGGATCACCGAGGAGGTCGAGAGCGCCGAGTGGACCACGCAGTACCAACTGCGCGACTGGGGGATCTCGCGCCAGCGCTACTGGGGGACGCCCATCCCGGTCGTCCACTGCCCCGAGTGTGGTCCCGTCATGGTCCCCGACGAGGAGTTGCCGGTCGAACTCCCCGAGTTCGTCAACACCACCGGCAACCCGCTCGACGCCGCCGAGGAGTGGAAGGAGACGACCTGTCCCGACTGCGGTGCGGACGCCGAACGCGAGACCGACACGATGGACACCTTCGTCGACTCCTCGTGGTACTTTCTCAGGTATGTCTCGCCCGATCTCGACGAGGCGCCGTTCGACCGCGAGCGCGCGAGCGACTGGATGCCCGTCGACCAGTACGTCGGCGGCATCGAGCACGCCGTGATGCACCTGCTGTACGCGCGCTTCTTCACGAAGGTGCTGGCCGACCACGAGGGCCTCGAACACCGCGAGCCGTTCACCAACTTGCTCGCCCAGGGGATGGTCCAGTTGGAGGGCGAGAAGATGTCCAAATCGAAGGGGAACGTCGTCTCGCCCCAGCGCATCGTCGAGGAGTACGGCGCGGACACCGCCCGCCTGTTCATGATGCAGGCGGCCCAGCCCGAGCGCGACTTCGACTGGAGCGAGGAGGGCGTGCGCTCGACGTACGCCTTCCTCGGCCGGCTGAAGGGGATGGTCGAAAGCCACGTCGAGGACGCGCCCGCCGGCGCGGACGACGCCGTCGCGAGCTACGTCGGGAGCGAGATCGACGCGACGGTCGCCATCGCAACCGACGCGTTCGACGACCTGACGTTCAACGAGGCGCTGCGGGAGACCCAGGAGCTGGTTCGGACGCTCCGGCAGTACGCCGCGTACACCGAACCCCACGCCGCGACGTACGAGCGCGGGCTGTCGGCGGTGGTTCGGCTGCTCGCGCCGGTCGCGCCCCACCTCGCCGAGTCGCTGTGGGCGAGGCTAGGATCGGAGGGATTCGTCGTCGACGCCGACTGGCCGAGCGCAGAGATCGACCGGGAGTACGTCGAAAAGCGCCGTCGGCTGGTCGAGAACACCCGCAAGGACGTCCGCGACATCGTCGAGGTGGCCGGGATCGAGGATCCGAAGCGAATCGACGTCGTCGTCGCCCCCGACTGGAAGTACGACGCCCTCGAGATCGCGGTCGAGAGCGACGCCGAGAACCTGATCGGCGAACTCATGGGCCACGATCACATCCGCGAGCAGGGTGACGCCGCGGCCGACTACGGCCAGGACCTGCAGGCCGAGCGCGAGGCGCTGTCGATGACGCTCCCGCCCGAGGGGGAACACGCGGCGCTCGAAGCCGCCGCGTGGCTGCTCGAACGCGAGTTCGAGGCCCCCGTCGGGGTGATCCGCGCCGCCGACGCGGCCGACGACGTCGTCCGAAAGGCCGAACCGGGCCGGCCGGCGATCCACATCGAGGACTGATCGCCGGTCCCCTGAAGTCGGCGCGAAAAGGGTTATCCTGTCAGGCGTTCTATTCGAAGTATGAGCGATTCGGAGGATTCCACGGTGAAAAAGACCCTGCGGACGGTGACGCCGTACTACCGGGGACGGCCGGACGAGGAGATGAACCTGATCGGGGTCACCTACTTCCTCGTCCTGTTGGTGTTGCTCGTTCCACTGCTCCCGTTCATCGTCATCGTCTGGGCGCTGACGAAGGTCTTCGACGCGATCGACCAGCGGGCTAGTTGAGTCCGAGCAGGTCGAACGGGTAGCCGTTGTCGTTCTCGGCGGCGTGTTCGTAGACCACGTGAGCGGCGGCCACGTCTTGAATGGCGAGCCCCGTCGAGTCGAACACGGTGATCCCGTCCTCGGGCGTCCGACCCTCCCGGTTTCCGACGACGATCTCGCCGATCGCGGCGTGGATGTCCCCGTCCGTCAGCACGCCCTCGTTATAGGGCACGTTGATCTCGCCGGAGTGGGTGGTCTGGGCGTGGTCGTCGATGACGAGTTTGGCGTCGAGCAGGACCTCGTCGGCGATCTCGTGTTTTCCTTCGGCGTCCGCGCCCATCGCGTTGACGTGGGTGTGTTCGCCGACGGCCTCGCGGGGGACGATCGGATCCTCGACGGGGGTAACAGTAGAAAGGACGTCACACGAGGCGGCCTCCTGGATCGATCCCCCGGAGACGTCGAAGCGGTCGGAGAAATGGGAGACGAAGCGCTCGACGCGCTCGTCGTCGAGGTCGCTGATTATCACCTTCCGGATGGGACGGATCTCGGCGATCGCCGCCAGTTGGGTGTACGCCTGTGCGCCCGCGCCGACGATCCCCATCGAACTCGCCTCGGCGACGGCGAGGTGGTCGGTGGCGACCGCCGCGGCCGCGCCGGTGCGCTGCATAGTGAGTTCGGTTCCGTCCATGATCGCTAATGGTACTGCGGTCTCGGGGTCCGAGTAGATCATCGTCC
Source organism: Halalkalicoccus sp. NIPERK01 (assembly GCF_030287405.1). Classification (NCBI taxonomy): domain Archaea; kingdom Methanobacteriati; phylum Methanobacteriota; class Halobacteria; order Halobacteriales; family Halalkalicoccaceae; genus Halalkalicoccus; species Halalkalicoccus sp. NIPERK01. The sequence continues at coordinate 282,219 of NZ_JASVVV010000004.1, read as the reverse complement.
CCAGAACCGTGGGAAGGTCGTGGTCGGCGGGGTTGTCGGGGTGGACGTTCACCCACTTGATCCCGGCGGCGTCCCACTCCCCTGCATCGAGGTAGGCGGGCATCGAGCGGAAGTCGCCGTTGTACTGGGGCAGGTCGATGTAGGATTTCGGCGGCATCTGAGCGTCGCCGCGCTCGTAGGCGGCGAAGGCGTCCTCGATCGCGGGGATCAACTCGGAGAGACGCGCGTTCTCGGCCACGTCGTCGCTGTTCAAAAGCAGCGTCTGCATGGGCGGCGAATATTGCGGAAGCCTCTTAGTTCCATCTGAACGGACGCCACGAACCCGACCGAGACATCGGCGAATCCGTTCGCCAGTACGGGCATCGCTAGCGGTCGTGGATGCACGAAAGAAATCGAGGTCGGTTCTCCGAAAACGGCAGCCGATACGACGACGGTCGGGGGTGAAGCGGTGATCGACGCGCCTATCTCACATCGCGCCGCCCATGCCGCCCATTCCGCCCATGCCACCCATGCCGCCGGGTGCGCCGCCCTCCTCGTCGTCGCCCTTGTCGGTCGAGAGGTCGCCGGCGGAGATGATGTCGTCGATCTTGAGCACGAGGTTCGCCGCCTCGGTGGCGCTCGTCAGCGCCTGCTCCTTGGCGTGGGCCGGCTCGACGATGCCCGCCTCGAAGGTGTCCTCGACGTCTCCCGAGAACACGTTCAGGCCGGCGCGCGACTCGCCCGACTCGTGGGCCGCACGCAGGTCGACGAGCGTGTCGATCGAATCGAGGCCGGCGTTCTCGGCGAGCACGCGGGGGACGAGTTCGAGCGCGTCGGCGAACGCCTCGACCGCGAGCTGTTCGCGACCGCTCACGGAGTCGGCGTAGTCGCGCAGGCGCGAGGCCAGTTCGACCTCGATCGCCCCGCCGCCCGAGAGCACGCGCCCGTCGGAGACGGTCTGGGCGACGACCTCGAGGGCGTCGGAGATGCCGCGTTCGAGTTCGTCGACGACGTGCTCGGTCGACCCTCGGAGGAGAAGGGTGGCGCCGTGGGAGTCCTCACCGGTGACGTAGAACATCTCGTCGGTCTCGTCGCGGACGACGCTGCCCTCGCCGAGGTCCTCGCTCGTGGCGCTGTCCAGATCGGAGACGATCGAGGCGTCCAGCACCTCCTTCAGGAACTCCAGATCGCTCTTCTTCGCGCGGCGCACTGCCAGGATGCCCTCCTTCGCGAGGTAGTGCTGGGCGAGGTCGTCGATGCCCTTCTGACAGAAGACGACGTCCGCGCCGGTCTCCACGATCTGCTCGACCTTCTTCTTGAGCTGGGCCTCCTCCTGATCGAGGAACTGCTGGAGCTGGTCGGGGCTGTCGATGCTGACGTTGGTGTCGACGTCGGCCTCCTCGACCTCGATTGGCTCGTTCAGCAGGAGCACCTTCGCCTCTTCGACCTCGGTCGGCATGTCGTCGTGGACCGGGTCCTTGTCGACGATGGCCCCCTCGAGGAGTTCGCTGTCGCCGGCCGAGCGGCCGGTCTGGGTCTCGATCTCGAGGAACTCGAGGTCGACGACGCTGTCGCCCTCGTCGGTCTCGACGGTGACCTTGCCCACGGCGTCGACGATCAGCTGGGCGAGGTGCTCCTTGTTGAGCTCGGCGCCCTTGCCGGTCATCGAGGTTTCCGCTACTTTCTTCAGGAGGTCCTCGTCGCTCGCGTCGACGCGCTCGGCGACGTTGTCGACCTCCTCCCGGGCCTGCTCCGCGGCCATGTGGAAGCCCTTGATGATCGCCGTCGGGTGGATGTCCTGTTCGAGGAGGTCCTCCGCGTTCTTCAGGAGTTCGCCCGCGATGGCGACCGCGGTCGTGGTCCCGTCGCCCGCCTCGTCCTCCTGAGTTTCCGCGACCTCGATGATCATCTCCGCGGTCGGGTTGTCGATGTCCATCTCTTTGAGGATGGTCACGCCGTCGTTGGTGATGGTGACCGAACCCATCGAGTCGACGAGCATCTTGTCCATCCCCTTGGGGCCGAGCGTCGAACGGACCGACTCGGCGACCGCCCGCGCAGCCGAGATGTTGTAGTCCTGCGCGTTGCGGTCCTGTACGCGCTGTGCGTCCTCGCCCATGATGATCATGGGCTGACCCTGCTGCATTCGCTGACTCATAGTCACCCGAATCGTTGTTTGTGGTTCTATATAAAAATGCCGATCATGGCGAGCAGCGTCGATCTCGTGAGGGGCGACTGGAAGGTTGAAATGCCTGTTTCTCGGCATATCGCGCCAATTCATGTGGTGTGCTATCAGGGTTCTTCAAGTGAGGACTGTCGTGACAGATGCTCATTTAAATATGGAATGGATGAGGTGGCCAGCGCGAGGGCGGTCGCCATGTCGGCGACCGCACGAGCGGGGCGGGGAAGGGCAGGCGAACACTGTGGATCTACCGCGAACGAACACGGCGAGTGAGCGGGCCGCGGAACCCCCGGCGGGGGTGACGACGGCTTTTGATCCAGCTTTTACCAGCGAGCGAAGCGAGCGTGGTTCGAGACGGCGGAGCCGTCTCGTCATCTCGAAAGGCGAAGCCTTTCGGACGACGGCAAAAGCTGGGAGCCGAAGGTTCATACCCGGTCGGCGGCTACAGAAAGTAGTATGGCCAGTGCGGAGAACCAGGAGCTCGTCGGCCGTTTCGAGGAGTTCTACCGGACCTACTACCACGACGAGATCGGCACGCTGGCACAGCACTACCCGAACGAACAGCGCTCCCTGTACCTCGACTGGGCCGACCTGAACCGCTTCGATCCCGACGTCGCCGACGACTTCCGAAACCAGCCCGAGCAGATGCAGCCGTACGCCGAGGAGGCGCTCAGACTCTACGACCTCCCCGTCGACGTGAGCCTCGGGCAGGCCCACGTCCGGGTGCGAAACCTCCCCGGCGCGACCGATATTCGAGACATTCGCTCGAAGAACGTCAACACGCTCGTCGAAGTGCGTGGAATCGTCCGCAAGGCGACGGACGTCCGCCCGAAGATCCAGCAGGCGGCCTTCGAGTGCCAGCGCTGTGGCACCCTCACGCGGATCCCCCAGACCGGCGGCGACTTCCAGGAGCCCCACCAGTGTTCGGGCTGTGAACGCCAGGGCCCCTTTAGAATCAACTTCGACCAGTCGGAGTTCATCGACGCCCAGAAGATCCGCGTGCAGGAGAGTCCTGAAGGACTTCGCGGCGGCGAGACCCCCCAGAGTTTGGACGTGCATATCGAGGACGACATCACGGGCGAGGTGACCGCGGGCGACCACGTCCGCGTGACGGGCGTGCTCCACCTCGAACAGCAGGGGTCGAACCAGGAGAAGTCGACCATGTTCGACATCCACATGGAGGGCCACGCGGTCGAGGTCGAGGAGGAACAGTTCGAGGACATGGAGATCACCGACGAGGACAAGCAGGCCATCGTCGAGCTCTCCTCGGATCCCGACATCTACGAGCGGATGGTCGACAGCCTCGCGCCCTCGATCTACGGCCACCGGCAGGCCAAGCTGGCGATGACCCTCCAGCTGTTTTCAGGGGTTACGAAACACCTGCCGGACGGTTCGCGCACCCGCGGGGACATGCACATGCTCCTGATCGGGGACCCCGGGACCGGGAAATCGGCGCTACTGCAGTACATCCGCAACATCGCGCCCCGCTCGGTCTACACCTCCGGGAAGGGTAGCAGTTCGGCGGGGCTGTGTGTCACCGGTGACACGATGGTCCAAACGACGGATGGGCTCGTTCCGATTCGCGACCTCGCCGAGAAGCACCATCCGAAACCAGTGACGACGGACACGCCAGCAGCAGCGGAACACGAGCTATACACCTACGACCGCACCGCCGGCACGGTCAACATCACCGAGAGTTCGCACGTCTGGCGCATGCCAGAAAAGCCGTGTCGACGCATCGAAACGGCTCACGGAAAACGACTGGAAGCCTCCGTCAACACGCCAGTACTCGTCTGTGACACCGACGGTGTAGAGTGGCGCGAGATCTCCGAGATCGAGGCCGGTGACTACGTCGGCGTACCCAAACACACGACCATCGAACGATCCTCCCCGTCGCCCCGCGAGTTCTTCGAATTCACCGAGGAGAAGCTAAAGCCGACCGCTAAATCGGTGGCGTTTATGCGACAACGGCTCCGCGAGGAGTTCGGAACGCTGCGGGCGGCGGCCGGCGCTCTCGACCTGCCGGAAGACTTCATCTACGACTCGCTATCGAACCGTCATCTTCCACTCGATCGGCTCGATCGAATCCTCGAGGCGATCGATACCGACCGGGGCGATATCGAAATCGACCGCGCGATGGTGAGACACGGCAGCGGTATCGAGATCCCGAACGCGTTCGACGAGGACCTGATGTATCTCGTCGGATTCGTGTTCGGCGACGGCGATGTGACGGTGTCTCGGCGAGGGGGGAATCGCGGATACGTCCGAATATCGAACTCCGATGAGGGGTTGCTCGAAACCGCCGCGGAGATCATCGAATCGACGTTCGGTAAGTCCGTCTCGATCGAATATCAGGAAGAACGGGTGCCGTGCATACGACTCCATAGCACGACGGTCGCGCGCTTCTTCAGTAACCTCGGCGTCGAGTCACCGAAAGACGATATCGCGCTCGCCCCGTCGCTCACGACTGCCGAAAACGCCGACGCGTTCCTCCAAGGATTGTTCGACGCCGATGGATCCGTCTGTCCGCGGACGGACGGCGGATCCAGCGTTCAGTTCTCAACGGTCTGTCCGAGACTGGCCCGCCAGGTTCAGTTGATGCTCGAAACGTACGGTATCCGTTCACGGATTCGAGAGCGGGACCGTCGAGGGACGTATACGCTGGCGAGTGGACAGGAGATCGTATCGAAGGCGGTGCAGACACATCTCACGATGTACGGCAAGGATCTCGACGCGTTCGCCAGCGAAATCGGATTCCGTTCGATCGAGAAGGCCACTACTCTAACGACTGTCGTATCGGATGCACAGCGTCGCGGCGAACGTCTTCCGGTCGGCCGAACGCTTGTCAGAGCCGACGGTGGGGGCGGGGCGTACTATCAGAACGTCACCCGAGGCGATAATCCAAGTCGGGAACGCGCGCGAGAGATACTCTCGGAGTTAAATCTCGGAGCGGCCGCTCCGATCGTTGAGGAAGTAGCCGACGCCGATCTCGTCTGGGACGAAGTCGTTGCGGCCGCCGATACCGGCTACAAAGAAGTGTTCGATCTCACGGTTCCGAAGACACACAACTTCATCGGAAACGGCATCGTAACACACAACACGGCCGCGGCGGTTCGCGACGACTTCGGCGAGGGCCAGCAATGGACGCTCGAAGCCGGCGCGCTCGTCCTCGCCGACCGGGGGATCGCCGCGGTCGACGAACTCGACAAGATGCGCCCCGAGGACCGCTCCGCGATGCACGAGGCGCTCGAACAGCAGTCGATCTCGATCTCGAAGGCCGGGATCAACGCCACCCTCAAGTCGCGGTGTTCGCTGCTCGGCGCGGCGAACCCGAAATATGGGAGATTCGACCAGTACGAGCCCATCGGCGAGCAGATCGACCTCGAACCCGCCCTCATCTCGCGGTTCGATCTGATCTTTACTGTGACTGATAAGCCCGACCCAGACGAGGACCGCAAGCTCGCCCAGCACATCCTCCAGACGAACTACGCGGGGGAGCTCAACACCCAGCGCACGAACCTCCCCTCGCCGGACGTCACCCGCGAGGAGGTCGACGCCGTCACCGAGGAGGTCGCCCCCGACATCGACGCCGAGTTGTTGCGAAAGTACATCGCCTACGCCCAGCAGAGCTGTTTCCCCCGGATGACCGACGACGCCCGCGAGGCGATCCAGGAGTTCTACGTCGACCTGCGCTCGAAGGGCGCCGACGAGGACGCGCCCGTTCCCGTGACGGCCCGGAAGCTCGAGGCGCTCGTCAGGCTCGGGGAGGCGAGCGCCCGCGTCCGGCTCTCCGATACCGTCGAGCGCGAGGACGCCGAACGCGTCATCGAGATCGTTCGCTCCTGTCTGCAGGACATCGGCGTCGACCCCGAAACCGGCGAGTACGACGTCGACGTGATCGAGACGGGGCGCTCGAAGACCCAGCGCGACCGGGTGAAGGGGATCAAGGAGATCATCCGGGAGCTTCAGGAGGAGTACGACGGCGAACCCGGCGCGCCCCAAGAGAAGGTCATCGAGCGCGCCGCGGAGGCGGGGATCGAGGACAGCAAGGCCGAACACGAGATCCAGAAGCTCCGTAACAAGGGTGAGCTTTACTCGCCCAATCAGGACTACCTCAGGCTAGTCTGAGACGGCTTAGGCTACGGCGTCGATCACCGCTTCGAGCGTGAAGGACCCCTCATAGAGTGCGGTCCCGACGACGACGGCGCTCGCGCCCGCCGCTTTCAGCGCCCGCACGTCATCGAGACTCGCGACGCCACCGCTTGCGACGACCGGGATTCCCACCGCGTCCGCGATCCGCTCGACGGGACCCGTCTTCACGCCCTCCAGTTGTCCCTCGACGTCGACGTTCGTAAAGAGGATCGCGCCCGCACCCAGCTCCTCGTAGCGGGCGGCGGCCTCGGCTGGGTCTAGTCCAGTACCCTCGGTCCACCCCGAGACGACCACCTCGCCGCCCTTGGCGTCGAGGCTCACCATCACGCTGTTTGCGTACTCGTCGCTGACCTCCCGAACGATCTCCGGGTTCTCGACCGCCGCCGTCCCGAGGATCACCCGGTCGACGCCACGGTCTAGTAGTCCGATCGCGTCCTCGGCGGTCCGGATCCCGCCGCCCAGTTGGACCGTCGCCTCCCCGTCGACGGTTTCGAGGACCGCCTCGACGGCGGGGGCGTTCTTTCGCTCGCCCTCGAAGGCGCCGTCGAGATCGACGAGATGGAGGGTTCGCGCGCCTGCTTCGACCCACCGGCGGGCGGCCTCGGCGGGGTCGCCGTAGCGTTTCTCGGTCCCGCGCTCTCCCTGCACCAACTGGACCACCTCGCCCTCTTGCATGTCCACGGCGGGGATCACCTCGTACTCATCGAACATGGTCACGACCACGGCCGGCGCGGGTCTAAACGCACCGGTCCACGTGTGGGATCCCGATCCCGGTTTTCAGGCCGTCACGCGGGTTTTGGTCGGCCAAATTTACGGTCGAATTATCCTCGTATGTAGGCCCGATACCCTCCGAGATGCCGGTAATTCCTGGATTAGCCGATCTGGAAATGAACAGCAAGGTCTAACAGGTATGACGTTGAAGGGGGAAGTGATGCCAACCGTAGAATACCTCAACTACGAAGTGCTGGACGATCAGGGCTGGGACATCGACGACGACGACCTCTTCGGTCAGGCTGCCGACGCCGGCCTCGACGACGAGGACTACGGCACGCTCGACGTCAACGAGGGCGAGTACATCCTCGAGGCCGCGGAGGCGCAGGGCTACGACTGGCCCTTCTCGTGTCGCGCCGGCGCGTGTGCGAACTGCGCGGCGATCCTCAAGGAGGGCGAGATCGAGATGGACATGCAGCAGATCCTCTCGGACGAGGAGGTCGACGACAAGAACGTTCGGCTGACCTGCATCGGTTCGCCCGCCGCCGACGAGATCCAGATCGTCTACAACGCGAAGCACCTGGACTACCTCCAGAACCGCGTCATCTGAACGGCGTCAGTTTTCCCGCGCTTCGTTCGTTTCGTCGTCTCGAACCACAAAATATTCGTCGGGCGACCCCACCCGTAGGGTCGTGCTCGCCTCGGTCCCCGACCTCCTGCGCTTGCTCGCGATACCCGTTCTCGTCTGGGCCGCGTATCGCGACGTGAAGACCCGGCGGGTTCCGAGCCGGACGTGGACCCCGCTGTTCGCGCTCGCGGTCGTCCTCTTGCTCTGGGACGGGATCGCCTCGTTTCTCGCGGGCGGGCTGACGTGGTCGTACTTCCTCGTCGGCGCGGGGATCAGCCTGCTGCTGGTGATCCCCGCGTCGTACGGTTTCTGGCGCTTCGGCGCGTTCGGCGGTGCGGACGCGAAGGCGCTGATCGTTCTTGCACTGCTCTTTCCGACCTACCCGTCCTACCGGCTCGGCTCGCTCGTGGTCCCGCTGGTCGGGACGCCCACGGGCGCGTTCGCGCTCACGATCCTCACCAACACCGTGCTCGTCGGGACGTGCTACCCCGTCGTCCTCGCGATCAGGAACGCGCTTTCGGGACGGTTCACCCCGCTGATGGTCGTCGGCTGGCCCGTCCACTGGTCGGACGCCGAGCGAACCCACGGTCGGCTGCTCGAGGACGGGGAGGGGTTCACCCGATCGGGGCTCGACCTCGACGCCCTGCGGATGTACCTCCGGTGGCGCGGGACGACGCTCGCGGCGCTGCGCGAGGACCCCGAACGCTTCCGGGACCCCGTCTCGCTGCCCGCGGAGCCGTCGCCCGCCGGTGATGGCGCAGTGACCGATGGAGGAGTCGTCGAGGACGACTGGGGCGCGGAAGCCTTCCTCGCCGACGTCGGGTCGGCCTACGGCACCACCCCCGAGGGGTTGCGCGATGGGCTGGACGTGCTCACCACACGGGAGGTGGTCTGGGTGTCGCCGGGGATCCCGTTCCTCGTGTCGATCCTCGTCGGCCTGCTGGTCGCGCTGGTCTACGGCGACCTGCTGACGAGCGCCCTTCGGGTCGTCGGCGCGATGTAGCGTGACGGAAACACTATAACGGTCGGCTCGAAGCACTCGGACGATGCCATCGCCGGACGATCGCGTTCGCTTTCTCGCGACCTCCTCGAACCGCGTCTCTCTGCTCGATACCCTCGAAGACGGCCCGTTGCAGCCCGCCGAACTCGTCGACCGACTCGAACTGTCGCGCTCCGCGACCCAGCGCAACCTCCGCGAACTGACGGACCTGGGGTGGGCCCGCCGGGTCGATGGAGGGTACACCTGCACGGTCGGCGGCCGACTCGTGCTCGCGGCCTACAGCGAACTGATCGCCACCGTCAGCCTCGTCGAGGAGTACGGCGGGAGCCTCGAACCGCTCGCCGAGTCCGGCATGTCGCTGTCGCCGCCCGTCCTCGAGAGCGCGACCGTCATCACGGCGACGGAGAACGACCCCCACGCCCCGCTTCGCTACTACACCGAGCGGGTCCGCGAGCTGAACCCGTCGCGGTTCTTCGGGATCGTTCCGGTCGTCAGCCCGCTGTTCAACGAGGCCCACCGGTCGCTGCTCGAGGAGGGGACGGAGGGCGAACTCGTGCTGGATTCGGCGGCGCTCTCGGCCTCGAAGGATTACTACGGGACGGAGTTCGACGCCGCCGTCGAGACCGAGGGGCTGGTGCTGTACGCCCACCCCGGCTCGTTCTCGTTCGGCCTCTCGATCATCGGCGATCGGGTCTTCCTCGGCGCCTACGAGGCGGGGCAGTTCGTCGCCTGCTTCGAGTGGGGTGATCCCGACGTCAGGGAGGAGGCGCTCGTCGCCTACGAGCGCCACCGGGAGGCCGCCCACGAGATCGACGCGGCGTTCTCGGGGTAGGTGTCCTACGGCGTGCCACATGTGTCGGGAGGTAGCTATAGGTTCCTCCTGGCCCTCGCGGAAGACATGGGTCGACCGGCGTGCCCCGGATCGGCGGTGCCCCTGACAGACGCACCCGGATGACCCATGCACCCTGCGCTCGTGGTCGTGCACCGGCCGATCCACCCACTCCTGCTTCGACCGTCAATCGATACCCGCGGGTCCGGCGTGCGGGCGCGACCGGAAGGACAGAAGACCTATTCGCCGCGGGGGACTCACTCGATCCATGAGCGCCGACGCTCCTGACCTCGAGTTCGACGACCGCGGACTGCTCCCCGTGATCGCCCAGGACGCAGAGACCCACGAGGTGCTGATGCTCGCGTACGCGAACCGCGAGGCCATCGAGCGAACCCACGAGACCGACCGGGCGCACTACTACTCGCGCAGCCGCGAGGAACTCTGGGAGAAGGGCGCGACCAGCGGCCACACCCAGGCGGTGCGGGAGATCCGCGTCGACTGCGACGGCGACACCCTGCTCTATCTCGTCGAGCAGGAGGGCGGGGCCTGTCACACCGGCCACCGCTCGTGTTTCTACCGCACCGTCGAGGGCGAGGACGTCGGCGAGCGCGTCTTCGACCCCGACGACGTGTATGAGTGAGCCCGACCCCGAACGGCGTCTCGCCGACGCCCACGAGCGATACGAGGCCGCGTGCGAGGCCGTCGAGGCCGTCGGCGAGGGCGACCTCCGGCGGCTCGAACGCGCTCGCGAGGACCTCGCGGAGCTCTTCTCGCGCTACGAGGGGCGCGCGACGGGGACGGGCGACTTCAAGGGATTCATCGAGTTCCAGAGCGCGCTCGACGACCTCGTCTCCTCGCTCCCCGAGGACCTCCCCCACCGCGAGGTCTTCGAGGCCGTCGAGGACGGCTTCGACAAGCGCCGACTGAACGAGGCGGACTTCGAGCGCGCGCGCGAACTGCTCGGCCCGGTCGACGACGACGTCGAGCGCCTCACCGAGCGCGCGGCCGCCCGCGAGGACCTGCGCGAGGCGCGCCGGGCGGTCGAGTCGCGGATCGCGGCGCTCGACGAGGAGATCGCCGAGTACGACCGCCTGCTCGCGCTGAACGAGGTCGACCTCGACGCGCCCGTCGCCGACCTTCGGGTCCCGATCGAGGGGTACAACGAGGCGGTCGAGGCGGCCTTCTCGGGCTACCTCTCGCGTGCGAGCACCCGCGAGGTCGTCGCGTTCCTCGACCGGACCGAGTGGTTCCCGCTGGTCGAGACGCCCGACCTCCCGGCCGATCTCCGGGCGTACATCGCGCGCGCCGACGCGGGGACCGAGTCGGTCCCGAAACTGCTCGAGTACGCCGACTACTCGCGCTCGAAACTGGACCACTACGTCGAGGACGCCGACGCGCTCAAGCGGGCGGTCGCCACCCAGCGCACGGCGCTCGAGCGGATCGACGCGACTCCCTTTCGACTGGCTTGGCCGCCCCGCCCCGCCGACGAACTCCGGTACCAACTCAGAGAACTCCGGGCGGTGGTTCCCCGGTTCGCCCCCGAGGAGACGGTCGCCCGCCTCAGGGAGGTCCGGACGTTGACGCGCGATCCCGATTACGAACGGCTCCGTCGCGCCGCCGAGGCCCGCGAGCGCCTCGGCGCACACGAACGCGAACGCCTCGAAAGCGGGGCGCTCGCGGCCGACAGGAAGCGGGCGAGCGAAAGGATCGAGCGGCTACGGGACGCGCTCGAGCGCTACGCCTCGACGATCGCGCCCTGATAGCTCGCGATCTCGTCGAGCACGTCCTCGCGCTCGGCCTCGGGGACCTCGAACTCCTTGAGGGCGGTATTGAGGTGGCGGGCGATCGCATTGAACTCCTCCTCGTTGATGCCCATGCCCTCGTGGGCCGCCCGCATGTCCTCGCCCGAGTACTCGACCGGCCCGCCGGTGACGGCGCTGATGAACTGGGTCTGGTGGGCGATCTGGCGCTGCATGTCGACGTCCTCGAAGTAGCCGTTGACCAGATCGTCGGCCATCACGTGTCCGTAAAACCGGTCGACGACGGCTTCGATCGACTCCTCGCCACCGAGGCGCTCGTAGAGCGTTTGCTCTGGCATACGTTCGCGTGTTCACGGCGGGGGCGTAAACCTCCTGTCCCGAACCCGTTCGGCCCGGCTATACCGACCGGCGCGCCGCGCTCGCGGCGTCGTAGAGCCGCGCGGCGAGGTCCTCGGCGCGCGCCTCGTCGCGGGCCTCGGCGTACACCCGGATGACGGGTTCGGTGCCGCTGGGTCGCGCGAGCACCCAGCCGTCGCCGTAGTCCAGCCGGACGCCGTCGGTGGTGTTCGCCTCGGCGTCGGCGTCGGCCGCGACGTCCTCGACGGCCGAGAGCATCGCCTCGCGTTCGGCACGCTCCTCGTACGCGAGCTTCAGCCGGACGTTGTGATAACCGCTGAACGGCCCGATCACCTCGCTCGCGGGCTTTTCGGCGACGAGTTCGAGGAAGCGCGCGCCGATGTACGCGCCGTCGCGCGCGAGGCTGTACTCGGGGAAGTAGATCCCGCCGTTGCCCTCGCCCGCGACCGGCACCGAGATCCCCTCGGCCCGTAGCTGCTGGATCCGGCTGGTGATGTAGGTGCTTCCAATGGGAGTGAGTTCGAGGGCCGCGCCGGTCCGCTCGCAGACGTCGACCAATCGTTGGGAGACGTTGACCGCGGCGACGGTCGCGTCGTCGCTCGTGAGTTCGGCGTCCGCGAGCGCCGCGAGCGCCGCGTCGCCCTCGATGTACTCGCCGGATTCGTCGTAGAAGATCGCCCGGTCGCCGTCGCCGTCGTGGGCGATCCCGACGTCGGCGTCGCTCGCACGGACCAGCCGTCCCAGGTCCCCGAGGTTCTTCTCGACGGGTTCGGGGTTCCGGCCCGGGAACCGGCCGTCGGGCTGGGCGTTGACCGTCACCACACGACAGCCCAGTTCCCGGAACAGGCGGGGACTGGTCAGCGAGGCCGCGCCGTGGCCGGGGTCGATCGCGACGGTCAGGTCGGCGGCGGCGATCTTCTCCCGGTCGACCGCCTCGCGGACGCCGTCGATATACCGCCGGACGGCGTCCTCGACGACGAACTCGTCGCCGGTGTGCGCCCACGAGCGCGCGCCGTCGACCTCCGAGAGGAACACCTCCTCGACGGTTTCGAGTTCCGAGACCGAGAGCTCGATCCCGCCGGGCCCGATGAGTTTGACGCCGTTGTACTCGGGCGGGTTGTGCGAGGCGGTGATCATCACCGCCGGGACGCCCTCGCGGCCCGCGTAGGCCTGGACGCCCGGCGTCGGCAGGACGCCCAGCCGGTCGACGTCGCAGCCGACGCTCTGGAGGCCGGAAACGGCGGCGTTCTCGAGCATGCGTCCGGTGTGGCGGGTGTCACGCGCGACTGCTACACGGTCTGCCCCCCAGACCGTTCCGGCGGCCGCGACGACCTGCAGGACGAACGCCGGCGTGATCTCTTCGTTCGCGACCCCGCGCGTCCCGCTCGACCCGAACACGTCCATCACCCGACTCTCGGAAGCGACGGGGCAAATGGATTCCGGAACAGCCATTTGGCGCTCGACCGCGAACGCTCCGTATGAGCAGCATCGAGGAGAAGCGCGTCTACGCCGGGAAAACCGGGGAGAGAAGCGTCTATCTCGCGAGCGACCTCGGCGTCGTCCGCGCCTCGGTCTCCGGGGACATGATCGGGGAGTTCGGCATCGAACACCGCTGTCGGGCGCGCGATCTCGCGTGGGTCGACGGGCTCGCGGTCGCCACCGCCGAGGACGTCCTGCTGGACGGCGACCCCACGGGGTTCGGCCCCGCTCTCGTCGTCGGCGGGGTCGAGGAACCGGTCGCCGTCTCCCCGGAGGGCCGGGTCGCCCGTTTCGAGGGGAGCGAGTGGACCGACCTCGGGAGCCTCGACGACGTGCGGGCGGCCGACGGCGACCTGCTCGCGACCGGCGGCGGGATCTACCGCGCGAGCGGCGGTCTCGACCACGTTGGCCTCGCCGACGCGAACGACGTCTCCACCCCCGGTATCCCGCTCGCGGCGACCGCTGCGGGGCTCTATCGCCTCGGCAACGGCTGGATGCGCGATCTCGACGGGGGGTTCGACCGGGTCGCGGGCGACGGCCCGCCCGGCGAACTCCCTTCGGGGGCCGCGCTCGCCGGCGAGTCCCTGTACGTCTACGACGGCGAGTGGCGCGAGCGCGAGACGCCCGAACCCTTGGCGGCGGTGGCGGTCGGCGAGGCGGTCTACGGCGCAACCGGCGATGGAACGCTGTACGTCGACGCGGGCGACGGCTGGCGCTCGGGGGCGCTCGGCGTCTCGGGCGTGCGGGCGATGCTCGTCCGCTGAGACCGAAAACGGGTTTACTCCATGCGGCGATCCCTCGGGTATGATCGTTCCCGGTTCCGCTTCACAGTCGCTCGCCGCGGCTCTCGCCGACGAACTCGACCGGGCGCTCGCGCCCGTCGAGTTCGAGCGCTTTCCCGACGGCGAACTGCTCGCGGCGGCCCCCGAGGTCGAGACCGATTCCGCGGTGATCGTCGCCTCGACGATCACCAGTGACGCCCACCTCGAACTGCTCCAACTCCAGGACGCCCTCCGAGAATCGGGCGTCTCGGAGGTCACGACCGTGCTTCCCTACATGGGCTACGCCCGCCAGGACAGCGCCTTCGAGCCGGGCCAGCCCGTCTCCGTGCGCGCGGTCGCCCGCGCGGTGAGCACGGGTACGGATCGCGTGCTGACGGTCTCGCCCCACGAGGAATCGGCCCTCGAGCACTTCTCGGTACCCGCACGCGCGATTGACGGGGCTGGCGTGCTCGCCGATCCCCTCCCCGACCTCTCGGATCCGGTCTTCCTCTCGCCCGACGCGGGGGCGATCGACCTCGCCGAGACCGTCCGAGAGAGCTACGGCGAGGGCGAGGTCGACTACTTCGAGAAAACACGACGATCGGGCAGCGAGGTCGAGATCACGCCCAGCGACGTGGTCGTCGAGGATCGGGACGTGGTGATCGTAGACGACATCATCGCGACGGGCTCGACGATGAGCGGGGCGATCGCCACGCTCGAAGACCCCCAGAGAGTGTTCGTGACCTGCGTCCACCCGATGCTCGCCGCCAACGCCAGAACGAAACTCGCCCGTGCGGGCGTCGAGCAGGTCTACGGCACCGACACGATCGAGCGCGCCGAAAGCGAGGTCAGCGTCGCCCGGCCGCTCGCCGAGGCGCTCCGCTCACTCTAGGGGCTCGATCGCGATCTCCATCTCGACGTCTTCCACTACCCACTCGCGGCGATGGCCGTCCTCGACGCCACCCAGTTGCGCCGCACGAACCTCCTCGGCGATCAGGCCCTCGTGCTCGCGGACGAGATTCGTGACGCGCTCGTCGGCGATCTCCAGATCGAGGCGGATCCGCGCGTCGATGGGCAGGTCGAGGTCCTTTCGCATCTCCTGAACCCGCCGAATGACCTCGCGGGCGTAGCCCTCGCTCTCGATCCCTTCAGTCAACTCGGTATCGACGTAGACGACTCCTAACCCATTGCCCTCGATCGTGATCCGCGAGCCCGAGAGCTCCTCGGGGGTCTCCTCGGTGAACTCGATCATCTCCTCGCGGAGCTCGACCTCCTCGCCGAGTTTCTTCGAAAGGGCGGCCGAAAGCGCTTCGAGCGACGGCTCTTCGACGCGGGCGTCGTTGAGCGCTCCCATGACCTCGCCAGCCCGGTCGCCGAACTCGGGTCCGAGGAGGCTCATGTCGGCCCGTGCGCTGTAGGCGAGTTCCTCGAAGCGCTCGTCGGGCGCGATCACACGGACCTCGCGGGCGTTGAGCCGCTCCTCGAGGAGTTCCTGCTGGCAACCGACGGCCTCTGCGAGGCGGTCGTCGCCGGCCGCGACGACCACGCGGGAGACGGGCCAGCGCAGCTTGCGTTCGGCCCGCTGGCGGGCGTTCGATCCCGCCTCCTCGACCGCGCGAACGAGTTCGATGTCGGTTTCGAGTCGTTCGTCGGTCCAGTACTCCTCGCTCTCGGGCCATTCGAGCATGTGGACGGTGTCGTGGCCCCGCTCGCCGGTCAGCGCGCCGTAGATCTCCTCGGTGACGAACGGCGCGTAGGGTGCGAGCAGCGCACAGACCTCCCGAAGAACGTGATACAGCGTGGCGTAGGCGGCGTTCTTCGAGGGGCTGTCCTCCTCGTCCCACATGCGCTCTCGCACGACCTGGATGTAAAATCGAGAAACGTCCTCGACGACGAACTCCATCAGCGCCGAGAGCGCCTGGTCCTGTCGGAAGTCGTCCCACGCCTCGGTCATCTCGCGGGTGACGGTCTGGAGCCGGGCGAGGACCCACTCGTCGACGAGTTCCAAATCGGCGTCGACCGCTTCGAGGTCCGTCTCGTCGGGGTCGAACCCGTCCATGCGCATGTAGGGGAGGGGAAACCGGAAGACGTTCCAGAGGATGTTGAGGTTCCGCTCCATCGTCGCCATCTCGTCCCACGAGAAGCGCATGTCCTCGCCCTGCGGGTTGACCGAGAGCAGGAACAGGCGCATGGCGTCCGAGCCATGCCTCTGAATGGCCTCGTGGGGCTGGACGACGTTGCCCACCGACTTGGACATCTTCTTGCCCTCGCTGTCGTTGGCGAAGCCGTGCATCAGCACCTCGTCGTAGGGGATCTCCCCGAGCGCGGCCGTTCCCATTCCTAACTGCGACCAGAACCACCCGCGGGTCTGGTCGTGGGCCTCCATGATGAGGTCGGCGGGCCACAGCTCCTCGAACGCCTCCTGCTCGCCCGGGTAGTCGAGGGTGCCCCACGACGCCACCGAGGAGTCGAGCCAGACGTCGAAGACGTCGGGCACGCGCTCGTAGGTGGTGCCCTCCTCGGTAATCGTCAGGTCGTCGACGGTCGGGCGGTGGAGGTCGACCTCCTCGGGGTCGACCGCCTGATCCACACGCTCGGCGAGTTCCTCGCGGGAGCCGATCACGATCACCTCGTCCATCTCCCCGCTCCAGTCTTCGGGAACCCAGATCGGGATCGGGATCCCCCAGTAGCGCTGTCGGGAGACGTTCCAGTCGGGGGCGTTCTCGACGAAATCTCTAAATCTATTGTCCCGTGCCCACTGGGGGTGCCACTCGCTGTCCTCGATGTTCTCGAGCAACTCGTCTTTGACGTCGGTGATCGTGATGAACCACTGGTCGGTCGCCATCTGGAGAATGGGGGTATCGCACCGCCAGCAGTGGCCGTACGAGTGGGTGAGTGTGCCCGAGGCGACGAGCAGGCCCTTCTCCTCCAAGTCGGCCGTGATCTCCTCGTCGGCGTCCTTGACGAACTGGCCCTCGTACTTGCCGCCCTCGGAGGTATAAACGCCGTCGCCGCCGACCGGACAGAACACCGGTAGACCCAGTTCGGTGCCGCGCTCGAAGTCCACCTCACCGTGGCCCGGTGCGGAGTGCACCAGTCCGGTGTCCTCGGCCTCGACGTAGTCGGCGTGATAGACGGTGTGGGTTCCCTCCCCGTCGGGGTTGGCGGGGACCTCCTCGGAGAGCGGGAGGTCGTACTCCCAGCCGAGCATCTCCGCACCCTGAAGCTCCTCCTCGACCTCGTACTCGTCGTAGCGGCCCTTCGAGAGGACGTTCTCGACGCACTCGGCGGCGATGTAGAGGACGTCCTCCTCGCTGTCCCGCCGGGCACGAACTTTCTGATAGACCAGATCCTCGCCGACCGCGACGAACTCGTTTGCCGGGATGGTCCACGGGGTGGTCGTGTAGATGACGAGGCTTCCCTCGCGCCCGTGGCTCGCGGGTCCGTCGTCCCCGCTCGCTCGGTCCGAGGACTCGCTGCGCTCGTCCTCGCGGAGCGGAAACTCGACGTACACCGTCGGGTCCTCGCGGTCCTCGTACTCGACCTCGTTGTTCGCGATGGCGGTCTCGCAGCGCGGACACTGCGAGATGGATCGTTTCCCCTGATCGACCAGCCCGCGATCCGCGACCTGCGAGAAGCCCCACCACGCCGCCTCCATGTACTCGGGCGTCACGGTCTTGTACGGGTTCTCCCAGTCCATCCAGACGCCGAAGGACTTGAAGTCGTCCTGCAGGCCCTCCAGTTGCTCGTCCGCGAAGGACTTGCACTCGGCGATGAAGTTCTCCATGCCGAACTCCTCGATGTCCTTCTTGTTCTCGAATCCGAGGCGTTCTTCGACCTTGGTCTCGATGGGCAGGCCGTGCATGTCGTAGCCCGGGCGGTCGGTCACGTCGTGACCCCGCATCCGGATGTGGCGGATGTAGGCGTCCTTGAGGCTCTTGTTCCACGTCGTGCCCATGTGGGCCGCTCCCGACGTATACGGCGGGCCGTCGACGAAGAAGAAGGGCTCCTCGTCGGCGAACGCTTCTTTCGTTTTCTCGTAGGCGTCGACCTCGTCCCAATACTCGAACACCCGCTTCTCGACCGCCTCGGGGTCGTACTGGTCGGGGACCTCCCCGAACCGCGCGCCCTCCGAGGGTCGGTCCTCCTCGTCGATATCGGACCTGCTCATACCAGTAGGAATCCGGCGGCGCGGTAAAGAGCGTTCGGTCGAAAGCCCTCGCAGCAGACTGGCGTCTGCTGCTCGCCCTTTTCATGTCCCTAAGAAAGGCCGCAAAGCGGCCTTTCTGGGTCCCGGAAATCGGAGATTTCCGAGGACCGCCAGGCCCGCTTGCGAGCAGTTCGAATCCGAACTGCTCGCTCAGGACGCCTGCCTTTCCCCGTCCCGCTCGCGTGGCTGCCGAAAGTGGCAGCCACACTCGCGCTGGCCATCGCACCTCGGTCCGTCTCGACACGGCTTTGGCCGCCGAATCCCTCGGATCTACCGTGCCCGAGTACCCCGAAACCCGGAACGTCCTCGAACCGAACTGCACCCGGTGTCCCCACCTCGCCGAGAGCCGCGAGTGCATCTCGTGGGGGACCGGCCCGCTCGATTCCTCGGTGATCGTCGTCGGCGAGGCCCCCGGCGCGGGGACGCCCGAGGCCGACCGGTGGAAAGGCGGCAACTGGACCGGGATGGCCTACACCGCCCGCCACTCTGGGCGGGTGATCCGCGACCTGATGGAATCCGTCGGCTACCACGACGCCTACTACACGAACGCGGTGAAGTGCTTTCCTCCGGATGTTCCCGCGAGCGAAGCGAGTGGGAGCTCGTCGGAGCCGGACTCCGACGGTGGCGAGGGTTCCAACCGGGAGCCAACGGACGAGGAACTGACGAACTGCCGGACCCACCTCGTGACCGAGGTCGAGCAGATCCAACCGAGCGCGATCGTCCCCACCGGAAAGCACGCCACCGAGACGCTGCTCGCGCTCGACGACCGTAGTTTGGAGGGCTTTACCGACCACGTCCTGACGCCGATCGACTGCGAGGCGCTCGCGACGCCCCTGCTTCCCGTGCTTCACCCGTCCTATCAGAACATCTGGATCGCGCGCCTTGGCTACGAGCCCGAGGAGTACCGGGAGGAACTGAAGCGGGAACTCGACGCGCTGTGTGCGGGCGGGTAACTTTCTTACTCCGAGCCACCGCACACCGAACCATGGCAAGCATCTTCAGCCGGATCGTCGAGGGTGAGATCCCGGCCCGCACCGTCTACGAGGACGAGACGACGATGGCGTTTCTCGACGCCAACCCGCTCGCGCCGGGCCACACCCTCGTGATCCCCAAAGAGGAGTACGAGCGCCTGAACGACCTGCCCGAGGGCCTCGCGAGCGACCTCTACGATACGCTCCACCGACTGATCCCCGCCGTCGAGGACGCGGTCGATGCCCCCGCCTCGAACGTCGCGTTCAACAACGGCGAGGCCGCGGGCCAGGAGGTCCCGCACGTCCACGGCCACATCATCCCCCGGTTCGAGGACGACGGCGGCAACCCGATCCACGCCATTGCGGGTTCGCCACCCGACCTCGCTGACGACGAACTGGACGATATTGCCGAGAGAATCTCGGCGAACAATCAGGCGTAGCCGGATTATATCGTCGAAATTCGTTCCGCGAACGACCGCCGTAGTCCGGCTACATCACGAATACGCCGAATCCCGTGGAAGTTCCCGACGGGACGCCACGAGCACTCGCGGCCGCCCGGGTTTTAAACTATCAGTAAAGTATAGTTTTAAATATGAGTTAACTATATTACACGATGATGGCTGCAGAAACACCCACCATCTGTCCCGAATGTAGCGGCCCCCTCACGACGCACGACATAGAGACGACCTGCACCGAGTGCGGGTTGGTCGTCAGGGAGGACCGAATCGACCCCGGCCCCGAGTGGCGCTCGTTCGAGGACGGCGAAACGGATCGACGCCGGACGGGCGCGCCGCTCTCGCGATCGCGTCACGACTACGGGCTCTCGACGGAGATCGGCTACGGGGGACGCAAACCGGTTGACGGGTCGGAAACGACGGCTGTACGCGCGGCTCCGTACCCAGCACAAGCGGATGCAGTGTCGAACCAAGGCCGAGACCAACCAGCGCGACGTGTTCATGCAGATCCGCCGAATCGTCGGCGCGTTGGGGCTGCCCGAATCGGCCGAAAAACAGGCGTGTTCGCTCTTTCGCGCCGCCCAGAACGAGGACATCGTTCGCGGACGCTCGCTGGAGGGGTTCACCGCCGCGACGGTGTACGCGGCCTGTCGAGCGCTCGGAATCACGCAGACGCGCGCCGAGATCCTGTCGGTCTCGCGGGCCACGCGGGCCGAGTTGAAGCGCGCGTACAAGGCGCTCGTTCGGGAACTCGGCCTGCCGATCGGGCCGACCGTGCCGGCGGACTATCTCCCGCGGTTTGCGAGCGCGCTCGACCTTCCGAGACCGATCCGGAGACGGGCCGGAGAGCTGCTCGATGCGGCCGTCGAGCGGGCGTTGATCGGCGGGCACAACCCGGCGGGCGTCGCCGCGGCCTGCCTGTACGCCGCCGCGAAGGAACGCGACGCGGGAATCACACAGAAGCAGACCGCTGACGTCGCGGACGTGAGCCCGCCGACGATCCGCGTGACCTACCAGGCGCTGTGTGAGGCCGGACTCACCGGGTAAGCGCAATCGCCATGTGTCCCCGGCGTGTTCGGTCGGCCATGACCGACCGGACGGCGGAGATCACGAGAGAGACCGCCGAGACCGAGATCGAGTGTGCGCTGGATCTCGACGGCAGCGGCGACGCGGAGGTAGAGACGGGGATCGGCTTCTTCGACCACATGCTCACGGCCTTCGCGACCCACGGCCTCTTCGACCTCACCCTCCAGTGCGACGGCGATCTCGAGATCGACGACCACCACACCGTCGAGGACGTGGCGATCGTCCTCGGCGAAACCCTCGGCGAGGCCGTCGGCGACAAGGCCGGGATGGTCCGCTACGCCGACCGCCGGGTGCCGCTGGATGAGGCCGTCGCCTCCGTAGTAGTAGACATCAGCGGGCGGCCCCGCTTTTACTTCGACGGGGAGTTCTCCCAGGACTCGGTCGGCGAGTTCACGAGCGACATGGCCCGACACTTCGCGGAATCGCTCGCGATGAACGCCGGTTTGACGCTCCACCTGGAAGTCGAGGGCGAGAACGCCCACCACGAGATCGAGGCGCTGTTCAAGTGCCTCGCCCGCGCGCTCGACGACGCGACCCGGATCGACGAGCGACGGGGCGGGACCCCGAGCACGAAGGGCCGGCTGTAGCTACGGGAACGCCCGACGGAACAGCCCTGGATAGTCGCGGACGACGCCGTCGGCGTCGACCGGAATCTCTGCAGTAAAGCCGCTCGCCGTGTTCTCGTACCGGAACCGCCCACCGTCGGCATCCAGTTCGCTCAGACAGGTGTAGCGCTGGTCGGCTGCCCGGACGCTCATCCGGGACGCGTCGACGTAGGCGACTCGTAGGTCCCGGGACTCGCCGCCGGGGAGTCCGAGCCGACGGATCGGAATCGTGTTGGTGAACGGCGTGACCGCGACGTCAAGGTCGAGACACCTCGCCAGTTCGGGGATCGGGTCGCCGTCCCCGTCGGTCCACGTTCCGTCGCCGTCGTGTTCGAGTTCGAGGGAATCGGTGCCGTCGCACCGTTCGACGCGGATCGACCGCACGCGCTCGGATTCGTCGCATCGAATACGGTACGAGACCGAGAACGGGGCGTCGTCGACTCCGACTGCGACCCCCGCAGCGCGGACGCCGTCCTCGAACGCGACTCGTAGGTGTTCGGTTCCGACGCCGTCGGCCCGTTCCCAGATGATCTCTCGCTGCATGCGACCCCGGATGAACCGGCGGCTGGTGAACTCTTCGGCGGAACCCACACCACTAAATCCGTCGCCGCGTATCAACGGCCAATCAATGTTCGACGAGATCATGGCCAAGTTCGAGGGCTCGCCAAGCCAGCAAGCAGTAATACGACTGCTGCTCGAACGGGGCTTCTCGGTCAACGACGAGGGCCGGGTCGTTTCTGGGACCATCGAGATCCCCAACACGCAGGTCGCCCGCGAGATCGGCGTGGACCGTCGGGTCGTCGACTCGACGACGAGCGCGATCCTCGCGGACGAGGAACTCAGACTCGTCTTCCAGAACATCTCCCAGATCCCCAGCCTGATGGACCTCGCACCCGTCATCGACCTCTCGACGCTGACGATCGCGGTGCGAGACGCGGGTCAGAAGGGAATCGTCGCCTCCGTTACTGGTTTGCTTGCAGAAAACGGCATCTCGATCCGCCAGACGGTGAGCGAGGACCCGGAGTTCACCGACGAGCCCCGCCTCTACATCGTCACCGACGAGCCGATCCCGGGCGACGTGCTCAACGAACTGCGCGAGTTGCCGTTCGTCCGGAAGCTCGAACTCCAGTAGTCAGGGCCACAGCCCGCGGGCCTCGTGGGCGGCGCCCAAGCGTTCGAGCGCGAGCGCGTAGGCGGCGTCGCGCCACGCCAGCCCCCGCTCGTCGACGCGTTCCGCGACCGCGCTCCACGCGCGGAGCATCTCCGTCTCCAACTCCTCGTTGACGCGCTCGTGGCTCCACGCCCGCCGGTTGATGTCCTGGAGCCACTCGAAGTAGCTCACGGTCACGCCGCCGGCGTTCGCGAGGATGTCGGGAATCACGGGGATCCCGCGCTCGCGCAGGATGGAGTCGGCGGTGGCGGTGGTCGGGCCGTTCGCCCCCTCGACGACGAGGTCCGCATCGATCGCGTCGGCGTTATCGGCGGTGATGACGTTGCCGACGGCGGCCGGAATCAGCACGTCGACGTCGAGTTCCAGCAGTTCCTCGTTGTCGATCACCTGATCGGCGACCCGCGTGACCGCCTCGGGTTCCTCCTCGTGTGAGGGGATCGACGCGGTGTCGAGCCCCTCAGGGTCGTAGGCCGCGCCGTTGACGTCGCTGACGGCGACGACCGTCGCGCCCCACGAGTCGAGCAGCCGAGCGGCGTTCGCGCCGACGCTTCCGTAGCCCTGGACCGCGACCGTCGCCTCTTCTACTGGAATGTCGTGATAGTCGCAGGCCTCGCGGGCGACGATCGCCACGCTCCGGCCGGGGGCCTCCTCGCGGCCGTGGCTCCCGCCGATCACCGGTGGCTTGCCGGTTACGACGCCGGGCGTGGTCTCGCCCTGCAACACGCTGTAGGCGTCCATGAACCAGCCCATCGTCTCGGCGTCCGTGCCCATGTCCGGCGCCGGAATGTCGTGCATCGGGCCAACGGTATCGCGCAGCTCCTGTGCGAACCGCCGGGTCAGCCGTTCGGTCTCCGCGGCGCTCAGCTCCTTCGGATCGACCACGACGCCGCCCTTCGCGCCGCCGAAGGGCAGGTCCATCACCGCGGTCTTCCACGTCATCCACATCGAGAGGCCGATGCACTCCTCCTCGGTGACGCCGGGGTGATAGCGCA
Organism: Halalkalicoccus sp. NIPERK01; assembly: GCF_030287405.1. Classification (NCBI taxonomy): domain Archaea; kingdom Methanobacteriati; phylum Methanobacteriota; class Halobacteria; order Halobacteriales; family Halalkalicoccaceae; genus Halalkalicoccus; species Halalkalicoccus sp. NIPERK01. Next base: position 258,894 of record NZ_JASVVV010000004.1, on the reverse strand, counting down.
TCCCGCCCTTGAACGGGCCCCGAACGCTGTCGTGCTGGGCGCGATAGCCTGTGAACACCTTGAGGGAGCCGTCGTCGCGCTCGACCGGCAGCGAGACGCGCTGGACGCGCGCGGGGTGTTTCAGCCGCTCGACGATCGCCGGATCGATCTCCACGTGGGCCGCCGCCCGATCGAGCTGTCGGCGTGCCGTCGCGAGCGCCGTCTCCGGCTCCTCGACACGCTCCTCGCCAACGGGAACACTCATGCTCACTCGATCGAGGTCGCGCAGTTTCGAAGCGATGCCTCGCACTCGGGACAGTTCCCCGGGTGCGACGTGGCGGTCACGCGGGTACCACACTCGAGGCACTCGTAAGTCGATTCGGTTCCGGCGTCGGACGCCACGTCCCAGGTCGTCGAGGTGCCGTTCGCTGTCATCGGTGCGCAATATTTGCCACTCGGCCATGTGCGTGTGGGTTCAATAGAGAAGAGTGTGACTGACGGTCACGCTTCAATAGTGAAGCTTCCGTCGAACAGGGCCCCGAAGAGCGCCCGCTGGGCGGCTCGGTTGAGCTGGTAGAACGCCGAGGGGGAGATCCCGAGCGCGTCGGCGACCGCCTCGCCCGAGCAGTTCCGGGGCGACTCGAAGAAGCCGCTGTGGTACGCCGTCCGGACGGCCTCCCGCTGCCGGTCGGTGAGCCGGTCGAGGGGAGTGGATCGGTCGTCCGGTCCCGAACGGGGCCGCTCGCGCTGGGACAGCAGCGTCGCGTCGGGGTACCGGTCCGTGACCGCGTCGTCGACCGCCCGAACGTCCGTCGGGTTCGAGACGTCGACGACCAGCCGGGCGCTCTCGGCGTCGGCGCTCGCCCGCAGACTTCGGAGGGTCGCGCCACGGTCGGCAAGTCGGGTGGCGACGAACGGGGACGGGAGGCGAAGGCGGAGCACGCCGCCGTCCTCGCGTTCGGCGATCGTGTGGGCCTCCTCGACGGCGGCGACCTCGTCCGCGGCCTCACGGACCCGGTCGAGCGGCGCGCCCTCGACGGCCACGAACGCGAGGACGCCGCCCTCGACGCGCCTGATGCCACCCTCGAGGGCGACCTCGCAGTCGGCCGCGAGCGCGAGCGCAAGCAGCGGACAGGAGTCCGATCGGATCTCGTAGACCAGTTCGGTGACCGTCTCGCGCAGCAGGGCGTTTCGCTGCTTGACCGCCGTGAGCGCCGCGGCGATGGTCTCGGCGAGTTCGATGAACACCGTCCGGGCCATCTCGTCGAAGGCGTTGGGCCGGTCGGCGTAGACCGACAGCACCCCGTACGAGAGGCCCTCGTGGGCGAGCGGGACGCTGAGGGCCGACTGGTAGCCGTATTCGAGCGCCGCCGTCCGCCACGGGGCCTCTCGGAAGCCCTCCGCGACGTTGTCGACCGCGACGGCCTCACCCGTCGCCGCCGCCCGAGCCGACGGCTCGTCGCCCCCGAGGTCGACGCGGTCGAGGTACTCGCCACCCTCGCCGGCCCACGCGCCGGGCGAGAGCGTTCCCGCCTCCGGCCGGCCGATCCACGCGAAGCGGTAGCGGTCGTCGGTCGTGAGCCGGTCACAGACCGCCCGTTCGATCTCCTCGCGGGACTCGGCCCCGACCAGCGCCGCGTCGATCCCACGGATCACGTCGTTGATCCGGTTGAGCCGCGAGAGGTCGCTGTTTCGCTCGCGCAGCTCCCGGTCGCGCTCGCGGAGGGCGGCCTCGCGCTCGATGCGATCGAGCGCCGCCTCGGCGGTCGCCGCGAGCAGGTCCGCGAGCTCCTCGGCGAGCGCGTCGAACCCGTCCTCGAAGGCGGCCACCAACACGCCGTGATCGCCCAGCGGGACCGCGAGGCGGTCGCCGCTCGCGACGAGCGTCCCCTCGATGAACGCCCGGCCGACGGGGCCCTCGCCGGGTCGTATCGGTTCGCGCGCGCGCCCCGCGGCGAGGGCGTCGGTCGTCGCCGCCGGTTCGAGGGAGTTCTCCTCGGCGTCGAAGAGGTAACAGCCGATTCCGGGGGCGTCGAGCACGTCCGTCGCGTCGGTGGCGACGATCCCGGCGACCTCCCCGCGACCCTCGGCGTACAGCAGTTCGCGGGCGGTGCCGTGTAGCGTCGAGAGCGCTCGCTCGCGCTGTTTTCGGGTGGTGACGTCCCGACAGCTATACAGGGTGGTGCCGCCCTGGATCGAGACGCGTTTGGCGTTGACCAACAGCGTGTGTTCCTCGCCGGCGCGGTCGGTCGCCGTACGCTCGATGTTCGTCAGCACGCCCTTCTCGCGGAGTTCGGCGGGGTCGAAGAGGTCCGGGCCGAGCAGTTCGTCGATGGTCCCCATCTCGCGGATCTCCGCGACCGTGTAGCCGAAGATGAAGTGGACGTTCGGGCAGATGTAGGTGAAAGAGCCCTCGTCGTCGGTGACCAGCACCGTGTCGGTCATGTTGTTGAGCGTCACGCGGTGGAGTTGCTCCGAGCGCCGGAGTTCGTCGGCGAGTTCGACCCGCTCGCTGACGTCGACGGCCGTCACCACCAGCGAATCGGTCTCGGGGACCGGCTCCACGGATAGCTCGACGGTGGCGGGCGTGCGCTCGTCGTCCGCACACTCGAGGACCAACGACCGGGGGTCGCCGCTCGCGGCGCGTTCGACGGCCTCGCGAAGCCGGGTGCGGGCCCCGGCCGCCAGCCACGGGCGCTCCCAGAGCGGGTCGCCGATCGCGTCCGCGTCGGGCGCGAACGCCCGGGCGGCGTCGTTCGCCCGCTCGATTCGGCCCGCCGAGTCGAGGATCCACGTCGCCGAGAGCGACCCGGCGAACAGCGCCTCGAACTGCCGGGCGCACCGATCGCGCTCCTCGCGGGTGCGTGCGCTCTCGATCGCTCGGGCCACCCGGTCGCGCAGTTCGGCGGGCGGCGTCGAGTCCGCAGGGAGATAGTCGGTGGCGCCCGCCCCGATCGCCGCGCTCGCGCGTTCCTCGTCGCCGGCCCGCGCGTAGACGACGACCGGGAGGTGTGGGCGGTCCTCGCGGATCGCTCGGAGCACGTCGAGCGCGCTCCCATCGGGGAGCGAGAGCGCGCTGATCACGCCGTCGATCGGCGCGTTTCGGAGGCGGTCGAGCGCCTCGCCCGCGCCCGAGGCGACCGACGTTCGGGGGGTGTCGATCGCCTCGCGAGCCGTCGAGAGCCACCCGTCGTCGCCGACCAGCAGGAGCCGCGGCGGGGCGGTGTCGGACGCTGCCATCGTCGCCCGTAGCCGGTCGAGGCGTATAAACGCCGCTCTCAGCGCACGACCGTCACCGGGCAGGGCGCACGCCGCGCCACCTTCTCCGCTGTGCTCCCGAGAAGGACGCCCGTGAGGTCCGTGCGGCCGTGTGCGCCCATGACGATGGCGTCGAAGTCGCCGGTGACGGCGTAGGCGACGATCGCCCGGTCCGGGCGGCCCCGTTCGGTCGCCGTCTCGATCCCGACGCCGTGATCGGCCGCCCGTCGTCCGGCCTCCTCGAACAGCCGGTCGGCGCGCTCTTCGAGGTTCGCGTACCAGTCGTCGAGGCGGTCGGGAAAGCCCCGCTCCTCCTCGTAGTAGCCGAAGGGGTCGAGCACGAACAGGGCGGTGATCTCGCTGTCCGCGTGGTTCTCGCAGGCGTACTCGAGAGCGCGGTCGGCGTGCGGCGAGCCGTCGATCGGGACGAGGACGCGTCGTGTCATGGGGAGTGATCGACGCGGGCGAGGATAAATCGATCCCACGGACCGGCGGGCTATATCCCCCCGGAACCCGACCGTCGGGTAGTGACCGACACCTACCGGACCGTTGCGGGTCGAGCCAGCCGGGCCTTCGAGGTTCGCGGCTCGGAGTTCGTCGGCCACGTCTCGCCGGCGGAGTCGGTCGAGGCGGCCGAGTCGTTCGTCGCCGAGATCGAATCGGAGCACGCCGACGCGACCCACAACGTCCCCGCCTACCGGGTTCGGGCCGACCCGTTCCGCGAGTACTCGAGCGACGACGGCGAGCCCTCGGGATCGGCCGGAAAACCCGCGCTGAACGTGCTACAGGGCGAGGAAGTCGAGAACGTCGCCTGCGTCGTCACGCGCTACTACGGCGGGACGAATCTGGGGTACGGGGGATTGGTTCGGGCGTACTCGCGGGCGGTGAGCGAGGCGCTCGACGCGGCGGGGATCGTCGAGGAACGCCCGCACGCGCGCCTCTCGATCACGACGGAGTACGACGATTCCGGTACCGTTCGGGGGATCATCGAGAGTTCGGGGGCCGAGTTCGACGCCGACTACGGCGAGCAGGTGCGGTTCGACGCGCGCGTCCCGATCCAGGAGGCGGAGGAACTGCGCGACAGGCTCAGGGGCGCGACGAGCGGCCGCGTCGGGATCGAGTGATAGGGAGTATCGTAACGGGCCGGAGACGGGGCGCGTCTCGACCGGGTCCGGTGTTCGATTCTCGGAGAGGAAACCGCTGAACTCCTCCGATACTCCCTATGATCCGTTTCGAATCGAAACCCTATTCGCCCCGGCTTTCGAGGCCCGAGTATGAACACGGTCGGTGCCGGCGACTACCATGACCTCGTGCGCGTGGGCGACCCCCGACTCTCGCCCTCGGGCGAGGAGGTGGCGTTCGTCCGGACGGCTCCGAGGGACGAGTCCGAAAACGAGGCGACGATCTACGCCGTCTCGCTGGGCGGCGACGAACCCCGGCGGTTCACCCTCGAGGAGGGCGTCGACAGCGAGCCCCGGTGGAGCCCCTCGGGCGACCGACTCGCGTTCGTGAGCACCCGGGGGGAGGACGACCGCCCACAACTCTGGGTCCTCCCGACGGCGGGCGGCGAGGCTGAACGGGTAACCGACGTGGTCGGCGGCGTCGCCTCCATCGCCTGGCGCCCCGACGGCGAGCGGATCGCCTTCGTCCAGTCGAGCACCGCCGCCGAGCGCGAGGCGGGGCGGGACCTCGAACTCGAGGAGGAGTACGACCGCGAAGCGCCCGACCCGCGGGTGATCGACCGGCTGATCTACCGGGCGGGCGAACGCTACTTCGACGGCGGGCGGAGCCACGTGTATCTCGCCGATCTGGACGGCGGGGTCACCCGGCTGACCGACGGCGACTACGACTACGTCGCGCCCGAGTGGGGCGATTCTGCCACTCTCTACTACGCCGCAAAGCGCACCGACGACCCCGACGACAACGCCGTCCACGACGTGATCGCCCACGATCTTCGGAGTGACGAGGCGGAGACGGTCGTGCAAACGACCGGCTGGGCCGTCGAACTCGCGGCGACCGCCGACGGCCGCGTCGCCTACCACTACACGCCCGAGGAGGGGTCGACGCTCCGGCAGACCGAGATCCGGGTGTTCGATCGGCGCTCGGGAGAGGAGACCACCGTCACGGAATCGCTCGACCGCACCGTCGAGGGAACCCCGAAGTGGGACCCCGACGGCGAGCACCTCTACTTCCTCACGCCCGACGAGGGGAACGTGGCGCTTCGACGCGCGGGCGGGAAGGACATCGAAACCGTCGTCCGGGACGGCCATATCGATGGGTTCGACCCCGGACGCGACGCCGTGGCGATCACGAAAAGCGAGTGGGACCACCCGGGCGACGTGTTCGTCTCGACGCCCGCCGGCGCGGAGACGAACCGGCTGACCAGCGTGAACAGGGCGTACCTGAACGATCGGGCGGTCCCCCAGCCCGAGGAGGTACGGTTCGAGGGCGAGGGCGAGGAGGTACAGGGCTGGGTGCTGACGCCGCCCGATATGGAGGCGGGCGAGTCCTATCCGCTGGTCGTCGAGATCCACGGCGGCCCCCACGCGATGTGGTCGACGGCGGGCACGATGTGGCACGAGTTCCAGACCCTGGCCGCGCGGGGGTACGTCGTCTTCTGGTGCAACCCCCGGGGTTCGACGGGCTACGGCGAGGCGTTCATGAGCGCCATCGAACGCGACTGGGGCGCGGTGACCACGAGGGACGTGCTCGCGGGTACGGACGCGGTCTGCGAGCGCGACTACGTCGACGAGACCCAACAGTTCGTCACCGGCGGCTCCTTTGGAGGGTACATGACCGGCTGGCTCGTCGGTCACACCGACCGCTTTTCGGGCGCGGTCGCCCAGCGGGGCGTCTACGACCTCTCGAGTTTCTACGGCTCGACGGACGCGTTCAAACTGATCGAGTGGGACTTCGACGCGCTGCCGTGGGACGACCCCGAGTTCCTCTGGGAACGCTCGCCGGTCGCCTACGCGGGCGAGGTCGAGACCCCGACGCTCGTGATCCACGCCGACGACGACTTCCGGGTGCCCGTAAATAATGGGGAAATGTTCTACCTCTTCTTGAAGAAGAACGGCGTCGAGACGCGATTGGTGAGGTATCCTCGCGAGGGGCACGAACTCTCGCGCTCGGGCGAACCGGGCCACGTCGTCGACCGGATCGAACGGATCGCCCGCTGGTTCGACGGCTACTCCGAGCACCACGACGCCCCGCGGGCGCTGGATCGCGGCGACGAGGGGCTGTCGGCGGGCGAGGAACCGTCGGGGGAGCTATCGTAGCGGTGTGACGCTTCCCGCTCCACCGCCACGGTGGGGGTCGCGACCGACCTACGGCCGACAGTATAACTCCCGTCGGCACGTGTCCCCGTCCATGGACAGGAACGTCGGCGGGGCGGACAGACACCTTCGAATACTCGGCGGAATCGTGCTGCTGGGCTCCGCCCTCAGAGCGAGGGGGTTCGGACGGGTGGCCGCGCTGCTCGCGGGGGCCGTCCTCCTCCTCACTGCGGCGGTCCAGCGATGTCCGGTGAACGCGCTGGCGGGAGTCGACACCTGCCGGGCGGGGGAGCGCCTGGAACCGGGGTGGTGAGGTATATAGCGCTCGGGGGGTCCGTTTCACCTCAAGCAAGCGGGCGAGTACCACGCCCGTGTCTATCGGTTTCGACCCGAAGGGAAGGGGTTGGCACCGACGTTCATACGGACGGTTGTGGTCCTTTGCCGGTGATCGCCCGTGCGGTCAGCGATCACCGGTAAACGGTTACAATCACCCGTATCAGGTCGTCCGGAACGCCCGGTCGCCCGCGTCGCCGAGTCCGGGGACGATGTAGCCGTTCTCGTCGAGGCGGTCGTCGATGCTCACGGTGAGGAGTTCGGCCTCGGGGAACCGCTCGCCGACGCGGATCAGGCCGTCGGGGGCGCTCACCGCCGAGAGGACGAACAGGTGTTCGGGCTCGGGGGCGTTCTCGAGGACGCGATCGAGCACCGCACACATCGTGCTGCCGGTCGCGAGCATCGGGTCGGCGACGATCACGGTGTCGCGTTCGCGGATCTCGGGGAGTTTGACGTAGTCGATGGAGATGGGAAAGCCGTCCTCGTCCATGCCGGCCTCCTCGTCGCGGCCCGCCGAGATGACGCCCTGCTTGGCGCGGGGAAACGCCTTCAAGAGTCCCTCGACGAACGGCGTCGCCGCCCGGAGCACGTTCACGATCACGACGTCGTCCAGCCCCTTGACGCGCTCGCCCATCGTGGTCTCGAGGGGCGTCTGGATCTCGACGTACTCGGTCTCCATGCTCCCGTCGATGATCTCGTAGCCACAGACCCGTCCGAGTTTCACCAGCCCCTTTCGGAAGGCGACCTGCTCGGTCTCGACGTCGCGAAGCCGCGAGAGGGTGTCCCGCGCCAGCGCGTGGGTGATGACGGACGCGGTGTCCCGGTCTTCGATCGTCATGTCCGATCGAGAGCGGGCCGAGTGCCTTAATGTACCGATCCCCGAATCCCCGGTATGCGCGAGGTCAGCGTCTCACGGTTCGTCCGGGCGACGACGAGGGGGGTCGAGCGGGTCCTCTCGCCCGCGGCGCTCGTCGAGTACGAGGGCAGTTTCGAACCCCACGAGACGGTCGAACTGGAGGACCGAACCCGGGTGATCGCCGGCGCGAGCGGCCTCGAGATGGGGCTGCTCTTCGAGGACCTCGAAAACGGCTATCGCTACGAGCAGGAGGGAGAGGCGGGCCCGTTCGAGCGCATGGAGACGACGATCACCTACGAGCCCGAGAACGAGGGGACCAGGATCCGGATGCGCTCGTCGGTGACGCTCGACCTCTTCCCCCGCCCGCTTACCGACCGCGTCGCGGCGTGGAAGCGCGAGGCCGAACTCGAACGGGCGCTCGACGCCATCGAGGCGGCGCTGGCCTGACGTCGCCGACGCGGGGACCGCCCGGGTGGCGAGGCGACCGGGACCGGGTCGGACGCTCGTGCGGTAGTTACGCACGAGCGTCGAACGGTTTTAGTCGTCGAGTCCGAACCACGGGTTATGGGAGTGATTGACACGGTACGGGAGCTGTTCGACGGGCCGGAGCCGACGAAATCCCGATCGAAGGGCGCGTACTGGTGTGACGACTGCGACGAGCGGATCCTCGACCTCGAAGCCGACGCGGAGCCACCGGACTGTCCGACCTGCGGCGAGGAGATGCGCTTCGAGCGCTCGCCCGACGCGGGCGGCTGTGCCTGTTAGCGGCCGAACTCGACGGCCCCCTCGTCGGGAAACGGCCCGCCGTCGCCGGCCGCGTCGTCGGTGAGACAGCCGTCGAGACGGTCGATCAGCGCCTCCTCGTCGAACTCGCGTCCGATGAACACGAGCGCCTGCTCGCGGTCGCCCCACTCGTCGTCCCACTCCAGATCCGGGTGGTTCTCGCGGTAGAGTTCCCGTTCGACCGCGGGACGGGCGGCGATCCAGGGCTCGCCCGCCGTCACTCGCGCGATCTGTCCCGCATAGCCAAGGCGGAGCCTCGCGTCCCGCCCGGCGACCCAGAACGACCCCTTCGCGCGGATCAGTTCGGCGGGGAGGTCCGAGAGGAGCGACGCGAACCGGTCGGGATCGAACGGGCGACGGCGCCGGTAGGTAAAGGAGGTGACGCCGTACTCCTCGTCGGGGTGGCGGTGGTCGTGACCGGCGCGATCGCCGTCCGTACTGTCGAGCGCGTTCCGTGCCCCCGCCTCGGCGTCGAACAGCCCGGTGTGGAGGATCTCGCCGGGCTCGACCGCCCCGAACTCCGTGCGGACGATCCGGGCGCCGGGCGCGAGGCGCTCCAGGACCGCCTCGACCTCGTCGATTTCAGTGGGTGAGAGCAGGTCGCACTTGTTCACGACGAGCACGTCACAGCACTCGACCTGCTCGATCAGGAGGTCCGAGAGCGGGCGCGTCCCGCCCTCGCTCACCTCCGCGCGATCGGTCGATGTCCCGCCCGAGAAGAGGTCGTGAAACCCGGCGGCGTCGACCACGGTGACGAGCGTGTCGACGTCGTAGACCGCGGCGGCCTTCGACCGCGTGGTGAAGAGTCGCGCGACCGGCGCGGGTTCGGAGATCCCCGAGGACTCGACGACGAGGCCGTCGAACTCCCGCGAGCGCGCCAGTCGCATCACCGCCGTCTCCAGGTCGTCCCGTAGCTCACAGCAGATACACCCGTTCGAGAGTTCGGCGACCCCCTCGGCGGAGCCGCCCTCCGCTATCAGTTCGGCGTCGACGTTCAACTCGCCCATGTCGTTGACGAGCACTGCGATCCGTTCGTCGACGCTCTCGAGAAGGTGGTTCAACAGGGTCGTCTTCCCGGCTCCAAGGGCTCCCGAGAGGATCGTCACGGGAATCGCGTCTGCCATACCCGGGATGGGAACGGACGAGCCTTCAACGCACCGCACCCGCCGACCGGAAAGTATATTTATTCTGTTATTTATTAAGAAGTATGGAGAGCGTACTGGGCCCCCACGCGATGGCGCTGGTGCCGCCGACGGTGGTCGTCGGCGTCGCGCTGGCCGCCCGCTTCGGCGAGGAGTCGGGACGGGGGATCGCCGGCGTGCTGTGGTCGGTCGCGGAGCTCTGGCTGCCGCTGGGCGTGTTCGCGTGGCTGCTCACCTTCGCCTTCGTCGGCGGGACGAGCGGGGCGCTGTTCGGGTTCGGCCTGCTGTGGTATACGGGCCTGTTCGCGCGGATCTACCACCGGCCCCGGGACGCCGTGGCGTAGTCCTCCGGATCGGCGTCTAGCGACGCGACCCGGCGTCGGCCCGTAGACGGAGTTCGATCCCGTCCGGGTCCGAGAGGACGACCCGCTGGCCGTCGTCTTCGCCCTCGATTCCTTCCTTCGCGAGTCGCTCCCGGAGCGGGGGCAGCGCCCGTTCGGGAACGAGCAGTTCGAACCAGTCGAGACCGCGCCCGTTCGCGGGGGCCGTCCGCCCGTTCCACGTGTTCAGCCCGACGTGGTGGTGGTAGTCGCCGGCGGCGAGAAACAGCGCCGCGTCGCTCCACTCCTGGCGGACCCCCAGTCCGAGCCCCTCGACGTAGAACCCGCGGGCACGCGCGAGCGAGGAGACCTCGAGGTGGACGTGCCCGACGGTCGTTTCGTCGGGAACCCCGGCCTCGCCGCGGCGCTGGTCCTCGAGGGCGTCGATATCGAGCGGGAGGGTGTCCATCTCGACGCGTCCCCCCTTCGTGGGCCACTCGTCGCGCGGGCGGTCGCGATAGATCTCGATCCCGTTTCCCTCCGGGTCCGAGAGGTAGAGCGCCTCGCTCACGCGGTGGTCGGAGGCGCCGTCGAGGCGCCAGCGCTCGCGGACCCGCGCGAGGGCGTCGCCGAGGGCGGCCCGCGAGGGAACCAGGAACGCCGTGTGAAACAGCCCCGTCTCGTCGGGTCCTCTCGGGGGTGCGTCGGGGTCCGCGAGCAGTTCGAGCAGCCCCGTCCCGCCCGCGCCGAGCGTCGCCCGGCCCTCGTCGCGGTCCAAGACGGCGAGCCCGACCGCGTCGCGGTAGAACTCGACGAGCCGACCGAGGTCGTTCACGCGAAGCGCGACCCGGCCGACGCGGGTCGCCGCCGGGAGGGAGTCCGGTGTCGTCATGGACGGGATAGGCCCCCACGAGATATAACCGTGGCCCGAGCGACACCGTTTTGGGCGACCGAACGGCACGGACTACCATGGACCTCGCCGCGCGGATCGCGCGCTTCCGACGCACCGTAGAGGAGTGGGCTCGGGGGCTCTATCACGGGATGATCGGCCACCCGGCCTACGAGACGATCGAGAAGGAGGCCGAGGACCTCGAGGACGAGTTCATGCTCGCGTGTTTCCCCGACGCCTTCGGCATCCCCTCGCCGGTCTCGTACTACACCGCCGAACTCCTGCCGCACCTCACCGACGAGTACGAGGCCTGGCAACGCCGGATGTGGGATCGCGGCTCGCTCGTCGAACGCAAGGGCCAGCAGTACCACTTCTGATGGCGGAGTACGTCTTCTTCGGCGGTAAAGGGGGAGTGGGAAAAACGACGGTCGCCAGCGCCTACGCGCTCAAGTGTGCGCGGGCGGGCCTCGATACGCTCGTCGTCTCGACGGACCCGGCCCACAGCACCTCGGACGTCTTCGATCAGGAGTTCGGGGACGACCCCCGGCCCGTCGAGGGGATCGAGAACCTGCGGGCGATGGAGATCGACCCCGAGACCGAGGTACAGGAACACCTCCAGGAGACCAAACGCGCGCTGGGCGACCAGCTCAGCCCCTCGATGGTCGGCGAGATCGACCTCCAGATCGAGATGGCCCACCGCACGCCCGGCGCCTACGAGGCCGCCCTGCTCGATCGGTTCATCGACGTGATGCGCGAGGCCGACTGCGATCGTGTGGTCTTCGACACCTCGCCCACCGGCTCGACCCTTCGGTTGCTCTCGCTTCCCGACCTGCTGGAGAAGTGGATCGATCGGCTCGTCTACAAACGCGAGAAGAGCATCGACTACTTCGAGATGGCCGCCGTCGGCAAGCAGGAGCCTCGGCGGATCCGCGAGGGCGACCCGATTCTCGCGCGGCTCGAGCGTCGGAAGGAGCGCTTCGCGTTCGCGGGGGAGGCGCTACGAGAGGCCTCCTTCTACCTCGTCTGTACCCCCGACGAACTCTCCGTGCGCGAGACCGAACGCTCGCTTTCGACCCACCGCGAGTACGACCTCTCGGTCGCGGGGGTCGTGATCAACAAGCGAACCCCGGCACCCGAAGATGACGAGGAGGGCCGGGGCGCGCGGTTCCTCCGCGAGAAGGTCGCGACCGAACGCGAGCGGATCGACGAGATGTACGAGGCCTTCGACGCGCCGATCGTGGGGGAGATCGAGACCCGCGTCCGGGAGATCAAGGGCGACCTGCTGGAGGAGGTCGCTGCGGACCTCGCCGTCGACGTCTGATGGGGGTTCTCGGAGGAGTTCATGGACTCCGTCCGGGGGAACCGACTGACTGGACTCGCTCCCCCGTCCGAGATGGACGAGTGGCTACGATACTCCCTCTGACCGTCAGTTCATCCGGACATCATAACAGGTTCGGTAGGTCCTATATTTCGGACGCGTGGTCCGAGCAACCGACCGACATCTCGGTGAAACTATGAGTTATGTTTATATCATTCCTGAACGATTCGGCGGTAGAGCTACGCATGGCAGGAGTTATCTGGATCGTCGCGATCGTACTGACGACGTTCACGGTCGCGTACATCGGCTACGGGCGGTACCTCTCGCAGTTCGTCGGCCTCGACGACACGCGCGAGACGCCCGCACACCGGTATCAGGACGGGCAGGAGTACGTCCCGGCGACGAAACCCGTCCTGTTGGGGCATCACTACTCGAGCATCGCGGGCGGGGCACCGATCGTCGGCCCGATCACGGCGGCGCTGATCTGGGGGTGGCTGCCCGCCGTCCTCTGGGTCGCCATCGGCAACCCGCTGATGGGCGCGGTCCACGACTTCACCTCGCTGTCGGCGAGCCTCCGTCACGAGGGCAAGTCGATCGGCTACATCATCGGCGAGTACGTCGGCGAGCGCGGCAAGGACATGCTGCTGTGGTTCGCCTTCCTGCTCATCATTCTCGTGGTGGCGGTGTTCGCGCTGGTCATCGGCGTCGTCTTCAACGCCTACCCGCAGGCGGCGACCGCGAGCGTCATCTACATCGGGCTGGCGGTCGTCTTCGGCGTCTGGCTCTACCAACTGGGCCTCCCGTTCGTCGTCGGGACGGTGATCTTCGTCGCCGGCGTGTTCGCCTCCGTCTGGGCCGGCATCCAGTACCCGATCGCGCTCGTCCCGGGCGACTACCCCGCGGGAACGATCGTCCTGTTCGGCGGCTTCCCATTCGCCCTGCTCGACAGTCCGAACATCGCCGCGTGGGTCGTCACGATGCTGGTCTACGGCGGCGCGGCGAGCATCCTCCCGGTGTGGATGCTGCTCCAGCCCCGTGACTACCTCTCGTCGTTCCTGCTGTATACGGGCGTCGGCGGGTCGTTGCTCGCGGTGATCGCCGGGACGTTCCTCACGACGACCACCCAGCCACTGGAGATCCAGATCGGCGCGTGGTACGGCTTCCTCGGACAGGGCGGCCCGCTCGCGGAGTTCCTCCCGGCGATGATGCCGCTGTTTCCCCTGTTGTTCATCACCATCGCCTGCGGAACGATCAGCGGCTTTCACTCGCTGGTCTCCTCGGGCACGACGGCAAAACAGCTCAACAAGGAGAGCGACGCCCGGCTGATCGGGTACGGGGGAATGCTCGCGGAGGGCCTGCTCGCCGCGGTCGCGCTGTGTGCGGTCGCGCTGATCGCCATCCCGGCCGGGTCCGGCGGGATCGGCCTCGCGCTGCCGAACTTCGCGGAGGGCGGGGGCATCATCCTGACCGCGCTCGGCGTGCCGCTGGTGATCGGCGAGGTGTTCATGGCGCTCGTCCTCGCGAGCTTCCTGCTGACGAGCATGGACACCGCCGTCAGGCTGGGGCGGTACATGATGGAGGAGATCGTCGGCACCCCCGAGACGGCGGTCGAGAGCTACGCCGCGAACAAGTACGTCAACACGAGCGTCATCGCGCTCGTGGCCTTCTTCTTGCTCGGGAGCGGACGGTGGGAGGACCTCTGGACGCTCTTCGGCGGTGCGAACCAGCTGCTCGCGTCGCTCGCGCTCCTGACCGGGACGGTCTGGCTCGCCAACTGGGACGAGTCGAAACAGCTGTTCAGCACCGGCGTCCCGATGGCGGTGATGGCGACCATCACGGTCGCGGGCCTCGCGTGGGTCGGCGGCTACCAGATCATCGGCGGGCGGCTGCTGGGGATCACCGCCGAAGCCGAGACAACGCTGTTGGGACAGATCTCGGCGGTCGCACAGGTCCTCATCATCCTCGTCCTCATCGGACTCGCCCTCTCGTTGATCAAGCTCGGCTACGAGAACATCCAAACGATCCGTGGGCGGGGCGAGGCGGTCGCGGCCGACGGCGGTGAGCGCGAGTAAACGAGCGCGATCCTCGTTGGATCTTCGATCCAACGGTGGTGAGCGGTCCGAAGGACCGCGAACGTCGGAAAGCGGCGAGAGCGACTAACCGAACCGCCGCACGATCCGTCCGAGCAGTCCCGGTTTCTCCCGTTCGATCGGCTCCCAGGGCGAGAACGCCGCCGCCACGTCGGCGTTCTCGCTCGCGACCAGTGCCTCCTCGTCGGGGGCGACGACCAGCAGGTTGACCTCGTAGTGGCCGTGGTAGCCGAACTTCAGCAGGGTGCGATCCGAGAAACCCGAAACGTACTCGCGGACGCCCTCCTCGAGATCGTCCGCCACGAGCGCGAACGTGAAGTCGGTGCTGTAGTGTTCCTCGGAGGGGGCGATCCACTCCTCGGCGAGGGCGTGGCCCAGTTCGACCAGCCGATCGAGGTCCTCCTGACGAACCGTTTCGACCCGGCGGGCGAACAGGTGCTCCGTCGAGTCGTGGTGGGCGAACGAGATCGACGGGTGGAGGAAGTGTTTCTGGCTGTGGATCGTCAGTTCGCCGTAGAGGTCGAAGCGTTCGCCCCGGATTCGGAACTCCTTCTCGAGGTCGTAGTTGGGCGCGAGCCGATCGGCGACCCGATCGAGGAAGGCGTCGTCCCACTCGGGAACCTCGCCCTCCGCGCTCATCGGTCGGACTCGTAGGGGTGGGCGTCGTCGACCGGCGGCGCGCCGATCGCGAGGACGCTGAGCGACCCCTCCGTGCCGGCGTTGTACGCCCTGTGTGGGCTCTCGGGGTCGGCGACGAAGACCTCCCCGGCGTCGGCCGTGTACTCGCCGTCGGGCGTCTCGACGGTCAGCGTTCCCGAGAGGACGTAGAACGCCTCCTCCTGGTCGTCGTGGTAGTGGTACGCGAGCGGGAGCTGTTCGCCGGGGTCGGCCTCGTAGACGTTCATCGCGAGTTCCGAGAGGTCGGCAGCCGAACCGATCGCCCGGTGAGTACACGGTCTGTCCGGCGTCGGGTCGATCGCCTCGGGATCGATCACCTGATAGCCCATACCGTCGGGTGGCGGGCGGCGATCAAATACGTTGGCCAACGCGGCAAGCTTATAACCCGCTGGATCGCCTACTGGCGGTAGGATGAGCGAGAAGAAGACCGAGGCCTGCGGCCGGTGTAGCATCACGACCGTGGTCGACGCGACCGGAAGCGACCGGGACGTCCTCGGCGAGGAGCGCATCGAGGTCGAGGAAGGCGAGATGCGGCGGGCGTCGGCCCACCACGTCGCCGCGAGCCGTGCGAAGGGGTGGTTCGACTCGCTCGGCGAACGGCTGATCTACGGGCGCTAACGGGCGCAAGGCCAAGAGCTATGCGTTCACCGGGATGATGAAACACTAATGGAAGAGACCATCGCTGGCTTCAAACGACGCGGGCGGTGGGCCGACGTCGTCGAGCACGGCGAGCGGATCACCCGTGCGCTGCGCGAGAGCGGCGCGTCGGGCCCGGCGTTCGAGGAGTGGAACGAGTGGCGTCCGAAGTCCCACGAACGAATCGACACGGACGTGAGCGAGAAGACGGCCGCACAGGCGAGCGTCGGCGAGGGCGAGGGCGAACGCGAGGGCAAGGAGCCCGACGAGGACCTGCGGACCGCCGGCGAGCGACTCACCGAGTCCTACGAGAGCCTCGAGGAGGACGACACCGAGGGCGCGATCGACAAGTGGGAGGAGTCGGTCGGCTACGTCGCTCGCGCGGCCGATTCCGCGAGTCGGAAGGCGCTTCGGGCGGTCGAGGACACCGTCTACCGGAAGGTGATGACCCAGCTGGCGCCCTACTACTTCGACAACGAACTCGTGAGCGCGAACCTCCAGCGCACGACCAGGGGGGAGGTGCCGGAGTTCGTCTTCGAGGTCAACATCAACGACGACCGGCTGAAAGAGGAGGTCTCCGGGCGCCTCTCGGAGTACGACGAGGTGATCGACCGCTGGCACGTCGAGAGCGAGAAGGACGTCGAGACCGCCGAGGCCGCCGAGGGCGTCGAGCCGACCGACGCCGAACTCGAGGCCTCGACCGCGATCCCCGAGGACGCGAAGAGCCCCGCCGACGAACTGATCGAGCACATCGAGTCGGCCGAACTCGTCGAGGGGGTCGAGACGACCGAGACCGAACGCGAGACGGCGACCTCCGTCGCCGAGGACGACGAACGGTAGCCCTTAATGCCGGAGCCCTCGACTGACCGCTAATGGTCGACGCCGCTACGCTCCTGACCGTTCTGGTCGCCGCGTTCGCCAGTCTGTTCATGGCGTGGGCGATCGGCGCGGGCTCCAGCGGGTCGACGCCCTTCGCCCCCGCGGTCGGCGCGAACGCCATCTCGGTGATGCGCGCCGGCTTCCTGGTCGGCCTCCTCGGGTTCGCGGGGGCCGTCCTCCAGGGCGCGAACGTCTCCGAGGCCGTCGGGCGCGAACTCATCTCGGGGGTCGTCCTCTCCGGCGAGGCGGCCGCGGTCGGCCTGCTTACCGCCGCCACGCTCGTCGCGATCGGCGTCTTCACCGGCTACCCCATCGCCACCGCCTTCACCGTCACGGGGGCGATCGTCGGGGTCGGCCTCGCGCTCGGGGGCGATCCCGCGTGGGCGAAGTACGCCGAGATCGCCGCCCTCTGGGTGCTCACCCCCTTCGTCGGCGGCGGCATCGCCTACGCTACGGCCCGCCTGCTCCGGTCGGAGGGGGTTCCCGAACGCTACACCGTCCCGATGCTCGCCGGCGTGATCGGCGTGTTGCTCGCGAACATCGAGTTCGCACTCCTCGGCCCGCCCGACGTCGGCCGGTCGATCGCCGAGACCGCCTCGATCGCGATGGGGGCGCCGTCGGGCGGCGGGATCGACCTCGGGACGGCCGGGACCACGACGGCGTTCGCGCTCGCGGCCGTCCTCGTGGTCGGCCGGGACATGGCCCGGGACGCCGCCGGCGCACAGCGGCGATTCCTGCTCGCGCTCGGCGGCCTGGTCGCCTTCTCCGCCGGCGGCAGTCAGGTGGGCCTGGCGATCGGGCCGCTGCTCCCACTTTTGGATCCGTTCGCCCTCTCGCTGACGGCGATCCTCGTCGGCGGCGGGATCGGGCTGCTCGCGGGGTCGTGGACCGGCGCGCCACGCATGATCAAGGCGATCGCACAGGACTACTCCTCGCTGGGGCCACGGCGCTCGATCGCCGCGCTCATCCCCTCGTTCGCGATCGCACAGGCCGCCGTCCTCTTCGGCATCCCCGTCTCGTTCAACGAGATCATCGTCAGCGCGGTCGTCGGCGCGGGCTACGCGGCGGGCGGCGGCGGAGTGAGCAAGGCCAAGATGGGCTATACGGTGCTGGCGTGGATCGGCTCGCTCGCGCTCTCGATCGTGCTGGGCTACGGGATCCTCACGCTCGCGTTCGCGCTGCTGTGATCACTCGGCCTCCTGATCGATCTCGGCGGCGTCGAACGCCTCGATCCCGCGTTTGTCGACACGAGCCGTCATGATCCGGGTGTTCTCGACGCTCTCGACGGTGATCTCGACGCCCTCGTAGGAGATCGTCTCGCCCTCCTCGACGAGCCGGCCCGCACGGTTGAAGATGAAGCCCGCGATGGTCTCGAACTCCTCGCCCTCGGGGAGTTCGATCTCGAGGGCCTCGTTTACCTCGTCGATGTTGACCTCGCCGCGGACGACGACGGTCGTCTCGTCGACGTGTTCGATCGGCTCCGCTTCGCCGCCCTCGAGGATCTCGCCGACGACCTCCTCGACGAGGTCCTCCATCGTGACCAATCCTTCCGTGGTCCCGAACTCGTCGATGACGATCACCATGTTGAGTCGGTCCTCGCGCATCTCGGCGAGCAGTTCGTCGACGTTCTTCGACTCGGGGACGTGCAGCGTCGGCGTCGTCAGATCGGCGAGCGCGACCTCGCGTTCGCCGTACTGCGACTGGCGGACCAGGTCGCGGATGGTGACGATCCCGATGACGTTGTCGAGGTTGCCCTCGTAGACCGGCAGCCGTTCGTGGCCGCTCTGGACGCACGTCTCGATCGCCTCGTCGATCGACGTCTCGGCGGGAACGGCGGTCATGTCCAGACGCGGGGTCATCACCTCCTTGGCGATGGTGTCGGTGAACCGGAAGATGCGCTGGAGCATCTCGTGTTCGTCCTCCTCGAGAACGCCCTCGCGCTCGCCGGTCTCGAGCATGTCCTGGATCTCGTCGCGGGTGACGTAGGGTGCCTCGATCGCGCCGCCGGCGCTCCCGGTCATGCGGTTGATCTGGCGGGTGAGGTAGTCGAAGACGACCACGAGGGGGTACATCAGGTACTCCGCGAGTTTCAGCGGGCGGGCGACCCGGCGGGCCCACGTCTCGGTGTGCTCGACCGCGTAGGACTTGGGCGCGCTCTCACCGAACAACAGGACGAGGGCGGTGATGCCGAACGTCGAGGCGGCGACCGCCACCGCGCCGCCGAAGTAGATCCCCAGGAGGCCGGTCGCGATCGCCGACATGGCGATGTTGACGATGTTGTTGCCGACGAGGATCGTCACCAGCAGGCGGTGGGGGTCCTCCTTGAGCACCTGCACCATTCCCGCGCCCGAGAGGTCCTCCTCGACCATCGCCTCGACCCGGTGTTGGGCCAGCGAGAACATCGCGATCTCCGAGGAGGAGAAGAACGCCGAGAGACCGATCAGTACGACGATCGTGGCGATCCCGAGGATCGTCACCGTCCCGGTGGTGAGTTCGACCCCGAGGACGTCGGCCTGGACGAGAAGCGAGAACTCCATTCAGTACCTCCACTTCAAAGGCGGCGGGATTAAACGTTTCCGCCCCCGCGGGATTTAGGCCCCTCGGGCACGTAGCCGCGCACGTGAGCGAGCCACAGATCACCTTCTACCGACTGCAGGCGTGTCCGTACTGCGAGCGCGTCACCCGCAAACTCGGAGAGTACGGCCTCGAGTATCGCTCGCGGTTCGTCGAGCCGATGCATTCGGAACGGAACGTCGTAAAGCGCATCAGCGGGAAACGAACCGTCCCCGCGATCGTCGACGAGAACACCGGGGTGACGATGTCCGAGAGCGCGAACATCGTCGAGTACCTCGAGAACACCTACGGCGACGGCGAGGAATCGAGCACGGACGCGGGCGGGGAGGCCGAGGCCTGATGGTCGAGTTCGACGTCGTCGACCTCGGCCCCGCCGAACACCCCGGGATGGGAGAGACCGCGCCCGATTTCACCCGCCCGCTCGTCACCCGCGAGTACTGGGAGGACGCCGCGCTGTCGGACCTGGCGGACGGGGGCCCCGTCCTGCTCGTGTTCACCCCGATGGACGGGGCGTTCCCGGCGACCTACGTCTGGAACGAGATCCGCGACCGGGGGTGGGCGGAGTCGGTGACGGTGGTGGGCCTCTCGATCTCGACGCCCTACGAACACAAGGACCTGCTCGAGGAGCGGGGGATCGACTACGGACTGTTCAGCGACCCCGGCAACGGCGTCGCCCGCGAGTACGGCATCGACCACGCGCTCGACGGGATGACCGGGATCAGCGAGCCCCGGCCCGCGGTCTTCCTGCTCGATACCGAGCGGGTCGTCGAGTACGCCTGGGTCGCCGAGGAGTGGCCGGAGTTCCCGGACTACGACGCGATCGAGGACGCGATCGAATCGCTATAGGAGCCCGCGACCCGAGGGCCACGTATGGAACTGGACCGAGCAGCACGGGCGATCAGGGAGGGCGACCTCGTCGTCTATCCCACCGAAACGGTCTACGGACTGGGCGCGGACGCCTTGGACTCGGGCGCCGTCGAGCGGGTCTACGAGGCCAAAACCAGAGCGCGCTCGAACCCGCTGTCGATGGCCGTCCCCGACGTCGAGACCGCCGCGCGCCACACGTACCTCACCGACCGCGAGCGGGCGTTCGTACGGGAGTTCCTGCCGGGACCCGTGACCGTGATCGTCGAGGCCGGCCCCGAGATCCCCAAGGAACTCACCGCCGGGCGCGACCGGGTGGGGATCAGGATCCCCGATCACGACCTCGCGCTGTCGCTTCTGGAGGACGTCGCCCCGATCACCGCCACGAGCGCGAACGTCAGCGGAAACCCGAGCGTCCGGCGGGTCGACGACCTCGATCCGGCGATCCGGGGGGCCGTCGCCTGCGTGCTGGACGGGGGCGAGACGGGCGGCACCGAGAGCACCGTCGTCGACGTCGAGCGCGGCGAGGTCCACCGCCGCGGCGCGCTCGCGGACGAGATCGAGGCGTGGCTAGAGGCCGAGTAGCGAGCGAAGCGACCGGGTAACCGTCCCACAGCGCCCGCGGTACTCGCAGGCGTCACACTTGGCGCCGTAGGTCAGTCGCGGCGGCGGGCCATCCATCGTCTCGACGGCCCGGACGGCGTCGCGGTAGGCGGCCTTCCGGCGGGTCGTGAGGGCGATCTCCCGCACGATCCCGTGTGCGGGGTACTCCACGAACGCCGTCTCGACCGCCTCCTCGTGCTCCCACGAGAGGGCCTTCGCGAGCGCGACCGCCCGCACGGAGTGGGGTTTCCAGACGCCCTGTTCGGGCGGTGCTCCGGGCGAGACGTACGAGGGGGCGAGCGGGTCGTCGAGAACCTTCCCCGCGATCCCTCGACACTCCCTGCCCGAGAGGAGGCGGTCCCGATGGGGCGGGTCGACGAGCGCGTCCCAGCACTCGAGGCGCTCCCGAGTGCGCCGGAGGTTCGCCCGGTACTCCTCGGGCGGGCGGTCGATCGGACGGGCCGAGAGCGAGGCGTCGTCCGCGGCGAGAAGCCGCTCGTACTCGAAGGCCAGTTCGCGCCGGGCGGCGACCGAGGGCGGGACCTCCCGGTCGTCGTCGCGTCGGTAGTAGAGTTGGCGCGGACAGTAGGCGGCGACGGAGAGATCGCTTGCGGCGTGCACGGGGCCGCTGGCACCCTCATCCGATAAGAACCCTTCACATCGAGAGGTCGTTCTCCATTCCTTCCGTCGCTTCCTTGAGGCCGTCCTCGCGGGCGTCGCGGGCCAACTGCGAGGAGAGGTCGCCGTCGGTAACGATCTCCTCGAACTCGTCGCGAAAGCGGTCGTTGGCGGTGCGGGCCTCGTCCTGCGTCTCGATCACGCGGGTCGCTCGTTCGAGGGTCGCCTCGTCGACCTCGAGTTCCTCGATCGGGTCGACGTTCGCCTCGTCGGTTCGCAGTCGGCGCAGTTCCCGCAGCTCGAAGGAGAACTCGGCGTCGCTCTCGCGAAGCAGGTGGAGGTCCATCCGCGCGCGGACGATCGACTCCTCGTCAACCTCGAGTTCCGCGGCCAGATCGGCGTCGGACTCCTCGTCGAAGAAGCCCCGCACGAGGCGACGGTACCGCTCCGAATCCCAGTCGGTGTCGAACGCGTAGCGCTCCTCCATCCGCCCGATGACGTCGTCGAGACGCTCGTCCTCGGGGCGTTCGTCCGTCAGCGAACCGGGGGTCTCCTCCTGGGTCTCGGTGACGGTCCCGTCGTCGGCGACGTCGAGGAAGAGATCACGCAGTTCCTCGGTCTTTTCGTCCATCGTGACCCCTCTCTCGACTGGGCAGGGTATAAAGCCTGTCGGCGGCAGGCGCAGGCTCGTCAACCGAAGATTGAACTAGGTTGACGGAGAGTGCCGGGTGTGATCCGATCATGAGCACGGAAACCGAGTCGGTCGACCTCGTCGACGACGCGACGGTGAAGAACGTCGCTCGGGCGGCGCTGTTGGCCGCGTTGACCGGCGCGTTCGCCTACGTCTCGTTCCCCTATCCGCTGTCGCCCGCGCCGGTGACCCTGCAGGTACTGGGGGTGTTCCTCGCCGGCATCCTCTTGGGCCCGGTCTGGGGCGGGGCGGCGATGGCGCTGTACCTCGTCGCGGGCGCGGTCGGCGCGCCCGTCTTCGCGGGCGGGGAGGCGGGGCTGGGATCGCTCGTCGGCCCGACGGCGGGCTACCTCTGGTCGTACCCGCTGGCCGCCGCCGCCGTCGGCGCGCTCGTTCACGGCCGGTCGGTCGGCCCCCTCGGAACGGTCGGCCTCCCGCGGTTGGTCGGGGCGATGGCCGTCGGGGTGTGCGTGATCTACGCCGTGGGCGTCGCGGGGCTGATGGCCGTGCTGGGGCTCTCGCTTTCGAACGCGGTCCTGACGGGCGCGGTCGTCTTCCTGCCCGCGGAGGCGCTGAAGATGGCCGCCGCCGTCGGGATCGTCCGCAGCGATCGGCTGACCGCCGCATGATCGAGGTCCGAGACCTGCGACACGAGTACGAGGGAACGCGGGCGCTCGACGACGTCTCGCTCTCGATACCCGACGGCGAGTTCCTGGTGCTGGCGGGACCCAACGGCTCGGGCAAGAGCACGCTGATCCGCCACTGGAACGGGCTGTTGGAACCCGATTCCGGGGAGGTGCTGATCGACGGCCGACGCGTGGGCGAGGACCTCGTGGCCGCCCGGACGAAGGTCGGAATGGTGTTTCAGAACCCGCGGGACGGCTTCGTCGCCGCGACCGTCGGTGCGGACGTGGCGTTCGGCCCCGAGAACCTCGGGCTGGCTCACGAGGAGATCGACCGCCGGGTCGCGGACGCGCTGAGAGCGGTGAACCTCGACGGGCGGGACGAGGAGCGAATCGAGTCGCTCTCGGGGGGCGAACAGGAGCGACTGGCCATCGCGGGCGCGCTCGCGATGGCGCCCGCGCATCTGGTGCTCGACGAGCCGTTTACCGGCCTCGACGAACCCGCGAGGGAAGCGGTACTCGACCGCCTCGAAGCGCTCTCGGCAACGGGGACGGGCGTGATCGTCGTCACCCACGACCTGCGGGACGTCCTCGCCCTCGCCGACAGGTTGGTCGTGCTCTCGGCGGGACGGATGGTCCGCGATGGGGACCCCGAATCGGTCGACCTCTCGGGGCTCGGCGTCCGCGCCCCATGCTGAGCTACCACCCCGGGGACTCGCTCGCCCACCGGCTCGACCCGCGGACGAAACTCGCCGTCCAGATCGCCTTCGTCGTCGCGGCGTTCGCCCACACCACGACCGCGGGACTGGCCGTCCTGACCCTCCTCGCGGTCGTGGTCCTCACGAGTGCGCGCCTCTCGCCGGTCTCGGCGCTCTACGCCTACCGCTTCGCCCTCCCCTTCCTCCTCGTCGGTCCGTTGATCGAGGGGCTCACCCTCGGCGGGTTCGATCCCGCGAGAGCGTTCGCAACCGGCCTCGCGAGCTATCGGGTGCTGTTGGTCCTGCTGGTCTCGGCCGCCTACGTCCGCTCGACGCCGGTCAGGGAGTCGCGCGCGGCGATCCAATGGGCCGTACCGGGGAAAGCGGGTGCCTTCCTCGGCATGGGCACCGCCTTCGTCTTTCGCCTGCTCCCCCTGCTGGTCGCGGACCTGAAACGCGCCCGCGAGGCGATGAACGCCCGGTTGGGAAGCGAGCGGACGGTCCACGAGCGGATGGCGCTCCTGACCGTTATGGGCGTCGAGCGCGCGCTCGCGCGCGCCGATAGCTTCTCGCTCGCCTTGCGAGCGCGGTGTTTCGCGTGGAATCCGACGCTTCCCCGACTAGCCCTCTCGCGAACGGATCTGCCCGCGATCGCACTGGCGATTGGCCTTCTCCTCTCGGTGGTCTACTAGCGTGTCGTCCGTCGAAGACGCAGGGACTGCCAGCGGTCGCGTTCGACGGTATTTTGCTGACAGTGGTATTTATATAGCGTATCGTTTCTAACGATGGTTTATAGGCACCCGAGCTGAGTAGTATCGGGTAACGATCGGGGGAAGTCGGATATGCGGTGGTAAGACTTAAGCGCCCGCTACGCCGGTGAACGATTATGCACGTCGTCGCCCAGACCGGCGGGGAGATCACCCGCGAGACGTTTTGGGGGATCGGTCCCGTCGGCAAGGGGATGTTCTACTTCCTCTCGGTCGTCGCCCTCCTCGTGTTCGTCTACGGCGTCTACGAGCGCTTCGCGCGCTACGCGCGGGGCGACGAGGAGTGGACCGACCGACTCGACGGCCTCGCCTCGCGGGTCGTCGCGGCGGCGCGGATCGTCGGCTCGAACGAGAAGCAGTTCAACCGCGACCTCTACGGCGGGCTGATGCACGCCTTTATCATGTGGGGCTTTCTCGTCCTCCTGATCGGTACCACGATCCTGTTCGTCGACATGGACTTCTACCGGCCGCTCACCGGCGACTCGTTCTGGGTCGGCGACTTCTATTTGGCCTACTCGCTCGTGCTCGACGCCTTCGGTCTCCTCTTTGTTGTCGGCCTCGGAATGGCGATGTACAGGAGATACGTCGTGCGCAACGAGCGCCTGTGGGGAAAACACACCAGCCTTGAGGACGACGCGTTCGTCTGGGCGCTCTTCCTCCTCGGCGCCGGGGGCTTCCTCGTCCAGGGCGTCGGCATGGTCGGCCAGGAGATCCGCGCCGAAGAGACCGTGAGCTTCGTCGGCGTCTTCACCGCCGCGCTACTGGAGGCCGGCGGCCTGACCCCCGAGGGTGCGGCCGCCGTCTATCCGTGGGTCTGGTGGCACCACTCGATCCTCGCGCTCGTCTTCGTCGCGTGGATCCCCTACGCCAAGCCGTTCCACATGCTCTCCTCGTTCGCGAACGTCGTGGCCCGAACCGAGAAGGCCGGAAAGGTGTTGCCGAACGTCCCCGCCGACCTCGACGCCACCAACGCCGAGTCGATCGACGATTTCACCTGGAAGGAACTGCTCGATCAGGACGCCTGCACCAAGTGCGGGCGGTGTTCCGCGGTCTGTCCCGCGAAGGCCAGTGATAGACCGCTCGACCCGCGGGACGTGATCCTCGACCTGAAGGGGTATCGAGAGGAACTCGACGCCGGAGGCGAGGAGGAACCGATCATCGCCGACGGCGGGGCGAGCGTGATCGACGCCGAGACGATGGAGTCGTGTATGGCCTGCATGGCCTGCATGGACGCCTGCCCCGTCGAGATCGAGCATCTAAACAGTTTTACCAGAATGAACCGCCAGCTCACCGACCAGGGCGACGTCGATTCGAACGTCCAGGACGTCTTCCAGAACGTGATGCAGAAGGGCAATACCTTCGGAAATCCCCAGCGCAAACGCGCCGACTGGGCCGACGAACTGGCGTTCGACCTCACCGACGCCCGCGAGGAGCAGGTAGAATACCTCTGGTACGTCGGCGACTACCCCAGCTTCGACGACCGAAACAAGAAGGTGGCGCGCTCGCTCGCGAGGCTGTTCGAGCAGGCCGACGTCTCGTTCGGCATCCTCTTCGACGACGAGCGCTACGACGGCAACGACGTCCGGCGGGTCGGCGAGGAGTTCCTGTATCTGGAACTCGCCGGACACATGGTGGAGACCTTCGAGGACTGTGAGTTCGAGCGGATCGTCTGTACGGATCCCCACTCGTACAACACGATGAAAAACGAGTACCCCGAGGTGGACTTCTCGGAGTTCGCCGACGACCCGATGATGCCCTTCGAGTACGACGAGCGGTGGAATTCGAACGGCGATATCGAGGTGCTCCACTGGACCCAAGCGGTGGAAGACCTCGTCCGGGAGGGACGACTCGGTCTCTCAGGGAATGAACTCGACTACACCGTGACCTACCACGACCCCTGTCACCTGGGCCGGTACAACGACGAGTACGAGGCCCCGCGCGACCTCGTGCGGGCGACGGGCGCGGACCTCTACGAGATGCCGCGCAATCGCGCGGACTCCTTTTGCTGTGGCGGCGGCGGGGGCGGGCTCTGGATGGAGTTCGACGAGGAGCCCAAACCCAGCGAGGAACGCCTCCGGGAGGCTTTGGAGGACACCGAGGCCGGAGCCGACGTGGAGAAGTTCGTGGTGGCCTGCCCGATGTGCATGACGATGTACGAAGATGGCAGAAAGACGGGCGGCTTCGAGGACGACATCGAGGTCGTCGACGTGGCCGAACTGCTGATCGAGGCCGTCGAATCCAAAGGAGTCGCGGCGGACTAGCGGTCGAATCGGGCCGTCCCGCGATCCCGTCGCGTCGTCGGGATGGCGTGATCAGGACACGGGATGAACCGGAACGTCGCCTTTTTCGAGTTCGCGTCGGGTGTTCTGGAAGGGGGCGTCCCCCCACCCGAGGCGGTCGCCGTCGACGACGATGCGCCGTGCCCCCACCCGACGGGCGTACGCGAGGATCTCCTCGCTCGGTCGGCCGACCAGCCCGACGGCCTCGTACTCGTCGACGATCGGGTCGGCGATCCGGTCGGCGATACGCGCACACACGCCACGAAGGACGTCCGTGGCGACGGGGATGCCGACCCATTCGGCGAGCGAGATCTCGAGGGCGCCGAACCGGCTCAGTCCGAGCACGTAGACGACGTGGAGGTCGCAGTCGAGGTCGTCCGCGATTCGGGCGGCCTCGCTGACGACCCGATCCCCGCCGATCCGGTCGACGACGGCGACGACCGTCATACCACCCGTTGGCGATCGACCGGCAAGGCGTTGACGCCGCGCTCGACTACCCGTCGGTCGCCCGTTCGACGTACTCGACGGCTTCCTCGGGGGTCTCGACGGCCTCGACGCCCGCCACGTCGTGACTCGCGATCCCGGCGACCGGCCGGCCGAAATCGAGCGCGTGGGCGATCTCCGAGAGCGTTCCATATTTTCCGTCGATCGCGATCACGCCTTCGCCGTTCAGCGCGACGAGGACGTTGCGGGCGTTGCCGATCCCGGTGGCGATCGGCACGTCGACGTAGTCGTTGGCCTCGTTGGGGTCGGTGCTCGGCAGGATTCCAATAGTGTCCCCTCCGGCCTCCGTTGCGCCGCGACAGGCCGCCTCCATGACGCCGGTTCGCCCGCCACAGACCAGCGTGTGGCCCCGTTCGCCGAGCAGTTCGCCCACCCGGTGGGCGGCCGCGGTGTCCTCGTCGCCGATCCGTCCGCCCCCGATGACGCTGACTCGCATACCGGAGGATCGGCGGGCACGGCCAAAGACCTCCCGACACGCCTTTGACGGTGACGCGCCCAGATCGACCATGGACATCACCAAGCGCCCGCGCCGCCTCCGGAGCGACGGCGTGCGCCCGCTGGTCAGCGAGACCTCGCTCTCCCCGAGCGATCTGATCGCGCCCGTGTTCGTCGACGCCACCGCCGAGGAACGCGTGCCGATCGAGTCGATGCCCGGCCACGAGCGCGTGCCCGTCGAGGGGATCACGGAGCGGGTCCAAGAGGTCAGGGAGACCGGCGTCGAGGCGGTGATGCTTTTCGGAGTCCCCGAGGAGAAGGACGAGCGGGGCACTCGCGCGTGGGCGGAGGAGGGCGTCGTCCAGCGGGCGCTTCGGCGAATTTCCGCGGAAACCGACGCCTACGCCATCGCCGACCTCTGTTTCTGCGAGTACACCTCTCATGGCCACTGTGGGATTCTCACGAGTAACGCGAAGCGACGCTTCGCGAACCGTTCGAGCGGGCAAAGCCCGCGAGAAGACGACGCGAGGGAAAGCTGGGAAGAGCGAAGCTCTTCCAATAGTCTCGAGGAGGGAGCGAGAGAGGACCCCCACATGACCGTCGACAATGACGCGACGCTCGAACTCATCGAGCGCACGGCGGTCTCGCAGGCGGCGGCGGGCGCGGACATGATCGCGCCCAGCGGGATGATGGACGGGATGGTCGGCGTCGTTCGCGACGCGCTGGATCGCGAGGGCTTCACCCAGATACCGATCATGAGCTACGCCGTGAAGTACGAGTCGGCGTTCTACGGCCCCTTCAGAGATGCCGCCGACGGTGCGCCCGCCTTCGGGGACCGCCGCCACTACCAGATGGACCCCGCCAACCGTCGGGAGGCGATCCGCGAGGCCCGACTGGACGCCGAGCAGGGCGCGGACGCGCTGATGGTGAAACCAGCCCTCCCCTACCTCGATATCGTCCGCGACGTCCGCGAGGGTACCGACCTGCCCGTCGCCGCCTACAACGTCTCCGGCGAGTACGCGATGGTACGGGCCGCCGCGGAGCGGGGCTGGCTGGACCTGGAGGCGGTGGCACTGGAGTCCCTGCTCTCGATCAAGCGCGCGGGCGCGGACCTGATCCTGACGTATTTCGCCGAAAGTGCCGCGGAGGCACTTTCGGCTGACAGCCGGACGTAGTCCGGCGATTTCGCCGAGCAGGTCGCCGAGACGCTGTAGACCGATCGTCGAAGGGAGTCGGGCGGGTCGAGGGACTCGAGCGGTCCGACGCGTGGCTCGGTGGCACGGAGGCGTTATCCGCCTCGCCGTTCTCCCCTCACGAATGAACGAGGACGACGAGGCCGAGGCTGCCACCGAGGAGTCGGTCCGAGAGGCGGTCGAGCGCTCGCGCAGCGGCGCGCCCGCGGCGGGGAAGGTGGTCCGGGATCGGTTCTCGGCCGACGAGATATTCCAGCGGGTCGTCGTCGCCGCCCACGAGGAGGTCTCGGCGAGCACGCGCGAACTCTTCTTCAGCGGGCTGGCCGCCGGCTTGGCGATCACGCTCACGTTCATGCTCCACGCCTCGATGACCGCCCAGGCCGGCGACGGGTCGGGGCTGATCGGCGTCGTCCTCTACCCGCTGGGGTTCGTCTACATCATCCTCGGCAACTACCAGCTCTACACCGAGAACACGCTCCCCCCGGTGGCGCTCGTCCTCGAACGGCTGGCGAGCCTGCCCGCGCTGTTCCGCATCTGGGGGCTCGTCCTGTTCGCGAACGCGGTCGGCGCCATCGTCGGCGCGCTCGTGCTCGCGAACACCGGCGTTCTCACCCCCGAAGCCGTCGAGGTCGCGGCCACGTTCGGGACGGAGGGGATCGAAACGGGGTGGTGGACGCTCTTTCACAAGGGGGTGTTCGCCGGGTTCATCGTCGCCGGCGTCGTCTGGATCGACTACGCGGCGCGCGACACCATCTCGCGGCTCGTACTGGTGTATCTCGCCTTTTTGGCCATCCCGGCGGCCGGCCTCTATCACAGCGTCGTCTCCATCGCGGACCTGTTCTTCCTCGTCTTCGAGGGACAGTTGCGCGTGGTGCCCGGCCTGATCGAGTTCGTGCTTCCCGTCCTGCTCGGCAACACCGTCGGCGGCGTCGTGCTGGTGACGGCCGTGAACTACGCCCAGACGAGCGAGCACCGGCTGGATCTCGGCATCGAGACCGACGTCTCCCGGCTGACCCCCCGCGAGTGGCTCCTCGGGAGCCTCGTCGGACGCTCGTACGTCACCGGCGACCGGGAGACGGAAACCCCCTATCGCGGCGACTGACCGGCCGTCGCTCGCGCGACCGTGCCCAATCGCCGCCGCCCGATCCAGCCCGTGCAGATCGACGCCCGTCCGGTTTCGCGGCAGTATTTGTCCGGCCTCGTGACGAAGAACGACCTTATATCGCTATTATCCCATTGTGTATCCCACGTTCGTCTACTGCATCCGTTGGAAACTTTTGTATCGCAACACCAACACCTATATACCTCTACTTCCATCCCTTCAACCGTGATTCGCAAGACATCCATAGTCGAAACCGGTTCGAACAGTAACGAACGTCCAGAAGAGGTGATCGGATGCAGGTAGATCCGACCGTGCTCGCGGAGGGCGTCAACATGATGTGGGTGCTCGTGGTGACGTTCCTCATCTTCTTCATGCACGCCGGCTTCGCGATGCTCGAAGCGGGGCAGGTGCGCTCGAAGAACGTCGCGAACCAGCTCACGAAGAACCTGCTGACCTGGGCGGTCGGCGTCGTGATGTTCTTCTTCGTCGGCGCGGCGATCAGCACGATCGTCGGCGCGGTCACCGGCGGCGGCTCCTATACGCTCACCGACGCGTTCGCCTCGACGCTCGGCGGCGACTCGGGCGCGTGGGTCGACTGGCTCTTCGGCGCGGTCTTCGCGATGACCGCCGCGACGATCGTCTCCGGGGCCGTCGCCGGCCGCGCGAAACTCCGCGCGTACGTCGGCTACACCGTCCTGCTGGCGGCCGTGATCTACCCCGTCGTCACCGGCCTGACGTGGGCCGGTGGCTTCCTCGACGTGCTCGGTTTCCACGACTTCGCGGGCGGCATGATCGTCCACGCGGTCGGCGGCATCGCCGGGCTCACGGCGGCCTGGATACTCGGCCCGCGGATGGACCGCTACAACGCCGACGGCTCGGTGAACGTGATCCCCGGCCACTCGATGACCTTCGCGGTGCTCGGCACCCTCGTGCTCGCCTTCGGCTGGTACGGCTTCAACGTCGGCACCGCCGCGACCGTCTTCGTCGCCGAGGGCGGCGAACTCCTGCTGGGTGACTTCGCCTACGTCGGCCGGGTCGCGCTCGCGACGACCCTCGGAATGGCCTTGGGCGCGATCGGCGCGAGCGTCGTTTCCCTGGCTCTCACGCGGAAGGTCGACACGCTCTACGTCGCCAACGGCCTTCTAGCCGGGTTGGTCGCCGTGACCGGCATCGCCGACGTCGTCACCTGGTGGGGCGCGGTGCTGGTCGCCTTCGTCGCCGGCGCACAGCTCCCCCTCGTGTTCCGCTTCGTCGAGCGCACCCTCAAGATCGACGACGTCTGTGCGGTCTTCCCCGTCCACGGCTCGGCCGGGGTCATCGGCGCGCTGGCGATCCCGTTCGTCGCCGTCCCCGGCGAGGGCCCGACGGTGTTCGCGCAGGTCGCGGGCGTCGTCGTGATCGCGGCCTGGACGGTCGGCGCGACCGCGCTCGTCTGGGGCGCGTTCAGGGCCGTCGGGCAGGCGAGAGTGACCCCCGACCACGAGCGCGACGGCCTCGACGTCAGCGAACACGGCGTCGACACCTACCCCGAGTTCGGCGGTCCCGACATCGCCACCGACGGGAGCCCCGAACTCGTTCGGACCGACGGCGGTGAGCGCGTCGACGCGACGCGATCCTCGTCGGATTTCAGATCCGACGGCGGCGTCTCCAAATCCGAGATCAACCTCGTGACCGCGATCGTCCGGCCGGATAGGTTAGGGGCGGTCAAACGCGAACTCGCGAACGTCGGCGCCCCTTCCCTTACTGTGACGAACGTCTCGGGGAGAGGGAGCCAGCCCGCGAAGAAGGGCCAGTGGCGCGGCGAGGAGTACACCGTCGACCTCCACCAGAAGGTCAAGATCGAGTGCGTCGTCGCGGACATCCCGGTCGAGGACGTGGTCGGCGCGATCCGCGAGGCTGCGAACACCGGCGAACCCGGGGACGGCAAGGTCTTCGTCATCCCGGTAACGGACGCGCTGCAGGTCCGCACCGGCAAGCGCGGTCCCGAGGCGGTCTGAGTAACCGACCGCGGTTTCGCGCTCGATCGAGACGGTTCCTCCGCCCCGTTTCGTAACCGGTCGTCGTTACCCCCATGAGCAAACGCTAAGTGGCTCCGCGCGAGCGTTGTTCCCATGGCGATACAACGACGCGATTTTCTGGCACTGGCTGGCGGGGGAGTGGCGGCCGGACTGGCCGGCTGTACCGGGGTGCTCTCGGGCGGCGAGGGCGACAGTGGGAACAACGAGAGCGGGAGCAGTGGCGGCTCTATCGCCGGTCAGGAACTGGTGCTCGCGACAACGACCAGCACCTACGACACCGGTCTCTTGGACGAGGTCAACGCCGCCTTCGAGGAGAACTTCGGCACGCCGGTCCAGGCGATCTCCCAGGGAACGGGCGCGGCCCTCGAAACCGCACGCTCGGGCGACTGCGACGTCGTGATGGTCCACGCCCGGAGCCAGGAGGACGAGTTCATGCGAAACGGCCACGGGATCAACCGCCGGGACCTGATGTTCAACGACTTCGTGATCGTCGGGCCGGGCGACGACCCCGCCGGAATCGGCGGCAGCGGGGACGCGCTCGCGGCGTTCCAGGCGATCGCCGAGAGCGGGTCTCTGTTCGCCTCGCGCGGGGACGACTCGGGGACCCACACGGCCGAGCGTCGGATCTGGGAGGCCGCGGGCGTCGATCCCGGCGGCGAGTGGTATCTCGAGACGGGCCAGGGGATGGGCGACACGCTCAATCAGGCCAGCCAGCAGGGCGCGTACACCCTCTCGGACCGGGGGACGTTCATCTCCCAGCGCGAGGAGATCGAACTGGAGATCCTCGTTCAGGGGCCCGTCGAGGGCGGTCCCGAGATCCTGGCGAACCCCTACGGGGTGCTCGCGATCAACCCCGCGGTCCACGGGGACGTCAACTACCAGTTGGCGATGTCCTACATCGGCTTTCTCACCAGTCCCGAGGGACAGGACGTCATCGAGAACTACGAACTCGACGGCGAGCAGTTGTTCTTCCCGCAGGCGCTCTCGGAGGACCCGAACTTCGGGCAGTACGTCCCGGAGGGCTGGCGGCCCGAGGGCGAGGAAGGCGGGACGGACGGGGAGTGATGATCGTCGAGGCGCTCCCGCCGATCGTCGAGTTGCCCTTCGAGAGCAACTACATCCGGAGCATCGTCCGCGTCTCGCTGTACGTGAGCCTCACCGCCGTCGCGCTCTCGACGCTGGTGAGCCTGCCGGTCGCCCTCGTCGTCGGCTTCAAGGAGTTCCCCGGCAAGGGTCTCGTGACCGCCGTGATCAACACCGGGATGGGGTTCCCGAGCGTCGTCGTCGGCCTCGTCGTCCTGTTCCTGGTGTCGAATCAGGGGCCGCTGGGCTTTCTCGACCTCGTGTTCACCCCACAGGCGATGGTCATGTCGCAGTTCGTGCTCGCCACGCCGGTCATCACGGGGGTGAGCCTCGCGGCGGTCACGGGCGTCGAGGGATCGGTTCGGGACGCGGCCTACGCCATGGGCGGCACCCGACTCGACGTCGCGCTCGTCGTGATCAAGGAGGCCCGTTTCGGAATCGCGACCGCGATACTGGCGGGGTTCGGCCGGGCGATCAGCGAGGTCGGTTCCGTACTGATCGTCGGGGGGAACATCGCCTACGCCGACGGCACCTCCTACACCCGCAACCTCACGACCGCCATCCAACTGGAGGCCAGACAGGGTCGCTACGGGACCGCGATGTTCCTGGGGGCGATCCTCGTCGCGCTCGTCCTGCTGGTCAACTGGCTCGTCGGCCGACTCGGCGGGGGTGGACGGCGATGACGGCGATCCTCGACGTTTCGGGCCTCGACCACGCCTACGACGAACCCGTGTTCGCGGACGTCTCGCTGACCGTCGAGCGCGGCGAGGTACTGGCGATCATCGGACCCTCCGGGGTCGGGAAGTCCACGCTTCTCAGACTGCTCGCGCTGTTCGAGCGCCCCGACGCGGGGACGATCAGCTACGAGGGGACCGACGTCTGGCGGGTCCCGGAGAACCGGCGGCTCGCGCTGCGCCGGAACGTCGGCATGGTGTTCCAGGAGCCGAGCCTGTTCGACGCCCCGGTACTGAAGAACGCCGAGTACGGCCTCCGGGTGCGCCAGTCGTGGCCCGAACGGGTGAAGCGAAACGCGGCCGAACTCGTCGGCAGGACGAACGGAACGCACGACGCGGCGCTTTCGGCGCTCGACGTGGTCGGCCTCGACGGCAAGGAAGGACGGAACGCCCGCTCGCTCTCCGGTGGCGAGGCCCAGCGGGTCGCGTTCGCCCGCGCGCTCGCGTACGACCCCGACGTGCTGTTGCTCGACGAGCCCACCTCGGACCTCGACCCGCGAAACACCGCCCTGCTGGAGGGGGCGATCGGGAAGGCGAAGGAGAGAGGGATCGGCGTCGTGATCGCGACCCACGACATGCACCAGGCCGAACGGATCGCCGACCGGGTCGCGGTGTTGCTCGGCAGGGGGATCATCGAGGTCGGCCCCACGAAAC
The DNA here is from genome assembly GCF_030287405.1 of Halalkalicoccus sp. NIPERK01. Taxonomy (NCBI): domain Archaea; kingdom Methanobacteriati; phylum Methanobacteriota; class Halobacteria; order Halobacteriales; family Halalkalicoccaceae; genus Halalkalicoccus; species Halalkalicoccus sp. NIPERK01. Next base: position 225,018 of record NZ_JASVVV010000004.1, on the reverse strand, counting down.
GGGTCTTCGAGGACCCGCGCGACGAGCGCGCGCGAAAGTTCGTCGACGGCGAACTGCTCTACTGACCCACCGCTGGATTGATCTCCCCGTCCGTACTCGAACAGGGTATCGCTATGGACGACGATAGCGTCCGCGGCGCGGTCGAGACGCGGTTGGCCGTCGGCGACGAGAGCGTCACCGACCGGGACGTCGAACTCCTCGCGGCGATCGACGAGCACGGCTCGATCCACGCCGCTGCGGGGGCGCTCGAACGCTCCTACGCCCACGCCCAGCGGCGGGTCGTCGAACTGGAGGAGGCGCTCGGCCCGCTGGTCGAGCGCCAGCGTGGGGGATCCGGCGGCGGCGGGAGTTCGCTCACCGACGAGGCGCGCGCGTTGCTCGAACGGTTCGAGCGCCTCGAAACCGCCGCCGAGGGGCTGACGGCCGTCGAGGAGACGGTGCTCTCGGGGACCGTGATCGAGCGCGAGGGCGAACTCGGGACCGTCGACTGCGCGCCGGGTCGGCTTCGTGCGCTCGTCCCGCCCGAGGGCGAGGCGGTCGCGGTGGCGGTCCGGTCGGACGCGATCACGCTCACGCCGCCCGAGGAGACGCCGGCACCCGACGGGACGAGCGCTCGCAACCGGTTTTCCGGGACGGTCGAGCGCGTCGAACACGGCGAGACGGTCGCGCGCGTCCGTCTCGACGTCGGCTCGGGGACGTCGTTGACCGCGCTCGTGACGCGGACGAGCGTCGACCGACTGGGCCTCGAACCCGGCCGGGCGGTCGTCGCCTCGTTCAAGGCGACGGCGACGCGCGCGACGCCGACCCACCCCGATTAATGAACCTCGGCGACCAAGCGCGGGTATGACCCTCGAGGACTCGCGCGACCTCTACGACCGGGCGCTCTCCGTCCTGCCGGGCGGGGTGAACTCCCCGGTTCGCGCAGCGATCCAGCCGTACCCCTTCTTCGTCGAGCGCGGCGACGGAGGCCACGTCATCGACGCCGACGGAAACCGGTATATCGACTGGGTGATGGGCCTCGGGCCCCTGCTTCTGGGCCACGACCTTCCCCAACCCGTCCAGTCAGCAGTTCAAAAGCAGGCCAGCGCCGGGCCGATGTACGGCGCACCCACCGAGATCGAGGTCGAACTCGCGGAGTTCGTCGCCCGCCACGTCCCCTCGGTCGAGAAGATCCGGTTCGTGAACTCGGGTACCGAGGCGACCGTTTCGGCGGTGCGCCTCGCGCGGGGCTACACGGGGAGGGAGAAGATCGTCGTCATGCAGGGCGGGTATCACGGCGCCCAGGAGTCGACGCTGGTCGAGGGCGACCCCGAGAGTCCCGCGCCGAGTTCGAAGGGCGTCCCCGACTCCTTTGCCGAGCACACCATCCCGGTGCCGTTCAACGACACCGAAACCGTAGAGCGAGTCTTCGAGGAGCGCGGCGGGGAGATCGCGGGCGTGCTCGTCGAGCCGATCCTGGCGAACAAGGGGATCGTCTCCCCCGTCGATGGCTACCACGAGACGCTCCGGAAACTGACCCGCGAACACGGTTCCCTGCTCGTTTTCGACGAGGTCATCACCGGCTTCCGGGTCGGCGGCCTGGCCTGCGCACAGGGGCGGTTCGACGTCACGCCCGATCTGACGACCTTCGGGAAGATCGTCGGGGGTGGATTCCCGGTCGGCGCGATCGGCGGGCGCGCGGAGGTCGTCGAGTCCTTTACCCCCTCGGGCGACGTCTTCCAGGCGGGGACGTTCTCGGGGCATCCGGTGACGATGGCCGCCGGGTTGGAAACGCTGAAATACGCCGCCGAGAACGGCGTCTACGACCACGTCAACGACCTGGGTGAGCAGTTGCGGTCGGGGCTGACCGACATCTGTGCGGATCAGGCCCCCGAGTACACGGTGGCGGGAACCGACAGCGTCTTCAAGGTGCTCTTTACTCGTGAGGCGCCCGTCGAGAGCGAGAGCCACTGCGAGTCGGGCTGTGAGCAGCGCACCGACTGTGCGCGCTACACGCACTGTCCGAAGACGGGCGCGGATGTCGGAAACACCGAGATCGAGCGCTGGAACCGTCTGCTCTGGCCCGCGATGTTCGATCAGGGCGTCTTCCTCAGCCAGAACGGGTTCGAGGCCCAGTTCGTGAGCGACGCCCACACGGAGGAGGACGTCGAGGAGACCCTTGAGGCGTACAAACACGCCCTGTAGATGGCCCGCGGGCCGCTACCGCCGGCCGTGGCCGTTCGGACGCCGTCGACTCGCGCCGGCGGGCCCGCCCGCGAGTCCCCGACCGACGGGACGTGGTACAGGCTACTGGAGGGCCTGTTGCTCTCGCTCCCGGCGGTGATCGGCGTCGGAATCGTCGGCCTGCTGGCCGAGCACCCCGACACGCGCGTGGGCCGGCTGCTGCTCGCCCTCGCGAGCGCCGCCGGCGTCCTGATCCGGGTCGGCGTGCCGGTCTGTGTCCTCATGGACGCGAGACGGCTCCGTCGGCAACGGCTGTGGCGACCGTGGGGGAACGCGTACGCGCTCGGCGCGCTGGTGCTCTCCGCGCCCGTCTTCGGCCTGCTGTACCTCTATCGCCGCCACGACCGGGTACCCGTCGCGCCGGGGTGGGACGGCTGGTGGGTCCTCGTCGCCGCCTCGCTCGGCGGGGCGCTCACGGGGGTCCCGATCGCCCTGCTCGCGTACGTCCTCGCGTTGCCGCCGCTCGTCGTCGCCGTTCCGGCGCTCGCGGGCGGACTCACCCTCGCGGCGTTCCCGGTCGGGATCTACCGGGACGCGGTCTACCTCCGCAACTCCGGTGCCGACTGGCGGCCCAACCCCGCGCTGTACCTCGCGCTGGCGTTCGCGAGCCTCCTCCTGACCGTGCTCCAGCCGCCGGTGGCGGCGTACTACCTCTATCGTCGGCAGGCCGCCCTGCCCGTACGGCTAGATCGCGGATAAACGGGCTGCGGATGCAAGCACGACCAGCAAGCCGAATCCGGGAGTAGCGGGTGATGCGATGGCACACAACTTCACCGAGGACGACGAGGGCAAGACCGTCGTCAACGACCAGGGCGATGAGGTCGGCATCATCGCGGACGTCGAACACGGGACCGCCTACGTCGACCCGGACCCCGGGTTGACGGACAAGATCAAGTCGAAACTCGGTTGGGAGGACCGCGACGAGGACACCTACCCGTTGCAGTCGGAGTCCGTCGCGTCGGTCGACGACGACGCGGTTCGACTCGGATCGGCCACCACGGCCGGAACCGGAACCACCGGTACCGGCAGCACGGCCGGCTCGGGTGCCAACACGCCGACGGGCGGGACGGGCACCACGGACGACGATGGACTGCTGGATGACGACGACGACGGACTGCTGGACGACGACGACACCCGTCGGTAGGCCATCGACACGCGGTTTTCGTTATTCTTCGGTCGGCCCGGTGATCAGCGCGGACTCGATGAGGTTGCGGTGACCCCGGCGCAGTCGCTCCGAGAGCGCCTGGTGTGAGACGTCGAGGCTCTCGGCGAACTCGCCGAGGGTGAGGTCGCGGGGGACGTTGTAGTAGCCGCGTTCGACGCCCTCGACGAGCGTGTCGTGTTGCTCCTTCGTGAGGCTGTACTGGCCGCGGCGGTTCCCTTCGAGATCGTAGATGCTGCTGACGTCGAAGTCGATGCCGGCGCGTCGACAGCGATCGTACGTCTCCGAGAGCGCCCCCCGGTCGGGAAAGAGGATGCGAAGCCGCCACTGGCCGTCGGTGCCGGTCGCCGAGAGGATCGTCGAGTCGGCCTCGAGGATGGCGCCGACCGGGTGGATCGAGTCGACCCAGTCCATGCGATAGAGCCGTTCGGCGTCGAGTTCGGAGAGACACTCGACCCCGTCGACGGTCGGATCCTCGGCCAGCGCCTCCTCGAAGGTCTCGAACTCCGCGGTGCGGACCCAGACGAAGGGGATGAGACGCCCCTCGCCGTGGGCCGCGACGCGCTCGATCTCGAACTCCACGCTGGGGACGTCGGCTAGGGTGTCCCGCAGCGCGAACTCCGCGGCCGGTATCGTGAGTTCAGCGATCGTTCCCATGCGTTGTCCAAAACTGCTGACGGGATAAGGGTGCGTAAATGAACATCTGGCAACACTTCTCCGGGACGGAGGAGACAACAGGCAGTATATGTGCGTCGGGAGCCGAAACCCGGACATGACCACGCGATCGGACCCGATTCGGCTGGCGACGCGCGGGTCGGACCTCGCGCTCGCCCAGGCCGAGACGGTCAAGCGGGCGCTCTCGGGGCGTCGCCGGGAGGTCGAACTCGTCACGGTCGAGACGACCGGCGACCGGATCCGCGACGAACTCATCCACCGGCTCGGCAAGACCGGGGCGTTCGTCCGCAGCCTCGACGAGGAGGTCCTGAAAGGGGAGGTCGACGGCGCGATCCACTCGATGAAGGACATGCCCACGGAGGACTCCCGACTGGTCGTCGCCGCCATCCCCCAACGGGCGGCGGCGGGCGACCGGCTCGTGACCCCCGAGGGGGCGACCCTCGAAGAGCTCCCCGAGGGCGCGACCGTCGGCACCGGCAGCCTCCGGCGGGGGGCACAGCTGCTCGCACAGCGGCCCGACCTGACCGTCGAGCCCCTCCGAGGAAACGTCGACACCCGCGTCGAGAAGCTGCTCTCGAAGTCGCTCAACGAGGAGTACGACCGGCGGGTGGCCGCCGACGAGGAGCGAAAGGCCGACCCGGACGCCGAACCCGAGTTCGACTCCCGACCGGAGGAGTGGGTCGAGGGGCTCTCCGAGCGCGAGCGCCGCGCGTTCGGGCGCGAGGAGTCGTTCGACGCGATCGTGCTCGCCGCGGCCGGGCTGGAACGTTCGGGGCTGGATCGGGAGGTCCCGACGAGGGAGCTCCCCGTAGAAACGTTCGTCCCCGCCGCCGGACAGGGGGCGCTCGCGGTGACGATGGAGGACGACGACCTCGCCCGCGAGGTCAACGGCGCGATCGACCACCCCCGGACCCGCGTCGAGACGACCGTCGAGCGCTCCGTCCTGGCGAGTCTCGGCGGGGGCTGTGTCGCGCCGATCGGGATCCACGCGGTGATCCAGGGCGAACACGTCCGCACGCGCGTACAGGTGCTCGCCAGAGGGGGCGAGCCGACCGTCTCGGTGACGCGGGACTTGCCCGTCGAACGCCACGCCGAGACCGCCCGCGACCTCGCGGAGGAACTCGCCGACCGGGGCGCGCGCGACCTGATCGAGGAGGCCAAACGCGAGGCCGGCGAGGGGGAGACCGACACGGAGCGGACGGAGGGCGAGGACGAGGGATGACCGGAACCGTCTACCTGGTGGGAAGCGGCCCCGGCGACCCCGAACTCCTGACGGTGAAGGCAAAACGCCTGATCGAGGAGGCCGACGTGGTTCTCCACGACAAGCTTCCGGGTCCCGAGATCATCGAATCGATCCCCGAGGGAAAGCGCGAGGACGTCGGCAAGCGTGCGGGCGGGGAGCGAACGGGCCAGGCAGAGATCAACGAGCGCCTTGCCGAACTCGCCCGCGAGGGCCAGCGGGTGGTCCGGCTGAAGGGCGGCGATCCGTTCGTCTTCGGGCGCGGCGGCGAGGAGCGACGGTACCTCCGCGAGCGCGGGATCCCCGTGGAAGTGGTCCCCGGGATCACCTCCGCGATCGCGGCGCCCGCCGTCTTCGGGATTCCCGTCACCCACCGCGATCACGCTTCGAGTGTGTCGTTCGTCACCGGCCACGAGGACCCCACGAAGGGGGAGTCGGCGGTCGACTGGGGGGCGCTCGCGGCGACGGGGGGAACGATCGTCGTGCTGATGGGCGTCGGTAAGCTCCCCGAGTACACCCGGGCGCTTCGCGAGGCGGGGATGGACCCCGAGACGCCCGTCGCGCTGGTCGAACGCGGCACCTGGCCCGACGGGCGGGCAGTGGTCGGAACGCTCGAAACGATCGTCTCGGTGCGCGACGACGAGGGGATCGAACCGCCCGCGGTGACGGTGATCGGCGGGGTCGCGGGGCTCTATGGGGAGGGCGAGAAATGACCCAGGAGACCCGGATCGCGGTCTTTCGACCCGACGACGAACGGCTCGCGGAGGCGGTCGAGCTTTTGGAGGCGCTCGGCGCGGATCCGATAGCCGATCCGATGCTCGCGGTCGAGCCGACGGGAGCGAGTCCACGGGCGGACGGCGACTATACGATCCTGACGAGCAAGACCGGCGTCGAGTTGGCACGGGCGGAGGGGTGGACCCCGTCGGGGACGGTCTGTGCGATCGGCGATAGAACAGCCAGAGCGCTCCGGGAGGCGGGCTACGACGTGGATCTGATCCCCGAGGAGTTCTCCTCAGTCGGCCTCGTCCGCGCGCTGGACGGGGAGGTCGCGGGCGCGCGCGTCGAGGTCGCCCGCTCGGACCACGGCAGTCCGGTCCTCACCGAGGGGCTGAACGACGCGGGCGCGTTCGTCCACGAGACGGTCCTCTACAGGCTGGTTCGCCCGCCCGAGTCGGGCGTCTCCGTCGAGCGGGCCGCCGCGGGCGAACTGGAGGGGGCGCTGTTTACCTCCTCGCTGACGGTCGAGCACTTTCTCGCGGCCACCGACGAGCGCGACCTGCGCGAGGAGGCGATCGCGGGCCTCTCCACCGCCGTCGTCGGCGCGATCGGCGAGCCGACCCGCGCGACCGCCGAACGCGAGGGGATCGCGGTCGACGCCGTCCCCGAGAACGCGGACTTCGAGGAACTGGCCTGTGGCGTGGTAGAGCGGGCGGCGCCGAGCTATCGGGAGTGAGAGAGATTCTCGTAGCAGTCAGGAGAGTTCCCGCCCGGGGATCGAACCACGGCGTCGGCTCTCGGGAGGCGACATAGCCGGGTGGCTACGAGATCCCGCCGAGGTCACGACCGGGTGAATCGGATCTCGCGCGCGCCCGTATCGACCGTCATGGGCGCGCCCAGCGGCAGGGGGAGGTCCGGCGCGGCGTGGCCGAAGTCCAGATCGAAGACGACCGGGAGGTCGGGTTCGTACTCGTCGACCGTCGCGGCGACGGTCCGGCGCTGGCGGCGGCGGTACTCCTCGCGTTCTCCAGCCCCGGGTGTCTCGGGCTTGCCGACGACGAGCGCCTCGCAGGCATCGAGGATGCCCCGCTCGCCGAGCGCCATCAGGAACCGCTCAACCACCGCGGCCTCGGGGGTCTCCCCGGAGGTCTCGACCGCGAGGATCCGCCCCTCGCAGGTCTGGCGGGTGAAGTAGGGCGTGTCGGTCAGCAGTTGGGATTCGAGCATGGCGAGACAGCCGCCGATCACGGGCGCGGTGAACGTCCGTTCATCGGCGTTGTGCCAGTGCCACCCCTCGCCGTCGAACCACGTCCGGGGCATGTCGCTCTCGATGTCGTAGTACTCGTCGGTCCACCCCTCGGCGGGCGAGAGCGGGCCGAAGGGCGTCTCGAACAGGGCGCGCTCGACCCACCCGCGGGTGGAGGGGCGCATCCGCGGGTCGGCGACCAGATCGGGAAACAGCTGAGCGCCGTAAAACGAGACGATCCCCAGGTCGTCGAGAAACAGGTGCAGGTGGGTGTTGTCGCTCGCGCCGAAAAAGCGCGTGGGGTTCTCACGAACGCGCTCGGGATCGAGATGGGGGAGCATCCGGAGCTGGTCGTTGCCGCCGAACGCGGCGATAATTCCTCGGATATCCTCGCGCTCGAACGCCCGGTGGACATCCTCGGCGCGCGCCCCGGGATTGGCGCGGAGCCAGTCGGTCGTGCGGGTCGCGGTGTCGAAGACCTCCACGTCGAGGTCGAACGAGCGGAGGCGTCCGATCCCCCGGGAGAGCGCGCCCCGGGGGGCGGCGTGCGAGGGGGCGATCACCGCGACCGTGTCGCCCCGTTCGACCGGCGGCGGGTAGGCGGCGTCCATACCGGCGCGACGGCGGGCCGGCGTTTCCCGGTTTCGCTATCGGGCGAGTTCGCGGCCCTTCGTCCCCAGCGCGAACAGGCCAACGGCCGCCAGCAGGGCGCCGACGAGGGCGCTCCCGGTGACGTACAGCGAGACGCCGAGGGCGGCGATGCCGAGCGCGAACGCGACCTGAAAGCGGGGGTCGAGCAGGCTCGTGGCGAAGACGCCGACCGCGAGGACGAGCGTGACGTAGACGCCGATCAGGCTCGGGAGCGCCGCGACGGGGCCGGACTGCCGGCTCGTGAGGTACGTCGAGACGAGCGTGATCGCCAGCAGCCCCACGACCAGCAGTTTCACGAGGACCGAGACGAGCGAGTTCGAGGGCATACGGAAGGGTAGGCCGGCCGGGAGGTAAACCGCCACCGCTCCACTCCGGAAGTTTATACTCGGTGACGGGCCAACGGAGCGTAGATGGTCGGACCGGTCCCCGAACTCGACGCGCGCGCGAGCGCCTGTGCGGAGCGGATAGCCCGGGCCGAGGGGGTGCTGCTGGCCTCGCACATCGATGCCGACGGACTGGCGAGCGCGGGGATCGCGGCGAGCGCGCTCGAACGCGCGGGGATTCCGTTCGAGGCGACGTTCGCCAACCAGCTCGACGCCGAGGCGTTGGAGGAGATCGCCGAGAGCGGGTTCGGGACCGTCCTCTTCACCGACTTCGGCAGCGGCCAACTCGACCTGATCGCCGAGCACGAGGACCGCGGCGCGTTCACGCCCGTGATCTGCGATCACCACCAGCCCGCGGACGCAGAGACCGAGTTCCACTGCAACCCGCTTCTGGAGGGGCTGAACGGAGCGACTGAGCTCTCGGGTGCGGGGACGGCGTACCTCCTCGCGCGCGCGTTGGGTGGTCCCGCGAACCGGGACCTCGCGGCGCTGGCGGTCGTCGGGGCGGTCGGCGACATGCAGTCGAGCGACGGCGAACTCGTCGGTGCGAACGCGGCGGTCGTGAGAGAGGGCGTCGAAGCGGGCGTGCTGGATACCGCCACGGACCTCGCGCTGTACGGCACCCAGACGCGCCCCCTCCCGAAGCTTCTGGAGTACACGAGCGACGTCGGGATCCCGGGGATCTCGGGCGACGCGAACGGCACCCTCAGGTTCCTCGACGACCTCGACATCGACCTCCGTGAAGGGGGCGAGTGGCGCTGTTGGGCCGATCTGGCGGACGACGAGAAGCGAACGGTCGCGAGCGCGCTCGTCCGGCGGGCGGTCGCGAGCGGCGTTCCGAGCGAGCGGATCGACGGGTTGATCGGGACGACCCACACCCTCGCGCGCGAGCAACCGGGGACCGAACTCCGGGACGCGAGCGAGTTTTCGACGCTGCTCAACGCCACCGCGCGCTACGAACGCGCCGACGTGGGGCTCGCGGTCTGTCTGGGCGACCGCGAGGGCGCGCTCGATGCGGCCCGCGAGTTGTTGAAGAACCACCGGCGCAACCTCTCGGCGGGGTTGCGTCTGGTGAGATCGATGGGGATCACCCGCGAGACGAACCTCCAGTGGTTCGACGCCGAGGACCGGATCCCCGAGACGATCGTCGGCATCGTCGCGGGGATGGCGCTCGGGTCCGACGGCGCCGACCCGGGGAAACCGATCGTCGCCTTCGCCGAGAAGGACGACGGGAGCGCGAAGGTGTCGGCCCGGGGAACCCACGCCCTCGTCCGCCGGGGGCTCGACCTCTCGGCGGTGGTCGGGACCGCCGCCCGCGCCGTCGGCGGCGACGGCGGCGGCCACGACGTCGCCGCCGGCGCGACGGTTCCCGAGGGCGAGCGAGCGGCGTTCATCGCCCGCGCGGATCGACTCGTCGGCGAGCAACTGGCGTGAGGCCGGGGTTCGCGGCGGTCGTCCGATTTCGTGCTTCGGACGGGTTTCCGCCTCGCGGGACCGGGCTTCTTCGGCGGGATCGCCCCCGTACTCGTGGACTACCGCCGGCCGCTGCTCTACGCGGTCGGAATCCCGTTTACGGCGGGGCAGATCGTCCTCTGGTACGTGATCGTCGGATCTACGCTCGGGACGCTCGACGTGCTCGACGCCGTCGACGGACTCGCACGATCGGTCCTCGTCGTGCTGCTCGTCGGCGGTACCTCCGCGAGCGGTGAGCTACTCGCCCTCGGAGCCGACGATGACGGTGTTCTCGAGGACGCTCTTCTCCCCGCGACGCAGGCGTTCGGAGAGCGCCTGGTGGGAGATCCCGATCTCGTCGGCGAGGTCGGTGAGGGTGATCTCCCGTGGAACGTCGAAGTAGCCGCGCTCGTAGGCGGCGACGAGCGTGTCCTGCTGCTCGTCGGTGAGGCCGAACCGGCCCTCGCGGCCGTCGTCGAGCCGGTAGATGCTCCGAATGTCCATCGTGAGCCCGGCGTCCCGGCAGTAGTCGTAGGTGCGCGAGAGCGCGTCCCGTTCGGGAAAGAGCACGCGGAGCTGCCAGCCCGACTCGTCGCCGAACGCGGCGAGGATCGAGCCGTCCTCCTCGACGAGGATCCGGACCAACGTCTCGATCTGGTCGATCCACTCCATGCGGTAGAGCCACTCGCCGTCGAGTTCCGAGAGGAGTTGGAGGTCCTCCACCGAGCCGTCGCGTTCGAGCGTCTCCCCGATCCGGTCGCCGTCGTCGCCGCTGACCCAGACGAACGGCATGACGTGGTCGGCGTCGTGGGCGACGAACCGTTCGACCTCGAATTCGAGGTCCTCGATCTCCGAGAGCGTTTCCGAGAGGGCGAACTCCTCGGTCGGGAGTTCGATCTCTGCTATCGTAGCGCTCATACGCCAGCGTACACCCGCGAGGGTAATACACCCCGTGAAACCCGCATCGGCTCGGAATGAGGTGGGTTTCGTATCGCCGTATCCGGTTTATGGCCGTCGGTCGCTCCTCGGATCCGGTCGTGGAGCACGACCGACGGGGCTGTGATAACCGATCGTGTGTATGGATCGGTGGCCCCAGTATCGGACCGGCATCGTGGCTGTCGATACCGAACGCGACATCCGGCCGCGGAGATCCACGTTACCCGCTCGTTGCCGGTCCCGCAGATGGTACGTACCACACGGCGCCACGGTGGATAAACCAGTAGTGGCGATAGAGAACGTCGGGATAGGGACACCGCCCCGTTTTTACCCGGGCCGTTCAAGGGACGGGTATGGCCGAATTCGATCCCTCGAAGTTCGAGGACAAGTACGTCCACTACTTCAACGAGCTGCAGCGGGCCTACAAGAACGCCTTCGAGCACATGAACGACCGCTACGACTCCGAGTTGGTTCACGCGATCGACCAACAGGTGTTGAACGAGAGCGAGCCCCAGTACGAGGATGGGGAGTTCTCGGTCGACCTCCCCGAGAACCCCTACGACCGGCTACAGGGCGTGATCGTCGAACGGGAGCGCTTCGAGGGAATACTCGAAACCTACGTCGAACGGATCGAGACCGAACTCCACCGGGTGTTCGGCGTCGAGCGCTGATACTGGCGGCTGTAACCCGTTAATTGGAACTCCGATGATCCGACCGTTCCCGGCGATGGGTACGTCCGTACAGCCGACAGTATGAGGCAGTCCAAAGGTCTATCAACGCTGGCTCCCTACCCGGGAACATGAGCACCGACACGCAGGAAGCGGACGACCTCGACGAGCGCGTGATGAACTTCCTGCGGCGCAACTTCCCGCAGATCCAGATGCACGGCGGCAGCGCCGCCATCCAGAACCTCGACCGCGAGAGCGGCGAGGTGACGATCCAACTGGGCGGGGCCTGCAGCGGCTGTGGCATCTCCCCGATGACGATCCAGGCGATCAAGAGCCGGATGGTCAAGGAGATCCCCGAGATCACGCAGGTTCACGCCGAGACCGGCATGGGCGGCGACGGCGGAATGGGCGGCGGCATGAGCCCCTCGTTCCCCGGCGAGACCACCGACGACGAGTCGAGCGACGAAGGCCCGCAGGCGCCGTTCTAACGCAGTCCTTTCGAGGTTTCCCACGTTTTCACCAGTCCCGCGAGCAGCGCGTTCGTCGGGACCTCGCTCCGGGCGTGCTCGACGACGGCGCCGTTGATCGCATCGATCTCGGTTCGCCGTCCCTTCTCGAGGTCCTGCGCCATCGAAGACGTGTTTTCACGGGTGGCGCTCGCGACCCGCCGGAGCGCGCCGACGGCCGTTTCCTCGGCCAGTTCGACCCCGTTCTCGCGGGCGACGCGAGCGGTCTCGCGGGCCGCCTCGCGGGCGATCGGCCACGCCGGATCGGCCAGTATCGCACCGTTTTCGATCCCTGCGAGCGCCGTCACGGGGTTGATCCCCGCGTTGACCGCACACTTCTCCCAGAGCCGTCGGGGCATGTCGGCGGCGACGGTCGCCTCGATTCCGGCGTCGGCGAACGCCTCTCCGACGCGCGCTGCGAGCGCGCTCTCGCCGCCCTCGGACGATCCGAGGACCACTCGCCCGACCCCCGTGCAGGCGACCTCGCCCGGCCTCTCGAGGGCCGCGCCGTAACTGGCCGTTCCGGCGAGCACCGGGGAGTCGAGGTCGCGTGCGAGGCGGTCCTCGTTGCCGATCCCGTTCTGGAGCGAGAGTACGGCCCCGAACTCGCCGGTCGAAAGGGTCCGGGCGGCCCGAGCGGTGTCGTAGCTCTTGACCGTAACGAGTACGAGATCCGCCGCGAGGTCGGCGTCGGTCGTCGCGTCGGGGAAGACGTGCGCCTCGATAGCACCCGAGATCCGCAGGCCGTCCTCCCGAATGGTAGAAACGTGGGGATCGCGCCCGACCAGCGTGACGCGGTGTTCGCGCGCGAGCAGGCCCCCGAGGAGGCTCCCGAGACTGCCCGCGCCGAAGACGACGATCCTCACCGCTAGTCTTCGGTCCAGTACATCAGCGATTCCCGGGGTTCGCCACAGTTCGGACACTCCTCGGGGAGGCCCTCGTCGATCCGGCCCATCTCGCCACACTCCGTGCAGCGCCACATGAGTTCGGCCTCGCCGAACTGGCCGCCGGAACGGGCGTGCTCGACGCTCATGGACTCGTAGCCCTCGCGCATCGTGACGTAGAATCCGGCGTTGTCGAACCCGCGGACCTTGCCGAGGCGATTGCCCTCCCCGTCGAAGACCGGCTGCCCGAAGTCGATCCGGTCGATCTCCTCCTCGCTGACGTCGTCGGGTGTCTCGCCGTCGTTCATACGTGACGGTTCGACGCAGGACGCCATAAAGATCCACCCTCAGACGGTAGCGTAGTGCAGGGGCAGCGACTCGACGCCGTAGATGAACGAACTGCGGGTCGGCTGGAGGTCGGTTTCGACGGGTTCGAGGTCCGCGAGCCGGTCGAACAGTTCCGAGAGGGCGACTTCGGCCTCCAATCGAGCGAGTGGCGCGCCCAGACAGTAGTGGGTGCCGTGACCGAACCCGAGATGCTGGTTTGGCGAGCGGTCGGGAACGAACGAATCGCCGTCGGGGAACTGTCGCTCGTCGCGGTTTGCCGAGCCGAGCCAGACGATGACCCGGTCGCCCGCGCCGATGGTCTCGCCGCTCATCGTCACCTCCTCGGTCGCGATGCGGGTCATCGCCTGGACGGGCGCGCGGTAGCGAAGCGCCTCCTCGATGGCCATCGTGGGAACCGCGCCCGCCTCCGTGTAGGTCCCGAGGAGGTCGACATCAGGCTCGCCGAAACACCGGACGGCGTTCGTGATCAGGTTCGTCGTCGTGATGTTGCCCGCGACGAGCAACAGCATGCAGGTCCCCAGAACCTCCTCGCGGGGTAGGGGCTCGCCGCCCACCTCGGCGGTCGCGATGGTCGAGATCAGGTCCTCTCGTGGATCTTCGCGGCGTTCCTCGATGAGCTGGAGGAAGTAAAAGCCCATCTCGCGCTGGACCTCCTGCTGGCGCCGTGCGAACTCCGCGCCGCTCTCGCGCTCGTCAGCCGAGGAGACGATGGCGTCGGACCACTCCTTGAACCGGTCGCGGTCCTCGACGGGCACGCCCAGCAGTTCGGCGATCACCGCGACCGGCAATGGGTAGGCGAACTCGGAGACGAGATCCATCTCGCCCTCGTCTTCAAGGATGCTGTCGAGGATCTCGCGGGTCAACTCCCGAATCCGGGGTTCAAGTTCGCGAATCGCCCGCGGGCGAAACGAGTCCTCGACAACACTGCGGAGGTCGTCGTGGCGCGGCGGGTCCTCGAAGAGCATCGTATCGAGGATCAGCCCCGCGCCCTCGCCCTCGGGTTCGACGAAGTCGCTCGCCTTCTCGGGGTCGACCGAGAAGGTCGCGTCGTCGTTCAGGATCCGCTTGACGTCGGCGTAGCGGAAGACGTCCCACGAGTCGCGCTCGGGATCGTACCGAACCGGCGCGTCCTCGCGCATCTCCCGGTACCACCCGAACGGTTCGAGCCACGCCTCGCGCGACGAGAGCGCCTCGGGGAACGCCTGCAGCCCCCGCGGCTCTGCGGAACTCATACTGTCAGTAGGATCGAGACACACATCAACCTTCTGCGGCGGGAACGGCTACAAGAAGTCTGCGATCCCGCTCTGTTTGTTCTTGTCGAATTCAAATACTCTAAGACAGATTCTATCGGATTAAGTAACAAGACAGATAGTGTATGGTAGATATTAGTGAAATTGTACAATGGGGTGGATGGATTATAGGGCTTCTCAGTGGTGCTATTGTTATCTACAAGTATTATTTGAAGAGGCCGTATATATTCGTAGATGTTGATGTTCTAGGAGAACCAGATCAGGCAGAACAAACGCCAATACTTTTCAACGTGGTTAATGATGGTCGAAAATACGCAGAAGATGTTTTTATAGAATTGGAATTCGAAGGAATGAATATTCTCCACGTTAATGATACAGATACTAGTAGCCAATTGCTTACTGAGAAAATGTTTGGAACATTTGCTGAGTATAATCAGATTATACATCCAAAGACTGAAGTATTTTCTTTTGATGAAGAAAACGGTCTTACAGTAGATGAAGAAGACGTATCCCATATAAATTGGATTATGTTCCAGATAAACGATATCATTTATTCTAAAATAGGCCTTCAGTTCACAACGAGGATAGGGGAATTCACGGATGACTCAGCAACAATCACGTATGCCGTTGCCTGTCGTTCCCATGAGCCGAGAGAGGGTACTATCGAATTGAAGCGGGACGGAGATACGGTAATAATTGAGTCTACTAAACCTAGTCTTCGTAGAAGAATCAAGCGGCGAATGAATGAGTTGTTTTGAGTTGGTGGAAGGGGATCTTCGTACCCTACCCCGGGGTTGATTCCTCGAAGATGGGTGTCTCCTAGATAGCCCCTTGTTCTCACATGAAGTCCGCGATCCCGCTCTGTTTGTTCTTGTCGTTCTCGAAGACGCTCTCGAGCGAGCGATCGAGGATCTTCAGGCGCTGTTTGGTGTACTCCCGGCAGCCGTACTCCTCGGCGACGCGGATGGCGGTGTCCATGTACTTGTTGACCGACCCCTGATGCACGGTGAGGTTCACGTTCCCGCCGCAGTCCCGGCAGTCGCCCGACAGCGGCATTCTCCTGTATTTCTTCCCGCAGGAGAGACAGCGCGTCTCCTGGCTGGAGAACGCTCTCAAATTCCCGATCAGGTCGGGCAGGAAGTGGTACTCGATGACGCGCTCCGCAACGTCGGTTTCATCTACTGCTCGGAGCTTTCTTGCCAGTTCCAACTGGGCGTCCATCTTCTCCATCATCGACCCGAGGGTCTTGTACGCCGAGAGGTCCGGCCCGAGCGCGATGTTCGAGGTGTCGTGGGTGTGGGCAAAGCCACGGTACTGGTCGTCAGTCCCAACGGATTCCTCCGCGAGCCTGATGTCGACCTCGCCGGGGTCGGCCATCTCGCGGGTCGCCTCGTAGAACTCGAGAGGGTAGCGCTCGACGACGTCCATGTTGTGGGCCTCGTCGTCGATCTCGGCGGGGTCGATCCGCGAGGACATCACGAGGGGAGCGTCCATCTGCCCGCCGCGCTTGTCGGGGAGATACTCCTTCGAGAAATTCAACAACCCATCCATTAGAAGCATCACGCAGTCCTCGTCGCCGTCGCACTGGCCGGTGAAGAGGTCGTTCGCGACCAGCGTATGCGTGTCCTCGACAGTCACTGAATACGTGTGATCGGCGTCCGATTCCACGATCGAAACGTCAACGACCTCGTCGAGCCAGACCTCGCCGCCGTCGCCGAACAGCCGTTGTGGACGGGCGTCGATCGAATCGACGACCTCCGAGAGGGTGGCCGATTTCCGATCGAGGTCGAACCCGATCAGTTCGGCGAACCTGACGGCGTTCTCGGAGGTGATCTTGAGCACCCACGACTCGAACTCCGGGGACTCCTCGTAGAACTCGGAGACGGGACCGGTTTCTATCCGACGCGTCTCGGTGTAGGTCTTGGACGTGATCCCGAACCGCTTCAGTGCGGCGATCAGGTCCTCTTTCAGCTCGTCGCTGATCGTGTGTGCCCGGATATCGAGCCGGTCGTTCGAGACGCTTCCGTCGCCGCTAAAGTACGCGGCGAGGTACGCGGAGAGAACGCTATCGGTCCCGCCAAGAACCACGTCGGGGATCCGCTTGTCCGCCGCGACCGGTCCGGTATCGAGCACGTCGGCGAACAGGGCGGCGATCAACCGACCGGAAACGGTGACTTTCCACTCGTTTTCCTCGTACGCCGTGACGCCAAGGGCCGTCTCGAAGGTATCGACGATCTGCTCTCGGACGGGTTCGTCCGGTGTACAGATCGTCGTCTGGTAGAACTGGCCGTCCTCCTGTCGAGTGAACCCTTCGGCTGTGTAGTATCCGAGCAGCGTTCCCACGTTCTCGTCGATTCGGAGGACACGGTCGACCGAGACGGAATCGCGTCGAACGCCGAGTTCGACGTCGTCGGGAAGGCGTTCGACGACCGTCTCCTCGTCGAAGAGGGCGACGAGAACCGCCGCCGGAACGCTGTCGCGTCCGACCCAGTTGTAGACGGTCGAGCCGGCGACGTCGAGGCGATCCGCGACGCGGTCGAGATAGGTGTCGCCGGAGGTGGCGTCGTCGAACAGGCCGCGGATTCGGTCGGGGCCCAGCCCTCGAATCATCAGATCCTCGTTCGAGATCGCGTCACACGCAAGCAGTTCGGCGAGGAGATCGATCTCGCGTTCCTGACCGTTCATCGAGAGGTGTTTCGGACTGGGTACCGTATCTCCCGGTTCGAGTTCGCTCGCCGTGATCCGTTCGACCCCGTCGTTCCACCGGCGCATCGAGTGATCCGGCGTGACCCGAAGCCGCCGGCCGCTTCGCGTCTCGATCTCGAGCAAGTGATCGGGAGCGGGGTGTTTCGAGACCGCTTCGATCGGGCGTGTCGTCACCGAGCCGTCGTCCTCGATCGACGGGACGAATAGCTCCCCGTCGAGCTCCTCGACGAGCGTTCCGAAGTCGTCGGTTCGTGGGTCGTCCAGACATCCCTCCACGAGGTCCTCGATCGAGTTGTAACGCCAGTTATCGTTCGTCTCACGAACCCACACCTTCATTTCGGGATGGAAGCAGTTCCTGCGCTTCGATGCATGGAAATACGGATGAGCATATCCCACTGCGGCGCTCGTAAACCCGATCACGCGACCCACCACGGCGGCGCTGGTGTGGGGCGCCATCCCGAAGACGAGTTCGCCGACGAGTTCCTCGCGCTCGGTCATCTCGTAGAAGGGATCGAGGCCGTAGTAATCCTCCAGCAGTTCGTCGACGAAATCGGCGGTCTTCAGGAGGTGTTCGGCCGCGCCATCGGAGAGGACGATGTCCTGCACCTTCAACTCGACCAACTGGTCGTCGTGTTCGAGGGGGGCTCCCTCGACGTCATCGTGATAACCCAGTCGGCGAAACTCCTCGACGGAGACGTCGAGTTCCTCGGGGCGGACGGACGTGACGGGAAGGTCGGTCATGTCGTAGCGGATGGTGCCGTCCTTGAAGGCCGAGACGCCGTGTTTCGCCCGCAGGATCCCCTTCTCCATCGGCTCGGGCGTCTTGTGCGACGACGTGAGGCCCTTCACGCCTTTCAGCGTCTCGAAGGAGCCCTCGCGCTCGCCGAGCGCCGAGAGGGCGTCGTGGTAGATCCCGTCGAGGTCCAGCGTCCGGCGCTCGACGCTCGTTCCCTCGACCTCACAGCGGGCGCACTCGACGCGGCCGGCCTCGTCGGGTTCGAGTTCGGTCCCGCAGTCGGGACACTCGTAGTGTGGGAAGGTATTGGCCCCGCAGTCGGGACAGTCCCCGCGGAAGGTGTGGGTACCGCACTCTGCGCACTCGCGCCGTCCGACGCTCACTTCGACCTCGCCGGGCGTGTCGCGCATCCCGGGGGCGTAGCGGGCGGCCTTGGCGACGTCGCGCTGGGCGCCGCCGGCCTCCCCGATCGGAAACAGCGTGTGGACTGCGGGCGAGAGTTCGCGTTTCTCGGATTTCTCGGGGCGTCCCATCCGGTTGCCGATCCGGGTCGGGGCCCGTTCCCGAACCGTGAATGGGGCGACCTCCTCGACCGCCTTCATCGCGTTTTGCCCGCCGTCCCACGCACGGGCGTCCTCGGAAAGCGAGTCCCACTCGCGGGTCAGGTCCTCCGAGAAGCCCATCGTCGCGACGAGCGCGCGCCACTCGGGGACAGAAAGGGTCTCTGCGGTCTGTCGGTGTTCGACCAGCAGGGTCTCGAGGGCCTCCCGGACCGTCTGCGTTCGGGTCAGTTCGAGTTCGCCCACTTTGACCGTCCCCTCCTCGACGGCATCGGCGAGCGCCTCGAACTGGGTAGTAGAAAGATCGTGCCAGAGGTAGGTGTACGCGGGATGCAGCGGGGCGTCGTACTCGGTGGCCCAGTCGAGCGCCTCCTCGACGCTCGGCGATTCGAGGTCGACGTGCGGGGAGTCGGCGAGCGCCTGGACGTCCGCCGCGCTGTTTTCGAACTCCTGGATCCACCACTCGAACGTGTACGAAGCGGGCGCCAGCGGGTGGTTGTTCTCGACAAATTCTCCAAAATTGACGAGGTACTCCCCGGCGTCGATGATCCTCTCGACGCCGTTGCGGACTTCGAGGGCCTCTGCGGCGTCGTCGATCCGCCGCACCTCGCCGTTGGCCAGTCGGACGGTGGGCCCCTCGATGGTGTCGACGGGGATGATGCCGTGCGCTTTGCCGGGGCGTTCGGTCTTGATCTGGGTACCCGTCGCGAGGAAGTCGTCGACGACGTGCATCGTCGCGGGGTGGATTCCTCCAGTGGCAAAACCGTGATTTCGCGCCCGGCCGTAGCGCAGGCGAAAGCCGCCCGGCCGGGAGGGATGCGAGAAGACCGGTCGCCCGGCGATCAGGTCCCGGAGGAACTTCGTGGCGGGTTCGACCCGCGGCGGGCCGGCGGGTTCGTCGGGTTCCGTGTCCTCCGTCTCGTCTCCGTCCGTCGACTCGTCGTCCTCGTCGTCGCTTCCCTCGCCCTCGCCGATCGTCCCGTCGATCAGGTCCTGGAGCCACGGCCAGTCGATCTCGTCGAGTTCGCGGGTGTAGCGCTGGATCTTCGGGGCCTTGAGCGCGATCCCCTCCGCGAGGACGAGACACATCCCGCCCCGTGGGTTGTTCGTCCCCACTCGCTCCAGGTCCCGAAAGCCCGAAACCTCGGCGTCACCCGTCGCCTCCCCGTCGAGCATGATCGGGCAGTGCCGGGCGATGAACTTCGTCTCCTCGTCTTTGGGCGAGTACTGCAGTCCCGTGGTCTTGTCGTACAGCCCCACCTCCTCGGCGTAGCGCTCGATCTCGTCGTCGCGGGCCTGATACTCCGAGACGCCCAGCAGCGCGCGGGTGTAGTCGGCGACGAGCACCGACAGCGCCTGTGCGGTCCCGCCTGCAGATCTGATGGGGCCGGCGTAGTAGACCCGAACGCACTCGGTGCCGTCGTCGTTCTCCAGCAACTCGACCCGGTCGATCCCCTCGATGGGCGCGGCGACCACGCCCTCCGTCAGCAGCGCGACCGCGGTCCTGACCGCCCCCTCGATCTTCCCGTCACGCGTCTCGTACTCCCCCACGCGGCCCTCGGCGAAGTCCTCCGCGAGCGCCAGCGCCGCCTCCTCGCGGCTCATCTCCGCTTCGAGTTCCCGGACCCGCTCGGCCACGCCGGGGATGCCGAGGATGTTCTCGACCCGGTCGGCCATGTCCTTGGCGACGGGGATCTCGACCTCGGGGCGGGGGTCGCCGCTCTCCAGTCGGGCCGTCTCGGCCCGGTCGAACGCCTCCTCGAGGCGGGACTCGATCCGCTCGAAGTAGCGTTCGTCCTCTCCGCGCATCTACAGCCAGAGGTCGAGTCCGGTCGTCCCGTCGATCTCGCGGACGAGTTCGCCCTCGAACTCGCGCAGGTAACACTCGCCGGCGAAGACGGTGCCGGCGTGGAGGTGTCCCGCGATCGCCTGCCCGCTGGGTCGGGAGAGGACGGCGTGGGTGTGGGCGAAGCGCTCCGCATCCAGCCACGCGACGTTGCCGACGCAGGCGGCGACCTCGAGGGGTTCCTCGAAGGTGACGGCTTCGTACTCCTTCTCGCGCTGGTCGTAGAACCAGAGTTCGGCGTCCTGGACCGCGCCGAGCGCGTAGAAAAAGCCCGCATCGACCTCCTCCTCGTCGGCGAGGGTCTCGATCTCCTCGCGCCAGTCGGCGCCGGGCTCCAGTCGGGCAACGAACTCCCGTTTCGTCTCGACCTCGCGGTAGTGCATGCACGGGGGCAACGAACGGGGTCGGGAAAAACGTATCCTCTCTATCGGCAGTCCGGAAGCGACACCGCGTCGCGAAGCGGCATGGAGAGCCAGGCTTCGTCGACGCTGATGTCGGCGATAACGACGCGCTCCTCGTCGTCGGCGTCGTCTATCGAGGTCATGACCTCGCTCTCGACATCCACAGCGGACGCGGGGGTCGCTTTCGTGGACATGATGTGACACTCGTTCGCGTGAGTTATAAACTTCCCGGAGTGACAGCCCGGTTTTATCCACCCGCTACTCAACGCCACGCGCCTGCCTGCTCGCGTTCCGGGGCGGTGTCCGCTCGTCCGGTTTCCTGCCCGAGACCGGGGGGTACAAGGCGTCCGAGGTCATATCCGGCGAGCATGAAGGTCGCAGACGCGATGACGCCACGCTCGGCGCTCGTCACCGTCGAGCTCCCGGGCTCGCGTGACGACGCGCTCGAATACCTCCAGGAGCGCGAGTTCTCCTCGGTGCCCGTCGTCAAGAACGAGAACGGCACCGAGGAGTTCCGCGGGCTGGTCTCGCGCGAGGGGCTGATCGAGCAGCCCGACGAGGATCAGCTCGCGCTGCTGTTGGAGGAGGTCCCGACGACGACCGAGGAGACCTCGATCGAGGAGCTCGCGGGCCTGATGCTCCGGGAGGGCGCCCGTCGCGTCCCCGTCGTCGACGGGCAGCTAGAGGGGATCGTGACGATCACGGACGTGATCCACGCGATCGCCAACGGCGACGTCGAGGGCGACGTCGAGGTCGGCGGGCTCGCCGCCCGACACGTCAACTGCATCCACGCCGAGACGCCCCTGCCCGTCGCCGAGCGCGAACTCTACTACGCCGACGAGCCGTACGCGGTGGTGCTCGACGACGAGGGCGAGCCCTGCGGGATCCTCACCGAGGTCGACATCATCGAGGTCGCCGAGGTCGTCGAGGGCGAGGAACGAACCGGCGACAGCATGGCCGGCGACGACGACGACTGGAAGTGGGAGAGCATCAAGGCCGTCGGGAACCGGTATCTCCCGACCCGCAACGTCGAGATCCCGGACGCGCCGGTGCGGGAGTTCATGACCGAGGACGTGGTGACGGTGACGAAACGGCGCACGGCCAGGGAGGCCGCCCAGCTCATGATCCGCCACGACATCGAGCAGATCCCGATGACCAGCGGCAACGAGCTGATCGGGATCCTACAGGACACCCACCTCCTGGAGGCGCTCGATGAGCGGGCGTGAGGGGCGCGACGTCGCGGAGCTCGCCAAACGCCGTGGCTTCTTCTTCCCCTCGAACGGCGTCTACGGCGGCGTCGCCGGCTTCTACACCTACGGCCCCGAGGGCGCGGCGCTCAAGCGCCACCTCGAGGACGCCTGGCGCGACCGCTTCACCGTAAAAGAGGGCAACCAGGAGATCGAGGCCCCGACGATCATGCCCGAGGCGGTCTTCGAGGCGTCGGGCCACCTCGACGGGTTCGACGACATGCTCGTCGAGTGTGCGGAGTGCGGCGAGAGCCACCGCGCCGACCACCTGATCGAGGACACCACGGGGATCGAGGACGCCGAGGCGATCCCGATCCCCGAGGTCGAGGAGCTGATCCGCGAGCACGACCTCGTCTGTCCCTCGTGTGGGGCCGCCCTCGCCGGCGAGCCCATCGAGGAGTTCAACCTGATGTTCGAGACCACCATCGGGCCCGGCTCCGGTCAGCAGGGCTACATGCGCCCCGAGACGGCCCAGGGGATCTTCGTCGAGTTCCCCCAGCTCGCCGAGTACGCGAGGAATCAACTCCCCTTCGGCGTCACCCAGATCGGGCCCGCCTACCGCAACGAGATCAGCCCCCGGAAGGGCGTGATCCGGGTCCGCGAGTTCACGCAGGCCGAGTTGGAGCAGTTCGTCGACCCCGAACGCGACAAACCCGACCTCTCGCGGGTCGCGGACGTCAAGGTGACGCTGTATCCGATCGAGAACCAGCGCGAGGACGGAACCGAGTACGTTCGGACGACGATCGGGGACGCGGTCGGGGAAGGGATCATCGCGAACGAGTGGGTCGCCTACTACCTCGGGATCGCCCAGGAGTGGTACGAGCGGGTCGGCGTCGACGTGGACCGGTTCAGGTTCCGCCAGCACCTACCTGGTGAACGGGCCCACTACGCCTCCGATTGCTGGGACGCCGAGGCCGAACTCGGCGGGGACTGGGTCGAGATCGCCGGCTTCGCCTACCGGGGCGACTACGACCTCTCGAAACACGCCGAGCACTCCGGCGAGGACTTTTCGGTGTTCGAGCAGTACGACGAGCCCATCACGACCGAGCGCGCCACGGTCGACCCCGACATGAGCTACTTGGGTCCCGAATTCGGCGGGGCGGCCGGGGAGATCGCCGACGCGCTCGAACGGCTGGCCGAGCGTGATCGGGCCGCGTTCGAGCGCGCGGAACGGAGTTCCGCGGACCGTTCGAGCGGCGACGAGCCGCGAGACGGCGAGACGGTCGCGGTCGAGGTGGACGGCGAGACCCACGAGATACCGATGGAAAAGACCGGGTTCGCCGTCGAGGAGGTCACGGAATCGGGCGAGCACGTCACGCCCCACGTGGTCGAGCCCTCCTTCGGGGTCGGCCGGACCCTGTACACCCTCGTCGCGCACGCCTACCGCGAGGACGAGGTCGACGGCGAGCAGCGGAGCTACCTCTCGCTCGCCCCGGAGATGGCACCGACGACCGTCGGGGTGTTCCCGCTGATGGATCGGGACGGCCTCGGCGAGCGCGCCCGCGAGATCGCAAACGACCTCCGGGAGGCGGGCCTGGAGGTCGCCTACGACGACTCGGGCAACATCGGCCGCCGGTACAGGAGACAGGACGAGGTCGGGACGCCCTTCTGCGTGACCGTCGACTACGAGACCGAGGGGGACGGAACGGTGACGCTTCGTGACCGGGACTCGACCTCCCAAGTTCGGGTGCCGATCGCGGATCTGGCGGGCGTTCTCGCCGGCCTGCGCGAGGGCGACCGGACGTTCGGCGCGCTCGGCGACGAATACGAAGAACTATCGGCCGGGGCCGAGAACGCGCCGGAGTAGTGGCAGAGATCGGCCGACGGCTGGTACACGCCAGCGGCGCGTTGGCGCCCGCGAGCTACCTGCTCGGCGTCCTCACGTGGGAGCAGTTGGGCTGGGCCCTCGCACTCGGCGTGGGGGTCGCGATGGGCCTCGAACTCGTGCGGCTCCGCTCGGGGCTCGACTGGTGGATCTACGAGAACCTCACCCGCGAGTACGAACGCGAGAAGGTCGCGGGCTACGCGCTGTACACGGTCGGGATGGCCGTCGTGGCGCTCTTGTTCCCCCCCTCGATCGGCGTGCCCGCGATGTTCATGCTCGCGGTCGGCGACCCCGTCGGCGGGTATCTCGGAAAGGGCCGGGAGACGAAGTCACCGCTCGCGCTCGGGGCGGTCTTCTCGGTCTGCCTGCTGTTCGCGCTGGCGTTCGTCCCGCTCGTGGCGGCCCTGTTCGGCGCGCTCGCGGCGACCGCCGCCGACGGCTATCTGGTTTCGATCCGCGGGTACATCGTCGACGACAACCTGACGATCCCGATCGGGGCGGCAATCGCGATGTGGATCGGCGTCGCGGCCGTCTGAGGCCGGTTCTCCACTTCCACCCCGCTACACGAACCCTTAACCCCGAGAACGAACAAAACGAGCCAATGGCCGCCACGGACGAGCAGATCCCCCGGGTGGATCATCCCCTCCTCACGCCGGGGTTCATCGAACGCCGGCTCTACCAGATCCAACTCGCCGGCACGGCGAAGGCCGCCCACACGCTCGTGTGCCTTCCCACCGGACTCGGCAAGACGACGGTGAGCCTGCTCGTCACCGCCGAACGGCTCAACGACCTCGGCGGCAAATCGCTCTTTCTCGCGCCGACGAAACCCCTCGTCGAGCAACACGCCGAGTTCTATCGCGAGGCCCTCGAGATTCCCGACGAGGAGATCGTCGTCTTCACGGGGGAGGTCCGCCCCGACGACCGGGCGGCGCTGTGGGACGATTCTCGAATAGTCATCGCCACCCCGCAGGTCGTCGAGAACGACCTCGTCGGCGGGCGGATCTCCCTTTCGGAGGTCGTCCACCTCACCTTCGACGAGTGTCACCGCGCGACCGGCGACTATTCATATGTATATATCGCCGAACGCTACCACGCGGACGCCGAAAACCCACTAGTAACGGGGATGAGCGCTTCCCCCGGAGGTGGCGAGGAGGCGATTCTGGAGGTGTGTGAGAACCTCGGGATCACCGAGGTCGAGGTGATGACCGAGGACGACTCGGACGTCGCGGAGTACACCTACGAGACGGAAGTCGAGTGGAAACGTATCGAGGTCCCCGAGGAGATCGTCGAGATCCGCGACGCGCTCAACGAGGTGATCAAGGACCGCCTGGAGAGGCTGAAGGAACTCGGCGTGATCGGCTCGGCGCGGGTCGACGTCTCCCGGAAGGAACTGTTCGGCGTGCGAAGCGAACTCCAGAAGCTGATTGGGAACGACCAGTCGGAGGGCTATCAGGGGATGTCGGTCCACGCCGAGGTGATGAAGCTGAAACACGCCGTCGAGGTGGTCGAGTCCCAGGGCGTCGAGTCCCTCGAAGCCTACTTCGAGCGCCTGCGAAACGAGGCGCGCTCGTCGGGCGCGTCGAAGGCGAGCCAGCGACTCGTCAGCGAGCCCAAAGTCCGGGAGGCGATGCGGCGAGCCGACGCGTACGACGACCTCCACCCGAAGCTCTCGGAGACGCGGCGCCTCGCCATCGAGACGCTGGTCGACGGGGGACAGCGGGTGATCGTCTTCACCGAGTACCGCGACACCGCCGAGACCCTCACCGAGTTCCTCTCGGAGCACGTCGACGCCCGGCGATTCGTCGGGCAGGGCGACAAGGAGGGGAGTTCGGGGATGACCCAGAAACAACAGAAGGAGGTGCTCGATGCCTTCCGGGCGGGCGAGTTCGAGGTGCTGGTCTCGACCTCGGTCGCGGAGGAGGGCCTGGACGTGCCCGAGGTGGACCTCGTGCTCTTTTACGAACCCGTCCCGACGGCGATTCGGGCGATCCAGCGCAAAGGGAGGACGGGAAGACAGGACGAGGGCCGCGTGGTCGTCCTCCTGGCGGAGGACACCCGCGACGAGGCGTACTTCTGGATCTCCCGGCGGCGCGAGAAGGAGATGGAGTCGGAACTCCGGAAGCTGAAGGGGGTGGCGGAGGAGGTGGAGGAACAACTCGACCCGAGCCAGCGCCGACTCGCCGACTTCGACGCCGACGGTGCGGGAAGCGACGGTGAGGGGGACACCGGGGGCGACCTCCGACACGGGCTGGAATCCTACGAACCGGAGACGGAAGGAAGCGAGGGTGGAGACGGGGAAGACGGCGGGGACGTCGATCCCGCCGACCGCGTGGTTCCCGACGCCGAGGACGGGATCGAGATCGTCGCCGACCAGCGCGAACTCGACGCGACGATCGCCCGGGACCTCTCGACGCGCGAGGGGATCAGCACGCGCCTCGAGACATTGGAGGTCGGCGACTACGTCCTCTCGGACCGGGTCGCAGTAGAGCGCAAATCCGTGACGGACTTCCTCGACACCCTCGTCGGCGGCGACCGCTCGGTGTTCGAGCAGGTCGGGGACATGGCCCGGCACTACTCGCGGCCCGTCGTGATCATCGAGGGCGAGGGGCTCTACGAGGAGCGAAACGTCCACCCGAACGCCATTCGAGGAGCGCTCGCGAGTCTCGCGATCGACTTCGGGGCCTCCGTGTTGCGAACCGAGGACGAGGCCGACACCGCCGACCTGCTGGCCGTCATCGCGGGGCGCGAACAGGAGGTCGAAAAGCGCGAGGTCAGCGTCCACGGCAGGAAGTCCTCGAAGACGCTCGCTGAACAACAGGAGTACGTCGTCGGGTCGATCGCCGACATCGGACCCGTGACTGCCCGCTCCCTGCTCTCGGAGTTCGGGAGCGTCGAGGCGGTGCTGACCGCGAGCGAGGAGGACCTCCAGGAGGCGGCGGGCGTCGGCGAGGTGACGGCGGGCCGGATCCGCGAGGTCGTCGCCAGCAAATACGAGTCGTAGGGATATACGGTTCCACCTGGGGTCATTATACACCACTAGTTGTTTGTGGGATAGAGTTATTGTCCTGGTGGTAGTTTACTCGAGTACGAATCAATGTTCAGCAGGAGATCCGAGTCGGGCGACGTAGATCCGGAGTCGCGGTACGGCGAGCCACAGCACGAGGCGACGGCGGGGAACGCGTGGGAGTTCGAGTGCTACGGCGAATCGGACCGGGTGGAACCCGAACCGATCGAGTTCGTCCCCGAGGTCGAGTACCGGGGAGAGTTCGAAGGAGTGCGCGAAGGGGCCGGACCGAAACGACCGGTGGGGCCGCTGTCGGTGAGCGACTAGGCGGTCTCGTCTCGGAGTTCGGTCCGGCGGATCTTCCCGGTCACGGTCTTGGGTAGTTCCTCGACGAACTCGATCTCTCGCGGGTACTCGTGGGCCGCGAGTTCGTCCTTGACGTGGTTCTGGATGTCGCCGACGAGTCCCTCGGAGGGGTCGGTCCCCTCGCTGAGGACGACGTATGCCTTGACGATGTTGCCCCGCTCGGGGTCGGATTTGGGGACGACGGCGGCCTCCGCGACGGCGGGATGTTCGCCGAGCGAGCTCTCGACCTCGAAGGGACCGATCCGGTAGCCCGAGGAGATGATCACGTCGTCGGCCCGTCCCTCGAACCAGAAGTACCCATCCTCGTCGAGGTAACCCAGATCACCCGAGAGGTACCAATCGTTTACGAAACACTCGGCGGTCTTCTCGGGCTGCTCCCAGTATTCGGCGAAAAAGCAGGGGTAGTTTCCGCGCTGGGCGATCTCGCCAGTCTCGCCCGGCGGAAGGGGTTCGCCCGTCTCGGGATCCACGACGGTCGCCTCGATTCCGGGGAGGGGTTTGCCCATGCTACCGGGCCGGATCTCCATCGTCGGGTAGTTGTTGATAATCATGTTGCCCGTCTCGGTCTGGCCGTAGGTGTCGTGGATCGTCACCCCCAGAACGTCCTCGCCCCAGTCGACGACGCCAGCGGAGAGGGGTTCGCCGATCGAGAGGGCGTGACGCAGGTCCAAGTCCACCTCGTCGAGGACCGACTCCTTCTCGCGCAGCATCCGGTAGGCGGTGGGAACGCTGAAAAGGACGGTAATGGGATACTCGTCGAGCAGTTCCGCCCACGCCTCGGGGTCGAACTCGCCCTCGTAGGTGAACTGGCTCGTCCCCCAGAACCAGGCTCCGAGGGTGTTGATCGGGCCGGTGAGCCAGCCCAGATCCCCGGTCGACCAGTAGAGGTCCCCGTCCTGGAGGTCGACCGCGAAGCGCTGGGTGGCCGCGACGCCCGCGACCCAGCGGTGTTTGTGGAGCACGCCCTTCGCCCTGCCAGTAGTACCGCTGGTGTAGTAGAGCAGGGCGTCGTCCTCGCCACTGGTTCGGACGGCCTCGAACTCGGGGCTCGCCGCCCCGCACTCGGCGTGGAAGTCGAGATCTCCCTCCCGACCGTTCCCGACGACGATGACGTGTTCGACCGACGGGGCGTCTTCGAGGGCGTCGGCGACCGTCTCGCGGTTCGCGGCGGTCGTGACGATCGCCTTCGCCTCACAGTCGTCGAGGCGGTAGGCGATCCCCTCCGGGCCGAACCGTTCGTTGACCCCGCCGAAGACGGCGCCGGCCTTGAGGGTTCCCACGAGCGCGACGTAGTGTTCGGGGACGCGGGGCAGATACGAGAAGACGCGGTCGCCGCGGTCGACGAGGCCCGAAAGGACGCTGGCAAAGCGGTTCGAGCGCTCGGTCAGGTCGCCGAAGGTGAGCGTCTCGCGCTCGCCCTCGCTTCCGGCGTACTCCAGCGCGGTTCGATCGGGTGGATGGCGGTCGCAGACCTCGTGGGCGACGTTGAGTTCATCGGGAGCGTCCCAGTCGGCCTCGGCGTAGATATCGTCCCACTCGAAACGCTCGCACAGTTCGTCGTAGTCCGCCATGTTGTGCGTGGACATCACTCGTGAGTGTGGCCGAGTCGATCATAAATTACCGTGGTGAACGGCGCTTTTCCGGTGGCGGTTCCGAGGGGAAGTGTGAGCGAGATCCGTCGCTGTCCCGACCACGGCCACTTCGAGGGCGAGACGTGTCCAGTCTGCGGTGAGCCGGGCGATCGACTCTTGGGCAAGAATCGACGAAAACGCCTCTCGACGTTCGCCAGCGGCGCGCTCAGGCACTTCCCCGAGGACGCCGGCCTCGCGCTCGACGAACGCGGTTGGACGGCTTACGACGACCTCGTGGAGGCAGTCCTCCGAAAGTACGACTGGGCCGAACCGGGGGACGTCGCGGGCGTGATCGCGACCGACCCAAAGGGACGCTTCGAGCGCTCGGGCGAGCGGGTGCGCGCCGCCTACGGCCACTCCATCGACGTCGATCTCGAACCCGTCCAGACGCCCGTCCCCGACGAACTGTATCACGGGACCGCCCCCGAGAACGTTCCGGCGATCCGCGAGCAGGGGTTGAAGCCGATGGATCGCCAGCAGGTCCACCTCTCGGCGACCGTCGACGAGGCCCGTGAGGTCGGCCGACGACACGCGAACGAGCCGGCGGTGTTCGTCGTGGACACAGAAGGGATGAAGGACGGGGGTCACCGGATCGTCCGGCGCGGGAAGGGGATCTACACGACCGATCGAGTACCTCCAGAATACCTCGCGGTCCTCGACTAGCGCCCGTTCAGCGTGGCGAGGGTTTCTGCGGCCTCGTCCGCGGCTTCGAGGAACTCGCGGGCGCGTCGGGGGTCCTCCGCGTCGGCGGCCCGCCGGGCGAGCGTGGCGATCGTCCGCCCGAGTTCCTCGCGCGCCCCCGAGAGGTCGCCTCCCGTCGAGACCGACCGGGTTTCGGTGGGTAGCTCACGGGATTCGGTGGGGGACGGTTCCTCGGGTTCGGTCTCGCGGACCTCGGAGGGCTGGGAGCCGGTGTCGACGGGATCCGATCGTTCCTCGTCCGCGACCGCGCGGGCGGCGGCCTCGCTTTCGGGGGTCGTCTCGGCGGGGTCGGACGACCCCTGATCGGGCCGTCCGCCGGTATCGGCCGCTCCGTCGGCCGCCTGTCCCGCGGCCTGACACGAGGCGCAGAACTCCTGGCCCTCGTAGCGGAAGATCGGGTCGCCACACCGATCGCAGTGTTTGTTGGTCATCGTCGCGCCCTGGAGGAGGAGGTCGCTCATGCGCTGGGTGGATTCCCTGTCCTTCTGCTCGTTCGCGTACTTCTCCCGGAGTTTCTCGCGTTCGGCCTCTTTGTCGAACTCGCTCATACCCGAAGGAGGGTCGTGACGCCGAAAAGGACTACGGGTTCGTCATCCGTCGAATCAACCTACGCGGGACGACGCGAGAAACCCCCCGTTCCGATACGTTTAACGGCCTCGGCGTGGCCGTGTTACGTGATATGACGAAAGTGAGCGTCGTCGGCGCGGCCGGTACGGTGGGTGCCGCCGCGGCCTACAACATCGCGCTACGGGACATCGCTGACGAACTCGTCCTCGTGGACATCCCCGAGAAGGAGGACGACACGGTCGGGCAGGCCGCCGACGCCAACCACGGGGTGGCCTACGACGCCAACACCACGGTCCGGCAGGGCGACTACGAGGCCACGGCAGGTTCGGACGTCGTCGTCATCACCGCCGGGATTCCCCGCTCGCCCGGTCAGAGCCGGCTGGATCTGGCGGGCGACAACGCCCCGATCATGGAGGACATCGGCTCCTCGCTCGACGAGCACAACGACGACTACGTGACGATCACCACCTCGAACCCGGTCGACCTGCTGAACCGCCACCTCTACGAGGTCGGCGACCGCGATCGGACGAAGGTGATCGGCTTCGGCGGGCGACTCGATTCGGCGCGCTTTCGCTACGTCCTCGCACAGCGCTTCGACACACAGGTGCGAAACGTCGAGGCGACCATTCTGGGCGAACACGGCGACGACCAGGTCCCGGTGTTCTCGAAGGTCCGCGTCGACGGCCGGGACCCCGAGTTCACCGACGGGGAGAAGGAGGAGATCCTCGACGAACTCCAGACCAGCGCGATGAACGTCATCGAGCGCAAGGGCGCGACCGAGTGGGGGCCCGCGACGGGCGTCGGCCACATGACCGAGGCCGTCCTGCGCGACACGGGCGAGGTGTTCCCCGCCTCGATCCCGCTCGACGGCGAGTTCGGCCACTCGGGCGTCGGCCTCGGCGTGCCCGCGAAACTCGGCAGCGAGGGCGTCGAGGAAGTGGTGGAGTGGGACTTAGACGAGTTCGAGCGCGAGCAGTTGGGCGCGGCCGCCGACAAACTCGCGGAGCAGTACGACGAGATCGCCTGAACCGCCGGTTCGGGACCCAACGACTATCGGGGTTCGCGTCGAGCCGACGATATGGACCGCGTCAACGAATCCGACCTCGAGTGGACCGAGACCGACCGCGGCGACACACGCTTTCGCCGCAAGCAGTTGGCGGAGGCCGCGGGCGGCGAGCGGATCGGCTGTAGCCTCTACGAACTACCCGCCGAAAGTCGGTCGTGGCCGTATCACTACCACACGGGAAACGAGGAAGCGATCTACGTCCTCTCGGGGACCGGCGTTCTCAGACACGACGAAGGCGACCACGACCTTCGAGCAGGGGAGTACGTCGCGCTCCCGACCGGCGAGGCCGGCGCTCACCGCGTCGTCAACGACTCCGAGGAACCGCTACGATACCTCGTCGTTTCGACGATGCGGGAACCCGACGTCACCGTCTACCCCGACGCGGGGGCGATCGGCGTGTTCGCCGGGTCGCCGCCCGGGGGGCGCGAGGAGCGCACCGTCGAGGGCTTTTTCGAGCGCGAGGACGCCCGCGAGTACTGGGACCTGCACTGAGAGCCGTCAGGGAACCATCTGCTCGCCGTCGTCGTCGTAGAGCGTGATGGCGTCGACGGGGCAGACCCGGGCGGCCATCTCGGCGTCGAACTCCTCGCCCTCGGGGACCTCGAGGACGAAGACGCCGTCTTCCTCCTCCGCGCCGACGAGTTCGGCCTTCCCGGCGTCCATGTCCTTCTCGAACTTCTCCCACTCGTCGACGCACTGGTAGATCCCGATGCAGGTATCTCTATTGTATTCGATGCGCATACCCGAGGTTGCGCCGAGAGGCCTAAAACCGTGGCGGAGCACGGCCCTCGGGCGACAGTTTAAACCGGATGACGGGCGAAACACGCGTAATGCAAACCGCGGAGCTTTCGGGCCTTCCCGCGGGGGTGAGCGAGCACCTCCGCGAGGAGGGCATCGAGGAACTCTATCCCCCGCAGGCCGAAGCAGTGAAAGCCGGCGTCACCGAGGGCGAGAGCGTCGTCGCGAGCGTGCCGACCGCGAGCGGCAAGACCCTGATCGCCGAACTCGCGATGCTGACTTCGGTTGAGCGGGGCGGCAAGGCGCTGTACATCGTCCCGCTCCGGGCGCTCGCCAGCGAGAAGAAACGCGAGTTCGAACGCTTCGAGTCCTTCGGCGTCTCGGTAGGCGTTTCGACCGGCAACTACGACTCGGACGAGGAGTGGCTCTCCAATCGGGACATCGTCGTCGCGACATCGGAAAAGGTCGACTCGCTCGTTCGAAACGGCGCTTCGTGGATCGAGGAACTCTCGTGTGTCGTCGCCGACGAGATCCACCTCGTGGACGACGCGAACCGCGGACCCACGCTGGAGGTCACGCTGGCGAAGCTCCGGCAGTTGAATCCCGCGCTCCAGACGGTCGCGCTCTCGGCGACCGTCGGAAACGCGGGCGAGATCGCCGAGTGGCTCGACGCCGAACTCGTCCACTCGGAGTGGCGCCCCATCGACCTTCGTACCGGAGTGCATTACGGCAGCGCGCTGCACTTCGACGACGGCTCCCAGGAGGAGTTCGCCGTCGAGTCGGGCGAGAACCCGACCACGGCGCTCGTGAGCGATGCGCTCTCGGATGGGGGATCCTCGCTCGTGTTCGTCAATTCTCGGCGGAACGCCGAGGCCGCCGCCCGCCGCTTGGGAGGCGCCGTCGACCCCCATCTCACGGGCGAGGAGCGAGCCGATCTCGTCGATCTCGCTGAGGAAGTCAGGGGAGTGAGCGATTCCGAGACCAGCGACGATCTGGCTGACGCCATCGAGATGGGGGCGGCCTTCCACCACGCGGGCCTCGCGCGCGAGCACCGCACGCTGGTCGAGGACGCCTTCCGCGACCGGCTGATCAAGGCGATCAGCGCGACGCCGACCCTCGCGGCGGGCGTCAACACCCCGAGCAGGCGGGTGATCGTCCGCGACTGGCAGCGCTACGACGGCGACGCCGGCGGGATGAAACCCCTCGCAACGCTGGAGGTCCACCAGATGATGGGCCGGGCGGGCCGGCCCGGCCTCGACCCCTACGGCGAGGCCCTCCTGCTCGCGAAGAACCACGACGAACTCGACGAACTCTTCGAACGGTACGTCTGGGCTGATCCCGAACCCGTCCGCTCGAAACTGGCGACCGAACCCGCGCTCCGCACGCATATCCTCGCGACGGTCGCCTCGGGGTTCGCGAACTCCCGCGAAGGGTTACTGGAGTTCCTCGAACGCACACTGTACGCCACCCAGTCGACCGACCCCGGTCGGCTCGAATCGGTGACGGACAGGATGCTCGACTATCTGGAGCGAAACGGGTTTCTCGAACGCGAGGCGCAACGCGCCTCGGAAAACCGAGCGGAGGGCGAAGCGAGCCGCGAGGAACTCGATGGCGACGACATCACAGCGACCGGGATCGGCCACACCGTTTCGAGACTCTACCTCGATCCGATGAGCGCCGCCGAGATAATCGACGGCCTCCGAGGGTCGGAGGAGGCGAGCGCGCTCGGCCTGTATCACCTCGTCGCGCGCACTCCCGACATGTGGGGGCTCTACCTCCGGTCGGGCGACCGCGAGAGGTACACCGAGATCGCCTACGAGCGCGAGCGCGAGTTCCTCGGCGACATGCCCACGGAGTTCGAGGCCGAACGCTTCGAGGACTGGCTCTCGGCGCTCAAGACCGCTTCCTTACTGGAGGACTGGGCCAGCGAGGTCGAGGAAGACAGGATCACCGAGCGCTACGCGATCGGGCCGGGCGACCTGCGGGGAAAGGTCGAGACCGCCCAGTGGCTTCTCAACGCCGCCGAGCGCCTCGCGGTCGAACTCGATCTGGGACCCGAGGTCGTCGCGT
The DNA here is from genome assembly GCF_030287405.1 of Halalkalicoccus sp. NIPERK01. NCBI lineage: Archaea > Methanobacteriati > Methanobacteriota > Halobacteria > Halobacteriales > Halalkalicoccaceae > Halalkalicoccus > Halalkalicoccus sp. NIPERK01. Next base: position 191,212 of record NZ_JASVVV010000004.1, on the reverse strand, counting down.
CGATCAGCGCCGCGCGCCAGCGCGTCGAACACGGCGTGGGCGAGGAGCTGCTCGGGCTCACGGGCGTCGGCAACGTCGGACGAAAGCGCGCCCGGTGGCTCTACGAGGCCGGGATCGAGACGCGCGAAGATCTCAGGACCGCCGAGAAGTCGGTCGTGTTGGGCGCACTGCGCGGACGGGAGAAAACCACGGAGACGATCCTCAGAAACGCCGGCCACCCGAACCCCTCGATCGAGGGGATCGAGGCCGACGAATCGGCGGCGGTCGAGGTCGAGTCCGACGGCGAGGGACAGGCCAACCTCGGTGACTTCTGAATGAGGCTTCTGACCGGGACGGCGGCGATCGACGACCTCGATTCGTTTCTGGGGGAACTGGATCATATCGGAAGCGAGTACGCCTGTGCGGTCCAGGCGTTCGACGCGCGCTACGTCGCCGGCCCCGCCCACCTCGAACGCGCCGTAACACTGGCGAACCGGGCGACGGGGCGCGGCGAGGCGATCGCCCGCAAGCGAAGCGTCGAGATCCTGCTGTACGCCGCGGGCCGCCGGCAGATCAACCGCGCGTTCGAGATCGGAATCGAAGAGGGCGAGCAGGAGGTCGTGATCGTCGTGGATGGCGAGGACGAGAGCGGGGCGATCGAGGCGCTCTCGGCAGTGGTCGAACCCGCCGACTGGGGACCGGGCGACCGGGCGGACGAGGAGCGGATCACGGAGTTCTACGCGATCACCGACGACGAGCGGGCAGCGACCGACGCGAGCCTCGAGGAACTGGTCCGCGAGCGGGTCGCGCTGCTGGTCGTCGAGCGGTAGCGAATGCAGGTCCAACCGTTATGCCGCGGGCGGTCGAAGCCGGAAGTATGGGAGACCGAGACCCACAGGAGAGCGCACGCGAGCGCCAGCGCGAACGGGCGGAGACGGCAGAGTCGGCGGCGGCCGACGAGTTCGGCGGGATGCTTTCCGAGCACAAGTACCCCGCGACCAGCGAGGAACTCGCCGCGGACTACGGGCAGGAACCCATCGACCTGCCCAACGAGACCGAGTCGATCGGCAGCGTCTTCGACCGACTGGAGGGCGAGCGCTTCGAGACCGCCGAGGAGGCAGAGGAGGCGCTGTACAACGAGTTGACGGGGAGCGAGGGCGGCCCCGAGGAGTACAACGACGAGCGCGACCTCGGAGAAGTCGACGAAAGCGTATCCGAGGGCGAGCAGGACCAGCCCGACGGCCCCCTGTAGGCCGAACGGCTTACCTCGCGAGGCCCGTAGGAGAAGACGGCAATGGCCCCGCGGATCACCGACCCACTCGCCATCGGCGGGCTCTCGATACCCAACCGCCTGTATCGCGCGCCCTTACTGGAGTGTGCGGGCAACGGCCCCGACACGGTCGACGCGCTGATCCGCGAACTCGGACCCGCCGCCGAGGCCGGCGTGGGCCTGATATTCCAGGGCGCGACGATCGTCCGCGGGGAGGGCGGCTGTGCCGCCCCCGGGATGACCCGCGTCCACGATCCGGGGTTCGTCGCCGAACTGGAGCGACTGACCGACGCGATCCACGACCGGGGCTCGCGGATCTTCCTCCAACTCGAACACGGCGGGTTGCGCAGCATGGAGACGTGGCACGCCGGCTACCGCGCCGAGCATCCTGATCTAAAACAGCTCGCGGTCTCACGACCGCCGCGAGCGCTTCGGTTGGCGGATCGGCTCGGCCTCCTCGACTACGACCCGCACGTCCTCTCGACCGAGGAGGTCTACGAACTGGTCGCCGATTTCGGCCGAGCGGCGGAGTACGCCGTCGAGGCGGGCTACGACGGGATCCACGTCGCGGGCGCGAACATGGGGATCGTCCAGCAGTTCCTCTCGCCCTTCTACAACCGCCGGGACGACGAGTTCGGGGGCTCCCTCACGAACCGTGTCAGATTCCTCTCCCTGATCCACGACGAGATCCGCGAGCGCGCGGGCGACGTCCCGCTGGTGACGAAGGTGCCCGCCGAGGCCGATAGCCCCGCAGTCGTCCGCCGGCACCTCTCGGAGCGCGACGCCGTCGAGATCTGTCGGGCCTGCGAGACGATTGGCTACGACGCGGTGGTCCCCGTTCGGGGCTCCGTGTTCTGGGACATGAGCCTCATCCGAGGGGAGTTTCCTCGAAGGGCGTGGGCCGACGACCGCTTCGAGTCGGGCTACGAGGCGGCGTTCGGCCCCCGCTGGCGGGTGGTGGCGCTCGCCAACCGGATCCATGCCACTGGCTTCGGCTTCGAACCGGCGTGGAACGCCGACCTGTGCGAGCGGGCACGCGAGCGCGTCTCGATTCCCGTCCTCTGTGAGGGGGGCGTCCGCGGGCCCGAACTCGATCGCGTGCTCGGGTCGGCGGCCGACGCCGTCGGGATGGGGCGGCCCTTCTACGCCGAGCCGCGCCTGCCCGCCCGGATCCTCTCGGACGGGGGCGCGCGGGTCGTCTGCGAGAACTGCAACAACTGTACCGTCCCGCAGGCCGCGGGCGCGCGGGGGGTCTGTCGGACCCCGAGCGTGCTCGCGGAGCGCGGGAGACTGGCTCGACGGGGGGCCTACGAGCGCTGATGGTCGAGATCGCGCTGGCGGTCGCCGTGGCGTTGCTCGTCTGTGGCGTCCTCGCGAGTTTCGTCCCGCTCGTTCCGGGCGCGCTTCTCTCGATCGCGGGGATCTACTACTACTGGTGGCAGAGCGGCTTTTCCGACCCCGGCACCCTCTTCGTCGCGGGGGCGACCCTGCTCGCGATCGTGACGCTCGCGTTCGACCTCCTCTCGAGCGTGATCTCCTCCGCGGCCGGCGGCGCCTCGCTGAAGACGGCGGCGGTCGCCGGGGCCGTCGGCTTCGTCCTCCTGTTTCTCGCGGGGCCGGTCGGCACGATCGCGGGCGTGGTGATCGCCACCTTCGCCCTCGAGTTCGAGCGCTCGGGCGACCTCGAGGGGAGCGTCCGGACCGCGATCTACACCACGCTCGGGATGCTCGCCTCGACGGCGATGCAGGTCGTCCTCACGGGCGTCCTGTTGGTCGGTTTCCTGCTGGTCGTGTGGTGATCACGGGAGGCGGGTGCCGTCGCGCGGGCAGTACTCGAACCCCTCGCTCGTCGTCTCGAACCCACAGCGTGGACACCGCTTCGTCGGCGGCGACCGCCGGAACAGGAACGGGACGAACGGAATCAACAGGAACACCAGAAGGGTATCGAAGTAAACCCAGGCGAGGACGCTGATCGCGAGGCTCGCCAGCAGGCCGCCGAGGGCGGTGAGCCAGCGTGAGTCCATGCCGACCCGTAGCGCCCCCAGCGACAAGGGGGTGTCGCGAACCCGTAGCTATAGGCGTCCCGCTCGCGTACGGGAACGCAAATGGCCTCGCTCCGTTCGCGGCTGATCGAACTCCTCCCACACTACCTGCTGATGATCGCGCTGATCTTCGGCGTCCTGCTCGTGATCCAGGAGCTCTACGGCGATCTCGGCTTCTGGGCGTCGTTCGCGGTCGCGATCGCGATCGCGGCGGTCTACCCCTTCGTCGTTCGGCGACTCGGGGTCGCGCCCGGCGCGTGGGAACGGTAATCGTGCCGAACGGCGGGACGACCGAATCTCGTGCGGTGAGTTAACAAAGAGAGTCAGAAAGGTATTAACGGGGCGCGTGTAACTATCACTGGAACGGAACATGTGGCCCTGGGAACACGTCATCGTCGGCTACGTCGCCTACTCGCTGTTCAGCCACCTCGTCTACCGCGAGGGCCCGAACGGGGCGGCGACGGTGGCCGTCGTGTTCGCGTCGCTGCTGCCGGATCTCGTCGACAAGACGCTCTCCTGGCAGTTCGGCGTCTTCCCCGGCGGGTACGCGCTCGCCCACTCGGTGTTCGTCGCGGTGCCGGTCTCGATCCTCGTCGGCGCGCTCGCCCACCGCTACGGGCGAACGCGGGTCGGCCTCGCGTTCGGTACGGGCTACCTGCTGCACCTGCCGAGCGACGTGATCCCCGATTACCCCCGCTACGGGCGATATCCCGTCGAGCGGGTCCTCTGGCCGCTCGAACAGGCCGAAGGGGAGCACGGACAGGGGCTGATCAGCGGGTTTTTCGACCTGTTCGTCCCCTTCGCCTCTCAACTGATCACGCTCGACCCGTCGCCGGAGTTGACCTTCCAGTTGGGTCTGATCGGCTGTGCGTTCCTGTTGTGGGTCTACGACGGGATGCCCGTGGTCCGGGAACTCGTCGTCGGCACCCACCGGCGCGTGACCCGAGAGGGGCTCTGATCGGTTCCGAGACGCCCGCGAGAGCGAGCGACGAGGGCACCTACCCCGGCCGGCCGTCGGTCACTCTGCCCGCGAGACGTCCGACCCGTCCGGGAAGCGAGCGATCGAACCCGTAGCGTACGCCGGTGAGTTCCTCGGAGACCGCCCAGAGCCGCCGGGCGTCCTCGCGGTCGTAGGATCGCTCGCTCGAACGCTGGACCTCGGGGGTGCCGCGCAGGTTCCTGAACCCGCCGGGGCCGACGTACTGCCCACCCTCGATTCCGGGGTGGGTCGCGGCGTAGAGGAGGGGGAGCGCGCCGACCGCGGCGCTCTGGGCGAACAGCGCATTCGACGCCTTCATCGCGAACAGCCGGGGCTTCGATCCGCGCATCTCTGGGCCGCGCCGCTGGAGGTCGGTGTCGGCGTAGCCCGGGTGGCAGGCGACGCTCTTCACGTCGAGACCCGCGTCCCGGAGGCGGCGGTCGAGTTCGTAGGCGAACAGCAGGTTCGCGAGCTTCGACTGGGCGTAGGCGTCCCACGGGTCGTACCGTTCGACGGAGTTGAGATCATCGAAGTCGATCTCGCCGCGTTCGTGGACGTTGCTGCTGTGGGTCACGACCCGCGTCTCGCCGCCGGTCCCGATCAGCCGATCCAACAGCAGCCCCGTCAGCGCGAAGTGCCCGAGGTGGTTGACGCCGAACTGCCGCTCGAAGCCCTGCTCGGTCTCGGCCCGGGGGATCGCCATCACGCCCGCGTTGTTACACAGGACGTGAAGCGACGGGTAGGTCGCCTCGAACTCCTCGGCGAACGCGCGCACCGAGTCGAGGTCCGCGAGGTCGCACTCGTGGACCGACAGCGAGGCGGCGGGGAGCTCATCGCGAATCTCCCCGGCGGCCTCCCGACCTCGCTCGACGCTCCGGCAGGCCATGACCACGTGGCCGCCCTTGCGTGCGAACGCCCTGGTGGCCTCGTAGCCGAGCCCGCTGTTCGCGCCGGTGACGACGATCGTGCTCCCCGAGAGGTCCTGTACGTCGTCGGTGGTCCAGTCGTCTGCCATCGGGAGCGGGTAGGGCCCCTGGACGCTAAACGGTTGGTGCTGCGACGGGGCTCATACTGTCGGTCATGGGAATATGAACGTCTGTGGCACGATCCATCACTAACAGCGCAGCTACTACCCGTCTTTGCCACCGGCGATGGACTGAGTTATGACCGACAGTATCACTCCTCGATCGTGAGCGTGCCGTTGTTCACGGCGACGTCGCTCGCTCCCTCGGGGAGGTCGAACTCCACCTGCCGGTCGCCGGCGACGACGATCGCCGTCTCGCCGACGACGTCGAGCGTGACCTCGTCGCCCCCGAAGTCGGCCGCGATGACGGTGCCGTCGTCGTATTCGATCCGGCTGACGAGGACGTCGCGCTGGTCGACGGATCGGAGTTCTCGGGGCGTTTCCATGGGTGTCGGTTGGATCGTGAGGAGAATAAGGCCGATGCCGGCAGGAGGAAGCCCACCCGTATCCCCGAAACCGGCGAAACCGGGCGGTTCGATCGATGAGGAGTCCTCGTCGGTGCGTGTTCGGGACGCGATACGGGGATCTAGAGGGTCGTGAAAAACGGTAGGTAACAGCCGCTGAGACGTCGTGGTCCGCCTTACAGGCGGGTGACGTTGGTCGCTCGGGGGCCCTTGGGGGCCTGTTCGATATCGAACTCGATCTCCTGTCCCTCTTCGAGGTCCGGGCCGCCAACGTCTTCCATGTGGAAGAACACGTCGTCGTCCGCGTCGTCCGTCGAGATGAAACCGTAGCCGCCAGTGTCGTTGAAGAAGTCAACTTCGCCTTTCGCCATTGCACTCGAACCGAGGCCCCCTCCACGGATAAGGCTTCCGTGATCCGATCCGTCGTGTCTGCCACTCACACGGCCGGGGAGGGACGAGTGAGGAGAACGACCGAGCACCGGCGTCACGCGTCGATCGCTTCGTCCTCGTTCTCGAGCACTTTCGCGACCGTCAGGACCGCCTCGAACTCGGCGGGCGTCCCGTGGACGTTGACCTCGCCCTTCTCGGCGTCGTACTCGATGAACTCCGCGCTCGCCGTCTTCGGAAGGTGGGTGTGATGTAACGACAGTACGATCCGGTCGTACTCCTCGGGCGTGAGGTCGTCCTCGCAGTCGGCCTCCCACTTCGCTACCCGTTCGGCGACCTCCTCGATCGACACTCTCCCCTCCTGCTGGTCGAGATAGTACAGCGCGTAGCGCCGCCGTTCCTTGCTGAAGAGATCGAAAACGGTGTCCAGGGAAACCATGAATAGATTATAACTTAAAATACAATAAGTCGTATTAAACCTACGGGCTTCACCCTCGACGGGACGACCGCCGCTGACCGCGTCCGCCCGAGCACTTCGACCACGAGGACGGGGGAACTCTCGGAGCGATAGCTGTGGTCCGGAAGAAGGACGGAGGAGTTCGAGTAGTCCCAACAGGATTCGAACCTGTGTCGAAGCCCCCAGAAGGCTTCAGGATTGGCCACTACCCCATGGGACTGCGCTCGCACCCGTCCGTACCCGTCGCTACAATGTAAGCGTTGCGCGTTCCGGCCATCCACGCCACCGGATCACACACCCCGTCGGTGCATACATCGACACCTACTTGGCCGCGAGGTGAGCACGGTCGTGTATGTACGTCGGCCGCTTCCTGATCGTCGGCCCCGACCGCGGGGCCTACCGCGTCTCCTCGCGCTCGTTCCCGAACCGCCGGATCGTAGAGCGGGGGGACCGCCTCACCGTCGGCCCGACCGCCGACGCCGAGGAGACCGAGAACCCCTACGTCTCGTACAACTGCGTGCGTTCGATGGGCGAAGGAGTAGTACTCGGCAACGGCTCGCACGTCGACCCGATCGCCGAGAAGGTCGGACTGGGCTACCCGGCGCGCGACGCGCTCGCGACGGGGCTGCTCGCGCTCGACTACGAGAAGGACGACTACGACACTCCCAGAATCGCGGGCGTGCTAGACGGGGAGGACGCACTGATAGGGATCGTCCGGAGGGACGCCCTGCTGGTCGAGCGCGTCACCGAACCGACGCTGGTGGCGACCTACGAGAAGGACGCGCCCGAACCCGTCGAGTTCGCCCCCGAAAGCGCCGCGGAGGCCGCTCGAACCGCCTACGACCACGAGTTCGAGCACGCGGTCTGTGCCGCCGGGGTCGTCCGCGAGGGCGACGGCTTCGCGTGGGCGATCGAGAACGGGCAGGACTGAAGGCCTCCACTCCCATACAGGGGGTATGCGCGTCGGTCTTATCTCCGATATCCACGCGAATCGGGTCGCCCTCTCGACAGTCCTCGAGGACATGCCCGCGGTCGATCGCCTGCTCTGTGCGGGCGACGTCGTCGGCTACAACCCCTGGCCCGCCGAGTGTCTCGACGTCGTCCGCGAGCGGTCGGTTCCGACGGTGATGGGCAACCACGACCGCGCGGTCGCCAGCGACACCGCATTCCGGTTCAACGCGATGGCGAAAGCCGGAGTGGAGCACGCCCGCCGGGAGCTCTCGGAGGAGGGGTTGCAGTGGCTTGCGGCGCTCCCCGAGGAGCGCACGGAGTTGGAGGGACGGGTGAAACTCGTCCACGGCCACCCCGAGAACCCGGATCACTACACCTATCCCGAGGAGTTCTCGCCCGCGCTCTTGGGAGACGAGGAGCTACTCGTGATGGGCCACACCCACGTCCAGGGCCACGCGGTCTACGACGAGGGGATCGTCTGCAACCCCGGCAGCGTCGGCCAGCCCCGCGACGGAGATCCGCGTGCGGCCTACGCGATCGTGGATCTCGACGAGCGAACGGTCGAGGAGCGCCGCGTGGAGTACGACGTCGAGCGGGTGATCGAGGCGGTCTCGGAGGCGGGGCTCCCCGAGCGGATCGGCAGTCGCCTCCGGGAGGGCCGCTAGAAGGTCTCCTGGATCGTCTCGAGGGTGCGCTCGCGGTCGGCCCACGGGACGAAGACCGCGACGCTCGTCGCGCTGGTGATCACGTCGTGGATCGCGATGTTCTGCTCGGCGACCGGCGCGATCACCTCCTGGATGATCCCCGACTGGTTGGGGAGTTCGCCGCCCGTCACACGAATGACCGCGAAGTCGCCCTCGAGCGTGACGCTCGACAGGGAGTCGTCCTCGATGACGGCCTCGTGGAGGATCGCCTCGGTCTCCTCGGCGGCCCCGACGTCGACGTAGAACGTCACCGAGTCCATCCCGCTGGCGACGGCGTCGAGGTTGATCCCCTGCTCGGCCAGCGGTGTCGAGAGATCCGAGAGGATCCCCGGGCGATTCCGGATCGCGCGCCCGGCGATGGTCACGCAGGCGAGGGGTTCCTCGCGCATGTCGACGAGGTTCTCGAACTCGCCCTCGATGCTCGTTCCACCAGTTAAGAGATCGCCGTGCTGGTAGTGGACGACGCGCACGCCCATCCGGTCGTCCTTGTACGAGAGCGCCGAGGGCGCGACGACCTCCGCGCCCCGGAACGAGAGGTTTCGGAGTTCGTCGACGCTTATCTCGCCGACGTTGCGCGCGCCCTCGACCACGGAGGGATCGCCGGTCATGACGCCCTCGACGTCGGTGACGATCACGACCTCGTCGGCGTCCATGTACTTGCCCAGCATGACGGCGGTGGTGTCGCTGCCCCCGCGCCCGAGGGTGGTGACGCTGCCGTCGTGGGTCTCGGCGAGAAAGCCCGTGACGACGGGGACGACCCCGTCGAGGTCGGCGGCGAGGTCGCGCGCGCGCCGGCGGGTCTCCTCAACGTCGACCTCGCCGTACTCGTCGGTGATGATCGGCCACTCGTCCTTGCCGGGTTCGACGAAGACCGCGTTCACGCCGCGCGAGGCCAGCGCCGCCTTCAGCATCCGTACGGAGGTGCGCTCGCCCATGCTGACGATCTCCGCGCGATCGGCCTCATCGGTCTCGAAGGTGATGTCGTCGAGGAGGTCGTCGGTGGTCGATCCCATCGCGCTCGCGACGACCGCGATCTCGTGGCCCCCTTCGACCGCGCTCGCGATCGAGTCGGCCGCGCGGTTGATCCGGTCGCCGCTACCCAGACTGGTGCCGCCGAACTTCGCTACGACTCGCATGCGCCTCCCACCGTGTGTGCCATGGTCATACCCGTGATAGCCCCAGCGGGCAGATAACCCTACTCATCTCGGGCAGGGCCGTCCGGTGTCAGCGCGACCAGTACGGAAACCGCCGGCCCGGTGCGAAGACGTTCAGTCCGACCGTCGGCTCGGTCCCCGGGTTCTCGCTCCAGTGGGGCTCTCCGGCGTCGACCCACGCCGTATCGTACCGTCCGAGCGTCACCGACTCCCCGTCCGTGTACAGGACGAACTCCCCATCGAGCACGACGAACACCTGTTCGTTCTCGTGGCTGTGGCGGTCGGAGACGTGGCCCGGCGGCTTTTCGAACCAGTCGACGGAGACCGCCTCTTTGCTCACCAATCCGGCCCGTCGCCACCCGTCCGCCGGTCGCTCCTCGTTCGCTTCCCCGAACCGCACGTACTCCATGCGCTCGTTACGACGGAGACGGGTATAAACGGCACTCAGGTGAACTTCCGGGCCGTGACGTCCAGCGTATCGAGGTCGACGATCGGCGCGTAGCCCACGTCGGGGTCGATGTTGACGCTCTTCTGGAACGCGGTTTGGGCCTGCCAGCAGCCGCTGTTGATCGCGGTCACGTTGTGATACGTCCCGAAGCCGAGCTTGTGGACGTGGCCGGTGTGGAAGATCTCGGGTACGTCGTCGATCACAAGGTAGTCGCGCTCCTCGGGGGCGATGCGCATCTTGCCCCCGTACTTGGGCGCGACGTGGCGCTTCTTCAGGAGGTGGTACATCGCTCTTTCGGGGTTGTCGTAGCTCGCCTTCCCCTCGGGGAGGTCCGCGATCACCTCGTCGAGGCTCATCCCGTGGTACATCAGCACCGAGACGCCCTCGATCGTCACCGTCGAGGGGTTGCCGGTGATCCGGGCGTCGTGGGCGCTCATGATCCCCCGCAGTTCCTCGTCGAAGGCGGGCTGGGGTTCGGCGAGCCTGACGGCGTCGTGGTTGCCCGGGATCATGACGATCTCGAGGTCGCCGGGGACCTCCTTTAGGTACTCCGCGAACGCCTCGTACTGCTCGTAGATGTCGACGATCGAGAGCTCCTCGTCCTGGTTCGGGTAGACGCCGACGCCCTCGACCATGTCGCCCGCGATCAGCAGGTACTCGACGGACTGGGCCTCCGCCGTGTGGAGCCAGTCGGCGAAGCGGCTCCACGCGTCGGCGGCGAACTCCTGGCTGCCGACGTGGATGTCGGAGATCAGCGCGGCCTGGACGTGGCGATCGGCGGTCCTCGGTTCGTGGGTGTGGGGGACGTCGGGGAAGAATATCTCGTCGGTGAAGAGGATCCCCGCGTCGTCGGCGAGCGTTCCCCTGACGGCGATGACCTCGTCGTAGACGATCTCCCCCACCAGATCCGCGATCTCGCGGTCCTTCATCACCAGACACGGGAACACGCCGGTGGTGTCCTCGAGTTCGATCAGCCAGTGGCCGCCCGCGGTCGAGCGGATGTCGTTGACCATCCCGATCATCTCGGCGTCGCCACCGCCGGGCATCCGCTGGATCGCCTCGGCGGGGCGGTGGTTGACCCTCCCTCGGAGTTTGCCGGCGAGGCGCTCGTAGCGGTCCCGAAAGACGGTCACGAAGTCGGCGTACTCGCCGGTCCCGGTGCTCCGCCCGGTGATGTCGCCGACGATCTCGACGATCCGTCTCTCGGGGTCGGCCGGGACCCGTCCCCCCGTCTCGGGAGGATGATCCCCCGTTTCGACTGGAGCGATATCCCCGGTATCCGCCGTATCCGCCCCGGGTTCTGCAGGAGAAACGGAGGGGTCCGGGTTCTCGGACGGGGGGGATCGATCCGGGCCGCGCGGGGGGTCGCGGTCCTCGCCGGAGAGCAACTCGCGGACGTGTTCGCCGGTGATCTTGAAGGCGTCGTCGGGCGCGGCCTCGACCGCCCGTTCGATCGCGGCGGCGGGGTCGGACGCACCCGCGAGCAGGGTCACGGCCTCGCGGTCGGCGTTGTAGCCGCGGGCGGCGAGGTCGGTGATGATCCGTCTGTCCGTCTCTCCCGGCACGACCCCTGCCTACTCGGAGCGACGTCAAAAGCGTGCCGAAAACCCAGAAGGTTGAAACCCGGACCCCCGGTAGGAAGGGTAATGAGTTCACCCGGCGACGGCCGGTCGCCCGCGGACGACGAGTCGGTGCGAGCGGGCGGAGCCGACGAACGTCCCCGGACGGTCCAGGGATGGCTCCGCTGGTTCTGGACGGTCGACCGCGGCGGCGCGATGGTCGTCCGCGAGTTCCTCGTCAGCGTCGGCGCGGTCCTCCTGGTGGGGCTGCTCCTGTTCTCGCTTTCGGGCGTCTGGCCGCCGATGGTCGCCATCGAGAGCGGCAGCATGGAGCCGAACATGCAGCCGAACGACCTCGTGTTCATCACCGACAACGACCGGTTCGTGGAGGACGCCGCCCACGGCGACACCGGCGTCGTGACCTACGAGGCGGGTCGGGAGACGGGCTACCAGAAGTTCGGCGACTACGGCGACGTGATCGTCTTCGAACCCAACGGCAACGACCGGCAGGTCCCGATCATCCACCGGGCGCACTTCTGGGTCGAGGAGGGGGAGAACTGGTACGACCGGGCGGACCCCGACCACGTCGGCAACGCCGACAGCTGTGCGGAACTGCGGAACTGCCCGGCCCCCAACGACGGCTTCATCACCAAGGGCGACAACCAGGTGACGAACCAGCGCTACGATCAGGCCCGCGGGCTGAGCGGCCCCGTCCAGGAGGAGTGGGTGATCGGCACCGCAGAGATCCGCGTGCCGTGGCTGGGGTGGGTCCGGCTTCAACTCGCGGAACTCGCCGCCGGGGGGACGCCGCAGGTGACGCTCGCTCCCGCGGGTGGTCCGATCCCGTGGGACGACGGGACGACGACCGTCGACGCGCCGATGGCAGTCTGACGGCGGCCGCGCCCGGACGGCCCGATCGGGATGTCTGCGATACCCCGCCACGCTCACCGACCGGCGCGGTTCGGTCGATTCGGATTCAGCCGCCCGAGATTCGATCGAAGCCGTCGTGGAGATCGTGGACGGTCACGCGTCCGCGTCCGAGAGTCGAGGCCTTCTCTCGCAGCCGTTCGACGACGTCCTCGCTCGGAGTCCCGTAGACGTCGATCGACTCGAGATCGATGAACGGCCCGACCGTGGGGAACTCGGGCCCCGCGACCTCCATGTGGTGCGCCAGGGTCGCCGGGTCGGAGTGCATGTGGACGACGGTCATCCGACCGCCGTCCTCGCTGAAGTAGACGTCGTACGCCAGGATCTCCGGCTCGTTGGCCTCGACGAACTCAACCAGGTCGCTCATTCCCGCCTCGAGTTCGTCCAGCTTCCCCTCGCGCACCGTCGACCGATCGACGTACACCAGCAGGTCGGACATCTCGTCACCCCCGCCCCCCTTCGCGGGTGAGCGCCGTCGTCCCCTCGGACGAGAGGTGTCCCGGGTCGCCCCGAGTGCGGTCTGCCGTCCCATCCCGAACGGGCTCGAGCGGTGGCACGCGTCCCCGGCGATCGGGCGCGGTCGTTTCGGCCGTCGATACGATCGGCTCCATGGTTCCTCGACCGTGAACGTACGCCGCCCAACCACGTTACTGTTCCGCAAGGGCAGTACAGAAAGCGCGTTCGCTGCCGACGCGGTCGTCGAAGCCTGGTGGGTCGAACGGCTCTCGGCCCTGACGACGACGGTACGGACGCCCGCTCGCGTGATCGCGCTCGTCAGTTGTCGAAGCGCGCCTGCACGAACGGCTGGATCTCCTCGATCTCCGAGAGGCGCGAATCGGCCAGGAGAACGGCCTCGGTCTCCTCCGTCGGGACGGAGAGGCTGATCTCCTTCGTCCTGCCGTAGCGCCCCTTCGAGACGACGATCGCGTTGACGATGCCCAGCATGTCGAGTTCGCTGATCAGGTCGGTCACCCGCCGCTGGGTCAGCACGTCGGCGTCGATCTCCTCGCAGAGGCGCTTGTAGATGTTGTAGACCTCGCCGGTGTTGATGTTGTGGACGCCGTTCTTCTCGAGCAGGATGATCGAGAACAGGACGAGCTTCGACTGCGTGGGGAGCGTGCGGACGACCTCGACCACCCGGTCGAGTTCGATCTTGTCCTGGGCCTTTCGGACGTGGCTCTCGTCGACGCGCTCGGCCTGGCTGCGTTCGGCGAGTTCGCCCGCCGTCCTGAGGAGGTCGAGCGCCCGGCGGGCGTCGCCGTGTTCCTGGGCGGCGAACGCAGCGCAGAGGGGAATCACGTCGTCGGTCAACGCGCGCTCCTCGAAGGCGATGTCCGCGCGGTGCTGGAGGATGTCGCGCAACTGGTTCGCGTCGTAGGGCGGGAAGACGATCTCCTCCTCGCCGAGGCTCGACTTCACTCGTGGGTCGAGGAAGTCGGTGAACTTCAGGTCGTTCGAGATGCCCATGATCGACACCCGCGAGTTGTCGAGCTCGGAGTTCATCCGCGAGAGGTTGTAGAGGGTGTCGTCGCCGCTCTTCTCGACAAGCTTGTCGATCTCGTCGAGCATGATCACGACCACGCGCTCGCGGTAGTCGACCGCGTTGAAGAACTCCTTGTACACCCGGTCGGTCGGCCACCCCGTCATCGGCACCGGCTCCATCCCGTCGAGTTCGTCCTCGAGTTCGTCGATCCGCGAGGCGATCCCGTCGATGCTCTCGAAGGGGGTCGCTTCGAGTGCGGTCGCCCCCTCCTCGATCGCCTCGCGGAGGTCCGCCAGATCCGAGAGGCGGCACTCGACGTACGTCTCGTTCTGCTCGATGAACTTGTTCGCGAGCTGGGCGAGCACCCGGTACTGGGTGTCGGTCACCTCGCAGTTGATGTACTCGACCTCGCAGGGGACGTCGTACTTCTTGGAGGTCTGTTCTAGCTCCTGGCTGACGAACTTCGCGCTCGCGGTCTTTCCGGTTCCCGTCTTCCCGTAGATGAGGATGTTCGAGGGCGTCTCGCCCCGCAGCGCGGCGACGAGGATCGTCGCCATCTTGTTGATCTGGTCCGATCGGTGGGGGAGTTCGTCCGGCGTGTAGGAGGGACGGAGCACCTCCTTGTTCTCGAAGATCGGTTCCCCCGAGAGGAGGTCGTCGAACAGTCCCTGTGAGCCCTCCCCGTCGGCGTCGTCGAGGACCTCCTCGACGTCGACCGCGAACGAACGGTCCCCGGTCTCGGCCGGAGAGCGGTCCTGGGGTGGGGAGTCGTTCCCTGTCATGGATGGGCGAGCACGATCGGCGAACCCCTTCGTTTCAGGTGGAACCCGGGACGCGTATCGTGGAATCGTTACAGAGAGGGTCCGAAACGTCGGTTCTCTCGAAATACGGCTACTCGTCGGCCGTCCGTCGATGCAGGCGAACCCAAGGTAAGGGAGGGTCTTAAAACTGTCTTTCCGCGTCCCCTCCCCGCCGGGAAAGAATACATAGTTATTACGATGTTTTCTCCAACCCCCCCACCCCTTCGTTTCAGGTGGAACGGCTCGCCGGGACACCCCCCCGAAGGACGACTCTAGAAGGGGAACGACTAAGTCATAGTAGAGACAACCATACCCGCACTGCAGTAGCAGCAATTATTGAGAGGGGCTTTGTTATTGTCTAGAGACCTTTCTATAGTGGAATCTTGATGGAGTCCGCTCTGGCGGCGGAACCCTCCCGGCGGTTCGACGGTCTCCAGTCGAAACGAAGGGGTGGGGGTCACGGCGACGGTCCCGAGCGACCCAATCCGGATCGGAACCGGGGCCTCCCGAGGCGACTCGCCGTATCCCGCGCCTCCTATCCCCGTCGATTTCGATTCACCTCGTTCTCGTGGTGTTATCTCGTCGCCGGCGGGCGGCGTCGAAATCCATCTAGCATAAGATATCGTACGGATGTCTGACGCAGGCTTAAGTACCCCTGACCATTGGTCTACGCGCATGGACGCGCCGTCTGGCGCGGGAGGACAGGATGGGACTGTTCACAGATATCAAAGATAGTATCTCACGCGCGGCAGATCGGCTCTTCGCCACCGATACCCAGAAGCGGATCGGTATCTACGGCCCTCCGAACGCCGGCAAGACGACGCTCGCCAACAGGATCGCCCGTGACTGGACCGGTGACGCGATCGGCCCGGAGAGTCACGTACCACACGAGACCCGCCGTGCCCGCCGGAAGGAGAACGTCGAGATCAAGCGCAACGGGCGGAGCGTCTCGATCGACATCGTCGACACGCCCGGCGTCACCACGAAGGTGGATTACAACGAGTTCCTCGAGTACGACATGGAGGAGGAGGACGCGGTCCGTCGATCCCGGGAGGCCACCGAAGGCGTCGCCGAGGCGATGCACTGGCTCCGCGAGGACGTCGACGGCGTCATCTACGTGCTCGATTCGACGGACGATCCCTTCACGCAGGTCAACACGATGCTGGTGGGGATCATCGAGAGCCAGAACCTCCCGGTCCTCATCTTCGCGAACAAGATCGACTTGGACGAGGCGAACGTCAAACGCATCGAGAACGCCTTCCCGCAGCACGAGACGGTCGAGCTATCGGCGCTCGAAGGACAGAACATGGACGAAGTGTACGACAAGATCGCGGAGTACTTCGGGTGATTCGATGCCAGAGATAACCGGTTCGGACGGCAACGGGGTGCAGATCGACCTCATCAGCGGCGAGCGCATGGACGCGCTCACGAGCATGGAGAAGATCCGGATGATCCTCGACGGCGTCCACGAGGGCAACATCGTCATCCTCGAGGAGGGCCTCTCGCCCGAGGAGGAGTCGAAACTGATCGAGGTCACGATGAGCGAGATCAACCCCGACGGGTTCAACGGCATCGAGATCGAGACCTACCCCCAGTCCCAGACCAGCAACGGCGGCTTCCTGGGTCGGCTGATGGGCAAGGGCTCGACCAAGAAGCTCACCGTCATCGGACCGGCCAACCAGATCGAGACCCTCCACAAGGACGAGACGCTCATCAGCGCGCTCGTCTCCCGACGATAACCGTGCCCCACCAGTGTACCGAGTGCGGCCACACCTTCGCGGACGGCTCGAAGGAGATGCTCTCGGGCTGTCCGGAGTGTGGCGGCAACAAGTTCCAGTTCCTCCCCGAGGGCGCCGACCGCTCCCCGGCCCGGTCGCCGCCCGAGCCGGCCGAGCCGGCGGCCGAACCCGAAGAGCTCCACGAACCCGACGAACCGACCGTCGGGGCCGACCGCGAGGACAGCGCGCAGGCCGACGCCCGCTCCTCGATGGTCGACGCCGACGAACTGTCGGAGGCGGCGAGCGAACCCGCATCCGAACCCGCCCCCGACGAACCGACCGACCTCGCCCAACTGCGCGAGGAGTTGAACGACCAGTTCGAGAGTATCCGGATCGTGGATCACGGCCAGTACGAACTCAACCTGATGGAGCTCTACAAGCGCGAGGAGTTCATTATCGCCCTCCAGGAGAACGGCCGGTACGTCATCGAGGTGCCCGAGTCGTTCCGGCGCGGCCCCGAGAACTGATAGGGATCATCGTAGCCAATCGAAAACTCCTGTGGCCAATCGTCCGACCCAGTCCCATGGTTCCGAGTGAGAAAATCCATGAACTTCTACGATGATCCCTATCAGCACGCCGAGTCCCGATCGAGCGACGACCCCTTCGTTTCGCCTGCAACACGTCTAGAATCACTGACGAACGTCGAAACCGGGGGTTCGTTCCACTCGAAGGAGGGGTGTACTCGCCTCGGAGTTCGGGAGAATCGGATGCTCACCCTTTATACGCGAGGGTGACGACCCACTCGGTATGAGCCAAGCTACGAAGATCGTCGTGGGAACGGTCGCCGTCTCGGCGGCGGTATCGTTCGTGCTGGTCGCGTACTACACGCTCCTCGTCTGATGTTCGAGGAGCGTGCGCTCTCGCCCCCGCTTTCGCGCGTGCGCGAGGAACGCGCCCCGGGGACGCTCGTCCTCGACTGCGAGGGCGACTTCGAGACCCTCCCTCCGGAGGCGCTCGACGAACTGGCGCTTCTGGTCGAGGACGTCACGCCGACGAGCCACCCCGACGAGTGGGTCCCAGAGGACGCCCCCGCGATCCTCCGGCGGTACGCCGGATCGGACCTCGTCGTCGGGCTACCCGGGGCCGGGAGCGTCGCGTGGACGGCCCAGACGGCGCCGCCGCTCTGTCTCGTCAAAGCACGGGTCGAGGGCGTCCCCGAGGGGTTCGTCGAGTTCCTGATCGCGGAGGCGCTCGTCGAGATCGGTCTCGACCTCCCTGAGGGCTTCCTGGACTTCTTCGGCGAGGAGTATCCCGCCCTCGCGCGGGCGACCTCGCTCGGTCCGAACGCCACCTACCAGGTCGCCACGGCCCTCTACGCGGGGTGGCGCGGGCTCCACACCCGCGAGGTCTTCGCGGGATGGGGCGAGGGGGAACCCGCCCTGTACGACGCGTGGGTCGACGCCGGGGAGCGCCTCGAAGGTCGGGTCGGGGAGCTACCGACGCTCGTCGCGACGAACGAACTCGACTTCGCCGAGGCGACCGAACTCGCCTGTGGCGCGATCAAACACGGACTCGACCTCCCCGCCCCGTTCGACGCGCTCGACACGAGGGCCTACCGCGACCACGGCCCGGCGTTCGCGGTGCGGTGGGCCGAGAAGACGTTCGAGGCGATCCGGGACGAGGAGGTCTGAGACTGGCTGTACGTACCCGCCGGGAACGAGTGGCCGAGACGCCGCCGGGAGCGGTCGGAGCAGCAGAGTCCCACGTAACGAGTTACAGCCGACAGTACGAGCGAGTCGAGCGGTCAGAACTCACAGCGGATGCTGCCGTCGACCTCGAGGTCGATCGTCCCGTCGAACAGGTCGACGTACTTCCGGGTGGTCTCCTCGTCGTGGACCTCCTTCGAGAGGTGAAAGAGGCCGACGGCGTCGTACTCCGCGAGCAGGTCGATGAGTTCGCCCATCGCCTCGTAGACCGCGTTCTCGTCGGCGTAGTAGGCGAGTTCGGTGACCGAGTCGACTGTGATGCGGAGCTTTCCGTCGTGTGATTCGAGGAAGTTCCGCGCCTGAGAGACGATCCCCGCCAAGTCGTGAGGTGCGGAGACGTAGTGGACGTTCTCGCCGCTTCGCCGGGAGTAGCCCCGCTCGACCGAGAGGGTGTCGAGGATCACCGCACGCGACTCGTCGACGTCGTAGTAGTCGAGTTTCTGGGTGACCTCGCGGGCAGTCGTCCGGGTCGAGATGACGAGGAAGTGGTCGGTGTCGGTCGCGAGGAAGTCGGTGTCGATCCGGTCGGTCTCGCCGGTGCTCGGGTGCAACAGGAGGACGCCGGTTCCGCCCGGTACCGTCTCGGGTGCCCCGTCGATCGCCAGCGCGTAGTCCATACCGATGGGTGCCGACGAACCGACTTAAGCGTACGTGGATCGCAAGGCCCTCGGCGCGTTCGACGCGTCGAGTACGCTCACCCTCTCCGTCGTACGCCTTTTCTACCGGCGACGAGTCGTACCGAACGAACACGATGTCCCACGACACGGCACTGGAGGTCTATCGCGGCGCGCTTCCGGTCGTTCTGGTCAGCCTCGTCGCCGGGCTGTTCGCGGGAACGATCCTCGGGAGCGAGACGATGCGCGCGGGGATCGAGAGCGTTCCCGGGCTGCTCCTGTTGCTCCCGGCGTTTCTGGCGACACGCGGCGGCGTCTACGGCTCGCTGGGCGCGCGCCTCTCGAGCGGCCTCCACCAGGGCGTGATCGAACCCCGCTTCGAGTACGACGAACGCCTCGCGAACGCGGTCGTCGCCTCGTTCGTCAACGGGATGGCCGTCTCGGCGTTCATCGCCTGCGTGGCCTTCCTCGTCCTCGCGTTCTCGGGAGGCGGGGGCAGCCTCCTGCAACTGCTCGGGATCATGCTCGTCGCGGGCTTTTTGAGCGCGCTGCTCATGCTCTCGGTGCTCGTGAGCGTCGTCCTCGTCGGCTACCGGCGGGGGTACGACCCCGACAACGTCGTCGGCCCGCTCGTGACGACGCTGGGCGACGTCTTCGGCGTGTTCTTCCTGCTGGTCGGCGTGGTGGTCGTCGGGTGGTTCGTGTGAGCCTCACCGGCGACGACCTCTCGGGGATGAGCGACCGGCTCGACGGGTTCTACGAGGACCTGCTCGGGGAGGACGACGACCCTCTCGAGGAGTGGTCGGCCCGGACGATCGTGACGACGATGCTCCCGCTGCTCGCGGCGCTGTCGGTCCTCCAGATGGTCTCGGGGTCGGTCCTCCAGACCTTCGAGGAGACGCTGCTCGCGTATCCGTCGCTTCTCGTCCTCGTCCCCGTCCAGATCGGCACCGCGGGCAACCTCGCCTCGATCATGTGCGCGCGCCTGTCGACCCAGCTCCACCTCGGAACGTTCGAACTCGACCCCTCGAACCCCGACGTCCGTGCGAACACGCTCGCGATCCTCGGACTCGCGGCCACCGTCTTCCTCGCGGTCGGGATCGCCGCGTGGGCGATCGGGCGGGTGCTCGACGGCAGTCTGGGATTCCTCGAAGTCCTCACGATCTCGATGGTCAGCGGGATGGCGCTCGCGGTCCTCGTGGTCGTCCTCAGCGTGCTCTCGGTGTGGGGGTCGTTCCGGCTGGGCTACAACCCCGACGACACCACCATCCCGATCGTCACCAACGTCTGTGACATCGTCGGCGTGTTGATCCTCTTCGCCGTGGCGAGCGTCGTGATCTGATCGACGCTTCCGCTCCGAACAGCACCGTTTTAGTGGGTGCGAGACCGCCTCGGCGTATGTCCCTCTCCCCGCCGGACGTCCAGCAGTCGATCGCCACGTCCGCGACGCCCGCGGCGCGGTTCCTGGACCTCCCGGGCGCCCAGCAGCGCCGGCTGTTCTTCACGCTCCCCGAGACGGTCCAACAGTCGGTCGTCGACGACATGAGCCGCGACCAGCTCCAGCGGTTCGTCCGCAGGCTCGACCCCGACGAGGCGACGGACGTCCTCGGACTGGTCGACGAGGAGACCCGGGGGGCGGTCCTCCGGCGCCTCGACGAGAACCGCCGCGAGAAGGTCGAGTTCCTCCTCGAGTTCAGCCCCGAGAGCGCCGCCGGGATGATGCACCTCGACTACGTCGTCGTCGGCCACGACAGCGGTTTCGAGGCGGTCGCCCGGCGCGTCCGGCGCTACGAGGACCGGACCGGGCGCTTCCCGACGGTGTTCGTCGTCGGCGACGACGGGCTCCTGGGCGAACTCCCGGGGCACACGCTGGCGCTGATCGACCACGACTCGGCGTACGTGACCGAGTACCTCCGTCCCATCCCCACCATCAGGTACGACAGGCCCGACGAGGACGTCCTCGACGTGTTCCGCTCGAACCCCGGAAGCAAGGTCGCCGTCCTCGACGAGGACGACGACGTACTGGGAGTCATCTACGCCGACGACATCCTCCGGGCCATCGAGGAGGAAGCCGGCGAGACCTTGTATGAGTTCACCGGCGTCGCCGAGGAGGAGAGCGTCCTCGACGGGCCGCTCGCGAAGATCCGCAGCCGCTACAAGTGGCTCATCCTGAACCTCGGGACGGCGTTCCTGGCCGCCGCGGTCGTCGGCCTGTTCGAGGACGTCATCGCGGCGTTCACGCTGCTCGCGGTGTACATGCCCGTCGTCGCCGGGATGGGCGGGAACGCGGGCACCCAGTCGATGGCGGTGACGGTCCGCGGTATCGCGCTCGAACAGGTCTCGCTGCCGACCGGCGGGCGCGTCGTTCTCAACGAGGTGATCGCCGGCGGTGCCAACGGCCTCATCACGGGCGTCCTCGTGGCGGTCATCGCCTCGGTGTTCAACCAGAGCCCGCTTCTGGGGCTGGTGATCGGCGTCTCGATGGTGCTGAACCTGATCATCGCCGGCTTCTTCGGGGCCGTCATCCCGCTCGGGCTGGACCGCCTCGATCTGGACCCGGCCACCTCGGCCACCATCTTCATCACGACCGCGACGGACGTCCTCGGCTTCTTCGTCTTCCTCGGACTGGCAACGCTCGTCGTCTGATTCGCGCCGCTTCCCGTTCGCGTTTTCGCGTTCCGAACCGGTTTTGTCGCCGCCGGTCGACCACCCCGTATGAGCGTCCGCGAGGAGTTCGACGAGTGGGCCGCCGAGGGGCGGGACCGGGGCATGGAGGAGCGCCACTGGCACACCGCGAAACACGCGCTGGTGCGCATGCCCGTCGAGGAGGGCGAGACGGTCTTCGACCTCGGGACCGGCAGCGGCTACGCGCTCCGGGCGCTTCGCGAGGCCACGGGCGCGGGCCGGGGCTACGGGCTCGACGGCTCGCCCGAGATGGCGCGAAACGCCCGCTCGTACACCGACGATTCCTCTATCTCCTTCCTGATCGGCGACTTCGACTCCCTCCCGCTCGCGGCCGACTCGGTGGACCACGCCTTCTCGATGGAGGCGTTCTACTACGCGAGCGATCCCATCCAGACCCTCTCGGAACTCGCCCGGATCCTCCGGCCCGGCGGCACGTTCTTCTGTGCCGTGAACTACTACGAGGAGAACGTCCACTCCCACGACTGGCAGGAGGACATCGCCGTCGAGATGACCCGCTGGTCGCGCGCGGAGTACCGCGAGGCGTTCCGGGAGGCGGGCTTTCACGTCGCCGAGCAGGACGCCATCCCCGACCGCGAGATCGAGATCCCGGACGAGTGCGAGTTCCCGACCGACGGCTGGGAGGCCAGGGACGAAATGGTCGAGCGCTACCGGACCTACGGGACCCTGCTGACGGTCGGCGTCGTCCCGTAGCTCCACCCGAAACGCACCCTCGTTTATCCGAGAATTCCACCCTCCGATTTTCCCGAATATCGGCCGCAAAGACGGATTACAACCGCGACGACCGGACCCTGGCCGTCAGCGAACCGATTTTTCCAGACGAATACCTCACACGATAATCAGGGTGTGAGGCGTTCACAACCCCTCCGTTTCGGCTGGAATCACAGGAGCCAGCCGGCGATCCGGGGGGTGAGGAAGGCCTCGACGAACGCGGCGACCACGAAGACCGCGGCCAGTCCCACGAGGACCCAGAACGCCGAGCGGATCTCCGCCGCGAGCGTCGCGTCGTCGAGCGTCCCCCGGAAACGCCGCCAGCCCGCGCGTCCGAGGTGGAGGCCGAGCGCGCCCGAGACCGCGAGTGCGGGGACCTCGAGCAGCGCGTGCGGGACGACGAGCGCCGCGACGACGCGCAGGTCGGCGCTGATCCCGGCGACGATTCCGACGATCGCGCCGTTGAACAGCAGGTTCACGACCGTCGGGGCGCCGAGCACGAGGCCGGCGAACGTCTGGCCGACCGCAACCAGCCAGTTGTTCGCGGCGATCATGGCGAAGGTGCCGACCGGGAACACGCCGAAGACCGCCGTCGGGTCCTCGATATCGCCCATCTCGACGGCGAACTCGCCGACCGCGAGATACCCCCCGAGGGTGCCCAGACCGAACACTAGGAGGCTCGCCCCCGTCAGCGCGAGTCCCGCCTTCGAGAACGTGAAGGAGCGAAGCGCTCCCGTACCCGCCGCCCACCCGTCCCCGAGACGTGTCCGCACCCCCCGACCCTCGCCCGAGAGCAACGGACGGGTCTCGATTCGCCCGTCCTCGGCGTAGATCCCCGTCTTCAGGAGGTGGAGAAACGGCGTGACGAACAGCAGCGTGAGGAGGCCGGCGACCTGCGAGACGCCGAGGACGGCCAGCAGCGCCGCCGCTCCGCCGACCGCGGTCGAGAGGCCGAGCGCGACGACGAGGTAGACGACGAACGCGGCGGGTCGCCGCCGGACGAACCCCACGCTCCGTTTGAACCCGTCGAGGGCGCCCACGCGGTCGACGACGACCGCCTGCGGCGCGAAGACGAAGGCGGCGGCGATGGCGAGAAGCGAGAGCAGCCATACCGGGGCCAGCAGCGCCGCCCCGACCGCGACCACGAGACCGACCCCCGGATCGGCGGCGTAGACCGCGCTCGCGACGAACACCACGAGGCCGTAGACCAGACTCACGAGGAGGTAGAGGCCGTACTCCAGCAGCGCGAGGCCGACGAACGGCTTCGCATCCCCGATCGCGCCCGAAACGCCCGCCTCGACCGGCGGGCGATCCCGGAGGGCGGCGTAGACGGTGTGGATCTGCCCCGCGTGGAACGCGGCGCCGACGAGGAGCCAGACGACGAGCCCCAAGAGGATCGAGACGCCCAGGATCGCCACGACGCCCGGCGAGACGAGGCCCGCGAGCGCCTCGTCCAACTGTTCGGTCGGGAGGGCATCGGGATCGACCGGTTGGGGACCCGGTTCACCGAGGGCGTCGAGGTCGGTCGCCACGAGCGCCTCCTCGAGGGGGGCGAGTCGCCCCTGGACGAGCAGGAGGAGGTAGGCGAGAAAGAGTCCGAGCAGGGGGATCGTCCGCGCGACGGTGCCCGCGCCGTAGCCGACGAAGTACGCCGGGAGGACCGCCGCGGGCTTTTCGACCAGCGTCGAGAGGGCGCCGTCGAGCGCGTCGGTGACCTTCATCGAGGGGTCGTGCGGCTGTCAGTCGCATAGTCATTACGACTCGTTCGGTCCCGCTCATAGGGTCGTTCGTAACCGTTTTCAGCCGGCCTCAGCGGAGACGGGTTTCTGCAGGGCGAAACGGACGACGGAGCATCTCTGCCGGGAGAGAAGTACGAACGAACCCTATCAGATCACGAGCGACGCGGCGAGGCCCAGCAGGACGACCCCGAGCGCGAGTTTCAGCCGGTCGGCCGCGATCCGATGGGCGAGCCACCACCCCAGCGTGACGCCCCCCAGATAGGCGGCCGTGATCAGGAAGACCAGCGGCGCGACGACCGCGTCCAGCAGCAGGTAGTTCGCGGTCGTGAACAGCGCGGTACAGAGGACGACGACCTGCGTGACCGCGATGGTCGCGAGCATCGGGACGCCGACGAGCACGAGCGCCGGCGCCGACAGCGCCGCCCCGCCGATTCCCAGGAGTCCTCCAAAAACGCCGATCACGAGGCCGATCGCGACGAACGCGAGGAGATCCCGGCCCTCGCGCCCGATCTCGATACGGGGTTCGAGGTCGCGGTACTCCCGATAGAGGACGTTGAGTCCGACCGCAGCGAGCATCGCGGCCAGAATCAGTCCGTAGAGCCTCCGCGAGAGGTACGCGTTGGCCTGCACCCCCAGCCACGTGCCGACGGCGGCCGCGGCGCCCACGACGCCCGCGACCCGCCAGTCGATCTCGCCCGAGCGCGCGTAGACGGCGCTACCGAGCATCGCGCCGACGACGAACGTCGAGCTGGAGGTGCCCGCAATCTCAGCGCTCGAAAGCGGCGTCAGGAGGTACAGGCCGGTGACGATGAGGATCCCGCCGGGACCGATCGTCGAGACGATGATCCCGCCGAGAAACGAGAGGACGGCGAGGGCGAGGAGGACTCCGGTACCGAGCGCGAATGCCATTCAGGGACACGCCTATTCGCGTGGCCCCGTTGAGGATTCGGCTTGCAGGCGAATCCGGAAACCGATCCACTGAACCGATTCAGAACTCGACTGTGCCGATCCAGCGGTCCTCGCCGTGGGCCGGGCAGAACGGCTCGTGATTGCGCTTGCAGTTCTCGTCCATACACCACCCGCACTCACACCACTCCTGAAATGTGTAGTCCGGGAAGCGATGTCGGCAGAGCGTGCATCTCGTTCCCATATACTGTGTTACATCATAGCATAGCTTAACCCCGTCGTGAGTCCCGTAGTTGAGGTGTTTTACCCCTGAGGCGACCGGTGCCGGTCGTAATCGAGTTCAGAGGGACGGTTCACTTTCACCCTGCAGGCGAGCGGATCAAGTGGCTCCGGACCCTTGCACACTCAATGAGCAACACCAGTTCGGGCCCGCTCCAGCCCGACAGGCCGGAGGCCGAGAAGCCCTTCCGCGTCGAGGCCCCCTTCGAGCCAGCGGGCGACCAGCCCGAGGCGATCGAACAACTGGTCTCGGGCTACGAGTCGGGAATGGACCGCCAGACTCTCCTGGGTGTGACGGGCTCGGGAAAGACCAACACGGTGAGCTGGACCGTCGAAGGGATCCAGACCCCCACTTTAGTTATCGCCCACAACAAGACGCTCGCCGCCCAACTGTACGAGGAGTTCAGAAATCTCTTCCCGGATAACGCCGTCGAGTACTTCGTCTCGTACTACGACTACTACCAGCCCGAGGCCTACGTCGAGGCCTCCGATACCTACATCGACAAGGACGCCTCGATCAACGACGAGATAGATCGGTTGAGACACAGCGCCACCCGGTCGCTTCTGACCCGCGACGACGTGATCGTCGTCGCCTCCGTATCGGCCATCTACGGCCTTGGCGATCCGCGCAACTACGTCGACATGAGCCTCCGGCTCGAGGAGGGCGAGCGGATCGACCGCGACGAGTTGTTGAAGGGTCTGGTCGACCTGAACTACGAGCGAAACGACGTGGACTTCACGCAGGGGACCTTCCGCGTTCGCGGCGACACCGTCGAGGTCTTCCCGATGTACGGCCGCTACGCCGTCCGCGTGGAGTTCTGGGGCGACGAGATAGATAGGTTGAGCAAACTGGATCCCCTCGAAGGCGAACTCAAGAGCGAGGAACCCGCCGTCCTCGTTCACCCCGCCGAACACTACTCGATCCCCGAACAGCGCATGGAAGAGGCCATCTCGGAGATCGAGGACGATCTGGAGAAGCGGATCCGCTACTTCGAGCGAAACGGCGACATGCTCGCGGCCCAGCGCATCGAGGAGCGCACCACCTTCGACATCGAGATGATGCGCGAGACGGGCTACTGCTCGGGCATCGAGAACTACTCCGTCTACCTCTCGGATCGCGACCCCGGCGACGCCCCCTACACCCTGCTGGACTACTTCCCCGAGGACTTTTTGACCGTCATCGACGAGTCCCACCAGACCCTTCCTCAAATAAAGGGCCAGTACGCCGGCGACAAGTCGCGCAAGGACTCGCTGGTCGAGAACGGCTTTCGACTCCCCACCGCGTACGACAACCGCCCGCTGACGTTCGAGGAGTTCGAGGAACGGGTCGGAAAGCGCCTGTACGTCTCGGCCACGCCCGGCGAGTACGAACGCGAGGTGAGCGACCAGGTCGTCGAACAGATCGTCAGACCCACGCACCTCGTCGACCCCGCGGTCTCGGTCCAGTCGGCCGACGAGCAGATCGACGACCTGATGGCCCGGATCCGGGGGAGAACAGAGCGCGACGAGCGCGTGCTCGTCACGACGCTCACCAAGCGGATGGCCGAGGACCTCACCGAGTACCTCGAGAACGCGGGCGTCGCGGTGGAGTACATGCACGACGAGACCGACACCTTGGAGCGCCACGAACTCATCCGCGGCCTTCGACTCGGCGAGTTCGACGTTCTTGTAGGTATTAACCTCCTCCGGGAGGGATTGGACATCCCCGAGGTCTCCTTGGTAGCGATCCTCGACGCCGACCAGCAGGGGTTCCTCCGCTCGCGGACCACCCTGATCCAGACGATGGGGCGGGCCGCGAGAAACGCCGAGGGCGAGGTCGTCCTCTACGCCGACGAGACGACCGACGCGATGGCCGAGGCCATCGACGAGACCCAACGGCGCCGGGCGATCCAGCGCGAGTACAACGAGGAACACGGCTACACGCCGACGACCATCGAGAAGGAGGTCGGCGAGACCAACCTGCCGGGCAGTAAGACCGACACTTCGGGTGTGACCGGCGACGCGCCCGAGGACGCCGAGGCCGCACAGGCCCGGATCCAGGCCCTCGAGGAGCGGATGAACGAGGCCGCGAGCAACCTCGAGTTCGAACTCGCCGCCGACATCCGCGACCGGATCCGCGACCTGCGCGAGGAGTTCGACGCGCTCTCCGACGAGGAGGGCGTCGTCCCCGAACCCGACGCCGAGTTCTGAGGTCGCCCGGCAGCGAGCGCCCACCCGATCGCGCAGTCCAAGCCGACTGGACCGGACCCCGTCGTCGGACGACCGTAGCACAAAGCTACTTGTCCGGCGCGTCCGGAGGGGAGCCAATGGCGGACGACGCCGACGAGGGGAGCGCTTCGAGCGTCCTGCGGAGCAAGCGCGACGCCACGCGCTATCAGATCCTCGTCCAGATCGCCGAACGCCAGCCTGCAGTCAGCCAACAGGAGATCGCGGACGCCATCGGCGTCACCGCCCAGGCGGTCAGCGACTACCTGGGGGGACTGGTCGAGGAGGGGTTCGTCGAGAAGGGCGGGCGCGGACGGTACGAAGTGAGCAAGGAGGGCGTCGACTGGCTGATCTCCCGGACCGACGAACTCCGGGCGTTTACGGCCCACGTCGCGGAGGACGTCATCGGCCAGGTCGAGGTCGAGACGGCGATCGCGACCGACGCGATCGAGGAGGGCGAACCGGTCACGCTGTCGATGGCGGGGGGCGTCCTCCGGGCGACGCCCGGCGAGGACGGGGGTGCGACGGCCGTCGCGGTCACGAGCGCAACCGAGGGACGGGACGTCGGGATCACCGACTTCCAGGGGGTTCTCGACTACGAGTTGGGCGAGGTCACGATCGTCTCGCTCCCGACGGTGGTCGACGGCGGGAGCGCGGCCGCCGACCCCGGGGTGATCGCCGACTACGCCACGGGGCACGACCTGGTGGCGGTCGCGGGCGCCGAGGCGGTCGCGGCGGCCCGAGTAGCCGAGATCGATCCCGAGATCCGGTTCGGCACCCCTGAAGCAGTGCGAGAAGCGGCGACGAAGGGACTGGACGTCCTCCTGTTGGCCGCCGCCGACCGACTGGCGGCCCACACCGAGACGCTGCGCGAGGGGACCGTCGGCTACGAGATGGTCGAGGCCGCCGACCGTTAGAGCCGCTCGGATATCGTTCGCGCCGTCTTTTCCCCCACGCCCTCGACGCTCCGGAGGTCCGCCGGGGAGGCCTTCCTGATCCCCTCGACGCTGCCGAACCTCCTCAGTAGCGCCGTCCGCGTCTTCGGGCCGACTCCCGGCACGTCGTCGAGGACGGTCGAGACGTCGTCCCGGAGCGTCTGGTGGTACTGGACCGCGAAGCGGTGGGCCTCGTCGCGCACCCGCTGGAGGAGGTGGAGATGGGTGGCGTCCGAGGGCCAGTCGAGCGGGCCGTCGGGCGTTACGACGAGTTCCTCGGCCTTCGCGAGGCCGATCGCGGGGACGTCCCAGCCGACCTCGCGAAGCGCCTCGCGTGCGGCGTCGAGTTGTCCCTCCCCGCCGTCAACGAGTAAGAGATCGGGGTCGGGGCGGTCGTCGCGGCCCTCGACCGCCCGCAGCGCGCGCCAGCGCACGAGCGCGCGCATGTTGGCGTAGTCGTCGTTTCGCTCGTCGAGTTTCTTCCGGCGGTACCCCGACGTGTCGGCCTCGCCGCCGACGAACAGCACGTTGCTCCCGACCACCGACCTGCCCTGCGCGTGGCTCACGTCGAACCCCTCGATGCGTTCCGGACGATCCATCGAGAGCGCCTCGGCCAGCGCGCTCACGGGGTCGTCGCTGTAGTCGCTTCGGCGGGCGTTCTTGATCGCCAGGTCCACGAGGGTGGCCTCGCGGCCCGCGCCGGGCACCCGGAGGTCGACGCCCTCGCCCTCGAGCCACTCGCGGAGTTCGTCGTCCGCGGGGTCCTCGGGGACCAACAGGGCGTCGGGCAACTCGCGCTCGGCGTAGTACTGCGCGACGAAGGCGGCGAGAACGCCCGCGTGGCCGTCGCTCGCGTCGGGGATCGAGAGGTGGTGGCGCTCGCGGTCGACCAGTTGGCCGCCCTCCGCGTGGAGGCGGGCGACGACAGCGCGCTCGCCCTCGGTCGCCACCCCGAGGACGTCGACGCGGCGCGCGTCGTTCGCGTCGTGGACGGCCTCGCCCCGCCCTTCGTGAAAGCCCTCGACCGCCTCCAGCCGATCCCGAAGGCTCGCCGCGCGCTCGAAGGACTGCTCCTGGGCGGCCCGCTCCATGCGCCGCCTGAGGGGATCGGCCAGCACGCCGGTCTCGCCCGCGAAGAAGCGCTTGACGGACTCGACGTCCTCGATATACGCCTCGCGCCCGATCTCGCCGGTACAGGGCGCGGTACACAGCCCGATGTCGTGATCGAGACAGGGCCGCGCTCTGCCCGAGAACTTGTGGTCCGAACAGCCCCGCACGCCGTAGACCTCCCGAAGCGCCTTCACCACCACTTCGACGACCCCCTTGTCCGTGAAGGGGCCGAAGGCGGTGGCGGCCGGATCCGGGTCGCGCGTGATCTCGATCCGGGGGAACTCGTGGTTCGTGAGCTGTACCAGCGGGTAGGACTTGTCGTCCTTCAGCCGGACGTTGTAGCGGGGCTGGTGGCGCTTGATCAGGTTCGCCTCCAGAAGTAGGGCCTGCGTCTCGGTGTCCGTCACCGCGAAGTCGATCGCCTCGGCACCCCGTACCATCCGGCGGATGCGCTCGCCTCTGGGGTCGGCGTACGAGCGTACCCGGTCGCGCAGGTCGACGGCCTTCCCGACGTACAGCGTCGTCCCGTCCGCGAGGAACTGGTAGACCCCCGGCTCGTGCGGCAGCGTCGCTGCGCGCTCCCTGAGTTCGGCCCCGTCCATTCACCCGGACTAGTCCTCCGAATCGCTTGAACCTGCCGACACCTCGAACTCCCCGCGAACGGAGAGATACAGGGCGACGCCGACCGCGAGCGCGAGCGGGTTCAGCAGGCCGAACAGGAACAGCGCCAGCGCCCAGTTCAGCGCCTTCTCGCTGCCGCGCCCGTCGGCGTCGCGGTAGGTCCAGTAGCCGACGACTATCGGGACCAGCAGGTAGACGAGCCCCAGCGCGAGCAGATCCGCCTGCAACGGCGCGAGCATGCCCGATCTACGGCCACCACCCGAATGCGTCTATCGATTCCTCATCTGAGCGAAACGCCTCCGAAATCAGTCATCTGGTTAACTATATGCTCGCGTCGGTCGTATCGGGTCCCCATGACCGCAGTCAAGATCATCAAGGTGCTCGGCACCTCCGAGGAGTCCTGGGAGGCGGCCGCGAAGGAGGCCATCGAGCGGGCGAACGAGTCGGTCGAGGGGATCAGCGGGATCGAGGTCGAGGACTGGACCGCGAGCGTCGAGGACGGCCAGATCACCCAGTACAAGGCGACCGTCGAGATCGCGTTCCCGGTGCGCGGCGAGTAAGCGCCGCATACAAACCCGGCGGATCCGAAGCGGGGGTATGGCAGACTCCGTCCGGTGCTGGCTGGTCGAGCGCACGTACGACGACAAGGGGCTGATCCGCCTCGTCTACGCCCCTCCTGACGGATCGGGCCAGTTCGTCACCGAGCGCGCGGCCGCGAGCGGCGTCGACGCCACAGCGGCGGTCGAGGTCGACCCCGGGAGGCTCGATCCCATCGACGAGGCGAACGCCGAGCGCTACGCGGGCGAGGCAGAGCGGATGGCCGAGCGCCACGACCCCGACGAGTCGATCTGATCGACCTAAAGACCTATATCCGACCTGTGGCAAGCCCCGCCCATGGCCGCGATCGAACTGCACGGCGTGAGTAAACGCTACGACGACGTCGTCGCGGTCGAGGACCTCGACCTCGAGGTGCGGGAGGGCGAGGTCTTCGGCTTCCTCGGGCCCAACGGCGCGGGCAAGTCGACGACGATCAACATGATCCTCGACTTCGTCCACCCCTCCCGGGGGTCCATCGAGGTGCTCGGCTACGACGCCCACGCCGACAGCCTCCGGATCCGCGAGCGCATCGGCGTCCTCCCCGAGGGGTTCGACGTCTACGACCGGCTCACGGGCCGGAAACACGTCGCGTTCGCCGTCGACTCCAAGGGGGCGGGCGACGACCCCGACGCCCTTCTTGAGCGTGTGGGAATCGCCGATGCCGCGGATCGCAAGGCCGGCGACTACTCGAAGGGGATGCGCCAGCGCCTCGCGCTGGCGATGGCGCTCGTGGGCGACCCCGACCTGCTCGTCCTCGACGAGCCCTCGACGGGGCTGGACCCCAACGGCGCGCTCGAGATGCGAGAGATAGTACGAGAGGAGGTCGATCGCGGCGCGACGGTGTTTTTCTCCTCGCACATCCTCGGGCAGGTCGAGGCGGTCTGTGATCGGGTGGGCATCCTCCGCGAGGGTCGGCTCGTCGCCGAGGACAGCGTCTCCGGGCTCCGGGAGGCCGCCGGGGCCGACGCGACGCTGCGGATCACGGTCGGGGAACTCCCCTCGCGGGCGGTCGACGAACTCCGCGGGATGGACGGCGTCTCGGGGGTCGAACGGGACGGCTCGACCCTCCGGGTGGGGGTCGAGAACGGCTCGAAGACCGCCGTCCTGAGCACCCTCGAGGAGGAGGGCGCGGAGGTCCGGGACTTCGAGACCGAGGAGGCCTCGCTGGAGGACCTCTTTCGGGCCTACACGGAGGGCGCGGCATGAGCTGGCGGGTCGTCGCGCGCAAGGACTTCGAGGACTCGATCCGCTCGTGGTGGATCGTCGCCCTCTCGGCGCTGTTCGTCGTCCTGTTCGTCGTGCCCGCGTACTTCCTCGCGGAGGGCGTCGGCGGGGCCGTCGTCGAGCAGACCGGCGAGCAGATCTCCTCGGACGCCTTCATCAGCCTGCTGGCGTCGTTCGTCGCCTTCCTCATCCCGATCGTCGCGATCGTGCTCGCGTACGCCTCGGTCGCCGGCGAGCGCGATTCGGGCACGCTGAAGCTGCTGCTCGCGCTGCCGCACTCGCGCCGTGACGTCGTCCTGGGGAAGATCGTCGGGCGAAGCGCCGTGATCGTGCTGCCCGTGCTCGTCGGCTTCCTCGCCGCCGCGGTCGTCTTCCTGATCACGCCCGTCTCGCTCGAGGCCGGCAACTACCTCGCGTTCGCGCTGCTGTCGGCGCTCCTGGGGGTGGTGTTCGTCTCGCTCTCGGTCGGGATCAGCGCGGCGGCCGGGACCCGGCGACAGGCCATGCTCGGGAACGTCGGCATCTACGTGATCTTCTCGCTGTTCTGGGGGAGCTTCGCCGAGGGGCTGGTCAACCTGCTCAACGAGTACACCGGCGCGGCGTTCGAGACGCTCGTGCGGGTCCAGCTCGCCGTTCGACTCCTCAACCCGGTCGACGCCTACCAGTCGCTGGCGGCGATCCTCTGGACGAGCGACGCGCTCGGCGCGCGCCTCTCGCTGTTCGGCGGCGGACTCGCCGGGCAGGTGTACGGGCAGGCGCTCGATCCCCTCCCCGCGTACTTCTCGGACCCGGTCGTCGCGGTCGCCTTCCTCGCGTGGCTGGCCGTTCCGCCGCTACTGGGCTACCTCGCCTTCCGCGACGCCGACCTCTAGCTCGGTCGGCCCCCGCTTCGCGCCCGAACGGCCAGCCAGCCGTGGATCGCCGCCGCGACGACCGCGGCGAGGCCGACCGCCCGATGAACGTCGAAGGCGATCCCGGCCGCGACGTACGCGAGCGCCGCGTACGCGAGGACGGCGTAGCCGAACCCGGCGATGGCGGCGCCGGCCCGCCCCGCCGGCCGGCCGATCCCGTCGAACCGAGCGGAGACCAACGCGAAAACGACGAACGCCGCGAGCGCGCCCGCCGGGAGCCCGACGAGGGCGGAGAACGCGATCGTCCCGGCGAGCAGTTCGGTCGTCAGCGCTCCGACGACCAGAAACGCCGACAGACCCGCCCCGAGGGCGACGGCGATCCGCGTGGCGCTCATGGGACCGCCCTCATGTCGACACGCCCCGCTCGTCGAGCAGCGCCTCGAACTCCCCCGGATCGAGTTCGGGTACGTCGTTCTCCGCGGCGTCCTCGCGCTTGGTCGCCCCCGAGCCCTCGCCGACGACGAGGTAGTCGGTGTTGCCCGAGACGCTGCCCGTGACCGACCCGCCGTGGCGCTCGATCACCTCTCGAGCCTCGCTTCGGGTCCGCTCGGGGAGCGAGCCGGTGAAGACGAACGTGAGGTCCGAGAGCGCCTCGCCCTCCTCCCGGTCGACCGATTCGGGTTCGACGCCCGCCCCGCGGAGTTCGCGAATCACGCGCCTGTTCTGTTCGCTGTCGAAGAAGCCGCGGATCTCCCCCGCGACGACCTCGCCGATCTCGTCGACCCCCTCGAGGTCGGCCTCGCTCGCCGCCATCAGGGAGTCGAGGTCGCCGAAGGCGCCGGCGAGTTCTCGGGCGGTCGCCCGGCCCACGTGGGGAATGCCGATCGCGGCGAGGAAGGCGTCGAGCGGCGGGGATTTCGAGGCCTCGAGTTCCGAGAGAAGGTTCTCGGCGCTTTTCTCCCCCCAGCCCTCCAGTTCGACGAGGGCCTCCCGGTCGAGCCGGTAGAGGTCGGCGACGCTCCCGATCAGCCCCGCCTCGACGAGCCCGTCGACCCGCTCGCCGCCCAGCCCCTCGATATCCAGTCCCTGATCGCTCGCGTAGTACTGCACCGACCGCCGCAGTTGGGCGGGACAGGCCAGCCCGCCGGTGCAGAAGGCGATCGGGCCGTCGCGCTCGATCGCGCTGTCACAGACCGGGCAGGTCTCGGGGAACTCGAAGAACCCCTCCGAGCGTTTCTCGACCACTTCGGCGACGTAGGGGATCACGTCGCCCGCGCGCTCGACGCGCACCACGTCGCCGACGTTGACGTTCTTCTCCCTGATCTCCGCGGGGTTGTGCAGGCTCGCCCGCGAGACGGTGACGCCGCCGACATCGACGGGATCGAGCAGCGCGACCGGGGTGAGCCGTCCAGTCCGCCCGACCTGCAGGGCGACGTCCCCGATCGCCGTCTCGCCGGCCCGCGCGGGGAATTTGTACGCGAAGGCCCAGCGATAGTGCCGGGAGGTCGCGCCCAACTCCTCGCAGGCGGCCCTGTCGTCGACCTTGATCACGACGCCGTCGATCTCGTAGTTCAGCGATTCGCGCTCCTCGATCAGTTCGTCGCGGTACTCGATCGCCTCCTCTATGTCGGCGACGCGCTCGGCCCGGTCGTTGGTCTGCAGGCCGAACTCCGGAAGGGTCGTGATCTCCTCCCACTGGGTTTCGAACTCGCGGCTGGCATCCAAAACGTCGTAGAAGAAGCAGTCGAGCGGGCGTTCTGCGGTGATCGAGGGGTCGAGCTGGCGGATCGTCCCCGCGGTGGCGTTGCGCGGGTTCGCGAAGGGCTCGTCGCCGTGCTCGACGCGCTCGCGGTTGTACTCCTGAAACGCGTCGCGGGGCATGAAGATCTCGCCGCGGACGGCCAGAAAGTCGGGGTACTCCCCGCGTAGGCGTTGAGGAATCGAGCGGATCGTTCTAACATTTGCGCTCACGTCGTCGCCCTCCCGCCCGTTGCCACGGGTCACTGCCCGCTCGAAGACGCCGCCCTCGTAGACGACCTCGATCGACACCCCGTCGAACTTCGGCTCGCAGGTGTATTCGACGTCGCCGACCTCGCGCTCCATCCGGTCGGCGAACTCTCTTACGTCTTGGGCCTCGCCGCTCTGCTGGATCGAGAGCATCGGCGCGACGTGTTCGACCGTCTCGAGTTCGTCGAGCGGTTCACCGCCCACACGTCGGGTGGGGCTGTCGGGCGTCTGGAGGCCGAACGACTCCTCGATGTCGACCAGCCGCTGAAAGAGGGTGTCGTAGGTCCGATCCGCGATGACGGGGTCGTTCTCGACGTAGTACCGGCGGTCGTGGTGTCGGATCGCCTCCCTCAACCGGCGGGCCTCGCGCTCTGCGTCCTCCTCGCTCAGTTCGTCGACGGGGGCGAGCTGCTCCGGCGGCTCCCGAAGATAGGGGTTCTCGTCGCTCATTGTCCGCTCTTTTCGCCCGCCGATCAAAAACGCCGCCGTCTCCGCCGTACGCACACCCGAACTCGTAGGGAGCATCGTAGACGTTCAGCGATCCCCTCTCCGAGCATCGAACGCCGGACCCAGTCGA
Source organism: Halalkalicoccus sp. NIPERK01 (assembly GCF_030287405.1). Lineage (NCBI taxonomy): Archaea > Methanobacteriati > Methanobacteriota > Halobacteria > Halobacteriales > Halalkalicoccaceae > Halalkalicoccus > Halalkalicoccus sp. NIPERK01. Next base: position 156,081 of record NZ_JASVVV010000004.1, on the reverse strand, counting down.
GACGCGCCGTGGTTCCGGCTGGCTACGATACTCCCTATCAGCCCATGTAGCTCTCGCCCATCCTGATCCCCTCCCGAACCAGCTGCCGGCCCGCCGCGAGGCGTTTCCCCTCCCACTTCTCGAACGCCGACTCCACCCTTTCGTGCCCGTCGAGCGCCCTCCCGAGGTCGATCGCGTCGGCGGCGGCCTTCGCGGTCCCCGCGGCGGTGTGGGGTCGGGCGACGAACGCCGCGTCGCCCAGCAAGCAGACCCGATCGAAGGCCATCTCGGGTACGGAGAGGTCGTAGATCGTCTGGACGAACGGGTTTTCGGTTTCCCCGACCAGCCGGGAGAAGACGTCGGGAAACTCCTCGGCACTCGCCCGCAACCCGCGTTCGACCTCTCCCCGGAGGTCGCCGGGCGCGACCGAGAAGTCGTGCTCGACCCCCCGAGAGTCGGCCAGAAGCTCGTTCAGCCGATCCTCGTCGCGCACGTTGTCGTACCAGACCCAGTTGAGTCGGCGCGTTCCCGCCCGCGTCCCGCCGTCGGGGCCGGGAATCAGATACCCCAGAATCAACTGACAGTCGCCCTCGAAAAAGAGGAAGGTGCCCTCGAATCGCTCGACGAGGCTCTCCGAGAGCTCCCGCTCGTCGATCAGCCCCCGCCAGGCGACGTAGCCGGCGTACTCCGGGGAGACCTCCGGGAGGAGTTGCTCGCGCGTCTCCGAACGCCCGCCTTCGGCGATAGTTAGTAGGTCCGCTCGTCCCTCCGATCCGTCCTCGAACCGCACCGAGACCTCCTCGTCCTCGTGCTCGAACCCGACGACCCGACCCTCGTAGTAGCGCTCGTCGTCGACCGCCTTTCGAAGTCGGCGGTAGAGCGTGTCCCACCCCGTGAACGTCATCGAATCGCTCCGCGCCTCGCGGACGCTCCCGTCGCGCTTCAGGTACTCCCTGCGCTGGGTCGTGAGTGTGATCTCCTCGCTCGCGATCCCGCGCTCTTCGAGGTACTGCAACATCCGAGGCTGGGCGACGATACCCGCTCCACGGCTCTCCAGTTCGCCCGCCGCGCGCTCGAAGACGTCGACCCCGTGGCCGGCCTCGCCCAGCGCGAGCGCAGTGAACAGCCCGCCCATCGACCCGCCCGAGACGATCACGCGAAGGTCGTCCGTCATCCCGCCGACCTTCGGCCGCGACGCTCATAGGCCTACGGCCGGCGAAAAAAGGCGCGAACGGGTGCAGGCCGTCGGATCAGTCCGTCGGCTCGTTGTACGCCCGCGGGTCCGGCGAGGGCAGGTCGGGCTTCCCGCCGCCGGGTTGACGACCGAAGGAGAACTCGCCCTTTCCGTCGACCGACTCGCCCGTCGTCCACGCCGTCTCGGGGTCGTCGGTCGGCTCCCGCGTCGTCGAGAGGAACTCGTAGTTGAACTCTCGGTTCTCCTCCTCCTGCGGGAAGCTGTCGGGCACCGGCAGGTGGTCGAACGCGTCGTCGGGGTTCCCGAGGTCCTGGAGCGCCGCGAGCCACTGGTTCTGGTGCATGGTGTCGCGGGCGATCAGGTACGACAGCATGTCCTTCATACCCGGATCGTCGGTCATCTCGTAGAGTCGAGTCGCGAGCGTTCTCCCGGTGGCCTCGGCGGTCACGTTCGCGTAGAGGTCGGCCGCGGGGTTGCCGCTCGCGTAGACGTGGTCCGTGCTGAAGGGGTTGCCCTGGCTGTCCTCGGGCATCGCGCCGAAGCCCGCCGAGAGGAACTGCCGGGGCAGGTAGCCAGCCATTGCGGCGTTGACCGCGCCGTCCCGGGCGAACTCCTCGCGCATGCCGACCGGGGCTCCTTCGAGGTTCTTCGCGACCGCCGTCGCGAGCATCTCGACGTGGCCCAGCTCCTCCATCGCCGTCTCGTAGAGCAACATTCGCATCCGCTCGTTCTCCGGCGGCTGGTTCATCCCCTGGAACAGGTACTGCATGAACACCCGGATCTCGCCCTCGACGCCCCCGATCGCCTGCTGGAGCATCCGCGCGAACGCCGGGTCGGGCTCCTCTACCTCGACCGGGTACTGGAGTTCGTTTTCGTGGAAGAACATCACCTCTCGGTACGACGATCCGCCGGTAAGTCGTGGTGCTTGCGTGGGCGACGGTATCATGACCTCCCCGACGGCGCCATTTGCGGAGATCCCCGGGGCTTATCCCCTCGCGCGCGAACCGCGAGGTACGGACGGGTCGGTGACCCTCCCGCTCTCGAGGCGCTCGGCAAGCGCGCGGGACGGCATCGACTCCCCCTGGTGATCCACGTGACCGAGAAACGCGAGTACACGGACGACTACACGGACAAGACGCTGTACATCCCGGGACCGACCGAAGTGCGCGAGGACGTGGTCGAGGCGATGGCCCAGCCGATGTTCGGTCACCGGAGCGAGCGGATGACCGACCTCTACACCACGATCGTCGAGGACACCAAGGACTTTCTGGGCACCGACCACGACGTGATCGTACTCACGGCCTCCGGGACCGAGTTCATGGAGAGTTCGATCCTCAACCTCGTCGACGAGAACGTCCTCGTGACGACCTGCGGGAGCTTCAGCGAGCGACAGGCGAACGTCGCCGAGCGCCTCGGGAAGGACGTCGACACGCTGGAGTACGAGTGGGGCCGGGCGGTCAAACCCGAGGACGTCCGCGAGACCCTCGAGGAGAGCGACACCGACTACGACGCGGTCACCTGCGTGATGAACGAGTCCTCGACCGGGGTTCGGAACCCCATCGAGGAGATCGGGGACGTCGTCGCCGAGTTTCCTGACACCTATTTCGTCGTCGATGCGGTCTCGGCGCTGGGCGGGGACCACGTCGACATCGATAGGCATGGGATCGACGTCGTCTTCACCTCCGTGCAGAAGGCCTTCGCGATGCCGCCGGGGCTCGCGGTCTGTGTCGTCAGCGAGGACGCCTACGAGCGCGAGGTCGAGAGCGAGTCGGCCTCGTGGTACGGCGGGTTCCAGCGCTCGCTCGACTACTACGACCGCAAGGGCCAGACCCACTCTACCCCGGCGATCCCGGTCATGCTCGCGTACCGAACGCAGATGAAGCACATGCTCTCCGAAGGGCACGACGCTCGAAGCGAACGTCACCGCGAGATGGCCGAGTACACCCGCGGGTGGGCCCGCGAGCACTTCGGCCTCTTCCCCGAGGAGGGCTACGAGTCCCGAACCGTGAGCTGCATCGAGAACACCCGGGGGATCGACGTCGCCGGGACCATCGACGCGGTGAGCGAGGAGTACGACATGGTCTTCTCGAACGGCTACGGCTCACAGCTGGGCGAGGAGACGTTCCGCATCGGCCACATGGGCGAACACGACGTCGAGAGCATTCGAGCGCTCACCGACGCCATCGAGGACGTCGCCGACCTGTAAGCCTCCCGAACCCGACTGAAGCTTTTCCCTCCGGCCTCCGTAGGCGGGGCCATGTCCCTTCTGATCGACACGGATCCCGGCTGTGACGACGCGCTCGCCCTCCTGCTCGCGCTCGAAAGCGATCTCGACATCGTCGGACTGACGACCGTCGCCGGCAACTCTTCCGTCGAGAACACCACCCGAAACACGCTCGCGCTGCTCGACTTCCTCGACGGCGATCTGCCCGTTTCCCGCGGCGCGGACCGGCCCCTCGTGAAACGCCAGGACACCGCCGAGTTCATCCACGGCGAGGGCGGTCTGAAGGGCGACCTCCCGGACCCGAGACGGGGGCCCGTCGATACGTCGGGAGCCGAGTTCATCGTCGAGCAGGCACGGAAGGACGGAAACCTCACGATCGCCGCGATCGGCCCGCTGACGAACCTCGCGCTGGCGCTCGGGATCGAGCCCGATCTGCCCGATCTTCTCGACGGGGTGCTGGTCATGGGCGGGGCGGTCTACGCGCCCGGCAACCGCACGCCCGCGGCGGAGGCGAACCTCCACGCCGATCCCGACGCCGCCAGCCGAGTTCTCCAATCCCTCGACCCCACGTTCGTCGGCCTCGGCGTCACGGTTCGGGCGACGCTCGACCCCGCTACCCTCGATCTCTCGGGTCGACGCGGCGAGGTCGTCGAGGAGTGGCTGGAGTACTACCCCGACCACGTGCGCGGGCGCTACGGGATCGAGCACTCGCCGATCCACGACGCGGCGGTGATCGCCCAGCTCACCGACGACGTCCTCACCGTCGAGGAGCGCGCCCTCGAGATCGATACGCGCGAGGGGCCGTGTCGGGGGGCGCTGGTCAGCGACGAGTACGGCGTCACCGACGAGGCGGAGAACGGCCGCGTGGCGACCGACATCGACGTGTCGGCGTTTCGCGCGTCGCTCGCGCGAGCGATCGAGTCCGCCCTGTAGATCACTCGACGTACTCGAACAGTTCGTCGATCGAGAGCAGCGTCGGCAGGCCGAGTTCGTGACCGATCCGGGTGACGACGGGCGGGTCGACGTCGGTTTCGGCGAGGATCTCGGGGTTGCCGAAGACCTCCCGCGGGCTCCCGTCCAAGAGGACCTCACCCCGCCCGAGCGCGATCACGCGGTCGGCGTACCGGCGCGCGAAGCCCACGTCGTGGGTGATGACGACGACGAGCCGTCCATCCGCGACCAGTTCCTCGACGGCGTTGCTCAGCAGGGCGGTGCCGGGGGCGTCCTGCCCGCCGGTCGGTTCGTCGAGGACGACGGTGTCGGTGTCCATCGCGAGCACCGAGGCGACGGCCACGCGCTTGCGCCGCGGCATCCCGAGGTCGTAGGGGTTTCGATCGCGGGCGTCCTCGAGGTCGAGGCGGGAGATCGCGCGCTCCGTGGTCTCGTCGGCCCGCTCCTCGTCGAACGCCAGGTTCTTCGGCCCGTAGCGCACTTCGGCCTCGACGCTGTCGTGAAACAGCTGGTCGTCGGGGTTCTGAAACGAGAGGCCGACGTGCCGGGCCAGTTGGGCGACGCGGGCCTCCCGCGTGTCCGTTTCCTCGACGAGAACGACGCCCTCGGTCGGTTCGAGCAGCCCGTTCATGTGCTTGACGAAGGTGGTCTTGCCCGCGCCGTTCTGCCCGACGAGACAGACACAGCCCGACGCCATGTCGATCGAGACGCCGGAGAGCGCCTCGACGCCGCCCTCGTAGACGTGGCGCACGTCCTCGAAGGTGACGCGAGCGTCGCCAGCCGCCTCCCTCCCCTCCTCGGCGGAGGGAACCGTCACGCCCCCGTCAGTCGCGCCGGTCACGTGCGGGCGAAGCTCCTCGATGGCCGCCTCGACGGTCAGCGGGACCCCGTCGACGTCGTGTCCCGCCTCCCGGAGCCGGCGGCCCACCCGGACCGACTGAGGGACGTCGACCAGGTCGTCGATCCCCGACGTGGTGAACACCTCCTCGGGGCCCGCGTCGTGCGCTATCTCGCCGTCCTCGATCACCAGCAGGCGGTCGAGGTGCGGCGCGAGTCGGTCGAGGCGCTGGCTGACGACGATCACCGTATACCCCTGCTCCTTCATCCCGGCGACGATCTCGAAGACCGCCTCCGCACCGTGGGGGTCGAGCTGGGAGGTCGGCTCGTCGAGCACCAGCACGTCCGGGCGCATGGCGAGCACCGAGGCCAGCGCGACCCGCTGTGACTGCCCGCCCGAGAGGCGCTGGGGGTTGCGGTCGATCAGCTCCTCGATGCCCACCCGCCGGAGGCTCTCGACCGCGCGCTCGATTATCTCCTCGCGCGGGTAGCCGAGGTTCTCGAGGCCGAAGGCGACCTCTTCTAACACCGTCGTGCTCGCGCCGGTCAGCTGATCGAACGGGTTCTCGAAGAGCATGCCCACGCGTTCGGCGAGTTCGCCGATCGAGGCCTCGCGCACCTCCCGGTCGCCCACCCGGACGCTCCCCTCTAGCTCGCCGTCGAAGTAGTGGGGAACGTAGCCGGGGATCAGCCGGCAGAACGTCGACTTGCCGGCGTCGCTCGGGCCGGTGATCCCGATGAAACTGCCCGACTCGATCTCCAGGTCGAGGCCGGAGACGGCGCGCCCCTCCCCGGTTCGGTACTCCCACGAGACGTCGTCGAACGTGATCCGGGTCACAGTAACAGCCTCCAGACGAAGACGGCGATCACCGCGAGCACCGAAAGCCAGCGGATCGCCCTGTCGAACGCGCTATCCGAGACGTCGAGCAGGTAGGTTCGCTCCCCTTTCCGGGTGAACCCGCGCGATTCGAGCGCGAGCGCGCGGGTCTCGGTCGAGATCAGCGTTCCGATCAGAAGCGGCGCCATCAGCGCGACGTAGGACTTCAGCCGTCGGCGGAGGTTCGCGGCGGTGTCGAGCCCGCGGGCCTGCTGGGCGTCGAGGATCGCCTTCGCCCGGGTCTGCATCTGTGGGATGAACTGGAGCGCGGCCATGAAGACGTACGCGACCTTGTTCGAGACGCCCTTCTCCATCAGCGCGACCGTCAGCTTCTTCGGGTGGGTCGTGACGATCGCGCCCAGCAACGCGATCATGAGGACGGTGAGCCGAAAGAGGATCAACAGCGCGAACTCGATGCCCTCCTCGTAGAACGCCAGTCGGTCGATCACGGGCACGGCGAGCGAGACCAGCACCGTCTCGTTCTGCGGATAGAAGAGCCCCTGAATGAGCACCAGCGAGAGCGCGAGCGGTCCCCCGACGGCGACGAGGACGGTTCCGACCGAGCGTGCGACGCCCGCCCCCGCCGTCGCGACCAGCGCGAACAGCCCGACCGTCAGCGCGAGCGGGCCCCAGAAGGTGGGGAGGAGAAAGGCGATCAGGATCAGCGCGCCGCTCGCGACGAGTTTCGTCACCGGGTTCAGCCGGTGGAGCGGGCTCGATCCGGGGCGGTACTCGAAGGGCGAGTCGGCACCCTCCGCGTTCTCGATCAGCGCCTCGACGTCGACGTCCGTCGTTCCTGCGGTGCCACCGCCGCTCATCGATCGCGTGCGAGCGCCCGCTGGCCGAACGAGGGCCGGTAGCGCTCGGGGACCGATTTGGCGATGAAGTACGCGATCACGACGCTCGCGCCCTTGTCGACCGGCTCCATCACCAGTTGGGAGCCGAGCACGGCGAGTTCGGTGCTGAAGCCCGACGCGAGGAACACCGCGACGACGACGTCGGGCGCGGTGCCGGTGATCCCGCCGAACAGCCAGACGAGGATCGGCCAGCTCACGAGCACCGAGGCCGCCGAGACCGCGATCGCCACGCCGGCCAGCTTGAGGTAGTCGCGCTTCTCGCGGATCAAAAACCAGCCGCGCATCGCCAGGTAGCCCGCGACCAGCGCGATGGCCGCCTGCGTCAGCGCGAACGGCAGCATCGTCGGCGAGCGCACCACCGAGAGCACGACGTTCGTCAGGATCCCGCCGACCGCCGCGACGAGCGGCCCGGCGAGGATCGCCAACAGCAGCGTGCCGATCACGTCGAGGAACAGCGGGATGCGAAGCGCGTTGGTCAGCGCCCCGCCGACGACGTTGATCCCGACCGCGACGGGGATCAGCACCCACGCGAGCGTCGTGAACCCGCCGCCGAGTCGATCCGTCATCGTTTGCGATTCTCCCGCCATCAGCGCCACCCCCTGTGACCGATCGTACGTAGTACCATCGTTACCGGTAGAAACAGACAGCCCCTACTTAACCCCTTGGACACGGACTGACACGGTCCACCTATTCGTACTCCCGGCCGCCCAGCGCCCGCGACTCGACGTACTCCCAGTCGTACTCGACGCCGAGACCGGGGCCGTCCGGGACGGGGACGGTTCCCTCGGCGTCGACCGCGTCCAGTTGGTCCGAATAGCCCCCGAGATAGACCGGCGGCTGGGTATTCTGACACTTCGGGTGGACCAGCGCGAGTTCGTAGTAGTTCGCGTTTCGCGTCGCGGCGATGCAGTGCCGTTGGGCGGGGCCGGGCGCGTGGAACTCCACGTCGAGGCCGAACCCCTCCGCGACCTTCGCGCGCTTCATCGCGCCCGTGATCCCGCCGTCGTACTCGGGGTCCGCGCGCACGAAGTCGGTCGCCTCGCTCGCGATAAAATCCGTAAAGGGTTCGAGCCCCCGGACGTGTTCGGTCTGGAGGATCGGCGTCTCGAGGTGCTGGCGCAGTTTCCGGTGGGCGTGCTGGGAGATGCCGCCGTCGCGATACGGGTCCTCGTACCAGTAAAAGTCCTGTGCGTCACACGCCTTGCCCACCTTGAGCGCGTCAGCGAACGTCTCGTACTCGCAGGCCGGGTCGAGCATGAGGTCCATCCCGCTGCCGACGCGCTCGCCGACGGCGTGGACGGTGGCGATCTCCCTGTCTATCTGGCGGGCGTCGTCGCCGCCGCCCCAGCCGTGGATTTTGAACGCCGGAAAGCCCCGTTCGCGACACTCCTCGGCGAAATCCGCGTAGGCCGCGGGGGAGTTGAGCCCGCCGCTGTCGTCGGCGTGATAGGTCGAGGCGTAGGTGGGCAGGCGCTCGCGGTAGGTCCCCAGTAGCTCGTGGATCGGGGCGTCGTGGTATTTTCCTGCGAAGTCCCACAGTGCGACGTCGAGCGGGCCGATCCCCATGCGGTCGTACTTCCTGAGCGCGCGCTTGAGTTCGCTCCAGTGGCGCTCGCGGTGCAGGGGGTTCTTCCCGATCAAATAGTCGGCGACGGTGTTGATCTGGGCAAAGGCCGGTGAGTTGCCGCCGACGTACTCGCCGGTGATCCCCTCGGTGGTCTCGATCTGGATGGCGAACAGCTTTCGCTCCGTGACCGCGCCGGGTTCGTAGGTGAGGTTGAAGCCGTTGGTGTCGGTGCCGACGTCCTCGATGGGATAGGAGAACTCCGTCGTCTGGATCCGCGTGATCCGTGGTTCCATACCGGGCACTCGCCGTCGAGGGGAAAAAGGTTGGGGCTATTCCTCGTCGGCGTCGGGGCCCCGGTCTTCGTCGTCGAGTCCGTCCCCTATATCGTCGAGGCTGCCGGCGTCCTCCCCGTCACCGAGGTCGTGGATGTCGTCCGCGTCCTCGACCTCCTCCTCGTCGATCACGTCGATGTCGACCTCGACGGGGTCGCCCCGTTGGTCCTCGACCACCTGGAGGACGAGCCGTCCGCCCTCGCGGCCGATCGCCCCGCCGATGGCGTATCCCACGGTCTGTTCCGCGAACTGGCCGGGCGTGTATCTTCCCACCGTCTGTTTGACCACCAGCCGCCCGGTCATCTGGCCGACCAGTTCGCCCATGCGCTCGAAGTCCATCGCCTCGGGGTCGCCGCGTTCGAGCGCCTCGAAGTCGACCGCCTCGACGAGTTGCGTGAGCGAATCGACCGCGAAGACCGCCTCGGTCCCCCGTTCGACGCCCCGTCCGAGCAGGTCCGGCAGGTTCGGTGCCATACCCGATTCTGACGCCCCAGACGGACAAAAAGCCTCCCTGCGCCTGCAGGTCGACCCTCAGAGCGCGAACCCCAGCAGGTTCCAGTAGCGAAGCACGGCGAGGAACAGGAGGCTCGAAAGCGCCACCAGCGTGTAGTGGAGCCGCGAGGGCACCCCCCAGTAGCGATCGCGCCACGCGAGGGCGCAGAACGCGAGCGTGCCGAGGGTCGCCACGCCGGCCAGCACCGGCAGGACGAGCAGCGCGAGAAGCGCCGTCGGCGTTCCGAGGATCAGTCGCGTCGGGTCCGTGAGCAGAAACCAGCCGAAACCGGCGAGAAACCCCAGGAACAGCGCGCTGGCGAGCCCCGCGCTCCAGCGGGCGATACGCGGCCGTTCCTCGCCCGGCGGTCGGCCCCGTGCACGCCGCCAGAGTCCGAGGGTCGACCAGCCGACCGCCGCCGAGAGGAACACGAGCGCCGAGAGCCCGATCGCCGCGGCCTGCGTCGTCGTGGTCTCGTACCACTCGAGGCGCTCGAAGGCGAACACCGGCACGCTCCCCAGAAAGAGGTGCGTGATCCCGCCCTCGCCCTCGCGGAGGACCAGCGTGTCCCCGCCGTCCTCGCGGCGGAAGACCAGCGGCTCGACCTCGACCCAGCGCTCGACGCCACCGCCGGGGATCGCCGTGACGAGCGCTCCGTCCTCGACCCGGACGTCGAGCGCCTGTCCGAACGCGCCGACCTTTTCGTAGGTGGTGTAGGGCATCCGGATCGGGCGGTACGAGCCCGACAGCTCCTCGCCGCGGGTCACCCCGTCGGTCGGCGCCGGCGGTTCGGGGTCGCCGAGGTAGCGGTCGAGGAACGCGTCGACGAACTCCTCGCGGGCCGCCGCCCCGCCGGGGCTGTTGTACGAGACGAACAGCCCGAGGTCGCGCTCGGGCACGAGCAGCAGTTGGCTGTGGAACAGTTCAGTGTCGCCGCCGTGGCCGATCACCCGCTCGCCGTCCCGGCCCAGTTCGTAGAAGCCGTAACAGATCCCGTTGACCCGCTCGTCGTGGGCGAACCGCCGTTGGTGCATCGCCTCGACCGTCTCGGGGCCGAGGATCCGCTCGCCCTCGATCGCCCCGCCGTTCAGGTGCGCGAGCATGAACCGCGCCATGTCGGTCGCGCTCGCGCTCATCGACCCCGCGGGCGGGACCCCCACGTACTCGAACTCGCCCTCGCGGAACTCGCCCTCCCGGTATCGATAGCCCTTCGAAACCGACTCGAACCCGTCGGGAACGGGTTGGGCGAACGTGCTTCGTTCCATCCCCAGCGGCTCGAAGAGGTTCTCGCGGACGTACTCCCCGAAGGTCGTCCCGGCCCGCCGGGCGACGACGTGGCCCGCGAGCGCCGCCCCGTAGTTCGAGTAGGAGGCCAACTCGCCCGGCGGGCGCACCCGTGCGGGCCGTTCCTCGGTCAGGACCTCTCCGAGCGGGCGGAGGTCCTCGGCGCTCTCGACGAAGGTACCACGATAGCGCTCCTCGAACCCCGGCGTGTGGGTGCCGAGGTGGTCGAGCGTGATCGGCTCGCCGTAGGCCTCGGGGATCGTCACGTCCTCCAGGTACTCGTTGACGTCGGTCGAGAGGTCGAGTTCGCCGCGTTCGACGCCCTGCATCACGCCGGTCCAGCCGAACAGTTTCGAGACCGATCCGATCCGAAAGAGCGTCTCCTCCGCGTGGACGGGCTCCTCGCGCTCGGCGTCGGCGTAGCCGTAGCCCTTCGCCAACAGGAGTTCGCCGCCGCCGACGACCGAGACGGTCGCGCCCGCGACGTCGTGGGCCGCGAGGTTCGTCTCCATCGCCCCGTCGACGAACGTCTCCAGGTCCCCGGGATCGGGGGCGGGAGCGAGAGCGGGCTCCTGTCCCTCCTGTGCGCCGACCGGTCGCCCGGCCAGCGCGCCCGCAGCGGCCGCGCCCGCGCCTTTGAGGACCGCCCTCCGCGTGGGGTCGGTCGCCCCCGTCATCCGTTCGTTCGCCCCGATCGGAACCGCGTCATGGCGCCCAAACGGGGGCCCAGACACATCTCTCGATGCGGTACGGGGTTCATGCCGTCTCGCCCCGCTCGCCGCGCGCGAGGACGTAGACCCCGAGCGCGAGCAGACCCGGGACCACTCCGAGGAAGAACGCGCCCGCGATCAGGACCGCCAGTTGCCACGCCCACTCGTTGCCTCGGGAGCGCGCGTCCCGGTAGACCCACCGCCCGACCACCCCGAACAGAATCAGGAGGATCAACAGAAGGATGGTCAGCTCGATGCCGCCCGGAACCGGGCCGAACAGCGGGACGGGGAACATATTTCATAACACACTAGAATGAATATATACCTTCGGTTCACTCTGGGCGGAACGTCCCCTCGACGGGGATCTCGATCCGCAAGAAGAGGGGGAGACAGACCGCGGCGATCAGGACCTCGAGGCCGCCGACGACGAGGAAGGCCGCGAGATAGCCGTAGGTATCGGCGACGGTCCCGCCGAGGAGAAAGCCCGTCAGGAAGCCGAGGCTCCCGGCGATGTTGAACCCGGCCATCGACGCGCCGCGTTCGCCCTCGCCCGCCAGGTCGGTCACCAGCGCCATCGTCGCGGGCGAGACGAGCGCGCCGAGGATCCCCACTAGGACCATCCCCGCCTGTGCGAGCGCCAGCGTGGGGACGAGGCCGACGAGGACGATCGCCCCGCCGTAGCACGCCGAGCCGATCACGATGGGGATCGTCCGGCCGATCCGGTCCGAGAGGATCCCGAAGGGATACTGCAACAGGGCGAACGGCGCGAAGAAGAGCCCGAGGACGATCCCCGTCTCGGCGGGGCCGATCCCGAAGACGTCCCGGAAGTAGAAGGTGCCCACGAGCGCGAAAAAGCCCGCCGTCAGGCGATCGACGAAGCCGAAGGCGAACGGCAGTCCCAGGGCGGGCGTCTCCGAGAGGCCCGACAGCAGCGCCCGGATCGAGCGCCGCCCTCCTGCTGGAGCGCGATCGGAGACGAACCCGAGGAGGGGGACGACCGCCAACAGGAGCACGCCGGCGGCCCACAGCGGGGCCAGCGGATCGAACGCGGCGAGCTGCCCCCCGAGGGGCGCGCCGGTCGCGGTGCCGCCGCCGATGGCGATCCCCGCCGCGCCCATGTTCTTCCCGTGGCCGCCGGGCAGGTCCATGAGCATCGTCATCGAGAGCGAAAAGGCGGCGATGGTCATCGCTCCCTGGAGGACGCGGATCACGAGGACGTGTCCGAACGTGATGTCGACGACCGCGGGCAGGCCCGCGAGGACGAGATAGCCCGCCGCGCCCCCGAGCGCACCGACGGCGATGAAGGGGACGCGCCTGCCGGCCCGGTCGCTCGCGGCCCCCCAGAGGCTCGCACAGACGACGAACGCCGAGAACTCCGCGACGAGAAACCACATGCTCGCGTCGAGGTCGGTGCTCGCACCAAGCGCCGCCACGAGGTCCGCGATCCCCGGATAGAGCAACACCTGCGCCAGCAGGACGACGAATATCACGGTCGCGAGCGCGACACGATCGCGTCTCGGGGAGGTCACGGTCGCCTCTAGGGAGGCGACCACCTAACGTTCTACGGATCGACCGGGACGACCGCGATCCCCGCGGGGATGGACGGGATCTCCGTTTCGGTCCCCGCGGGCACCGCGAGCACGACGGCGTCGCCCGCCACCTCGCGCGCCCGTTCGATCCCCGCCCCGAGGTCGGTCGTCGCGATAACCGTGAGGGAAAGCGGCCACGCATCGACGCGGAAGGCCTCGCCCTCGTCCTCGACGCTACCGTACTCGGTTTCGAGGCGTTCTCGCACCCGCGAGCGGAAGTCCCCCGACCCGTCGTCCCCGCTCCCGTCGTCGCCGCCCTCGACCGGCCGCAACTCGCCGTGTTCGGCCTCGGCGACCCCGATGGGAACGCCGATGGTCGACTCGTCGCTGCCCGCAAAGAGCAGGTCCGTCGCGTAGAACCCCTCGTCCTGCACCCCGATCAGGCTCCCCGAGTCGCCCCCGGCGCTCATCGGGCCGAAGACGTCGACGCCCTCGAAGACGACGGGTTCGTCGTAGTAGCCCCCGACCCGGATCCGGGCGTCCCGCCCCCTGAGGTCGCCGGTCGTCACGCCCGTCGTCCGGCCGCTCTTGACGTACTCCTCCTCACTATCGAGGTCGGGTTCGGCAAAGCCGGCGAGCGGGCCGATTCCGAGGATCTCCGGGTCGATGTCGTCGGGGTCGACCTCGACCAGCGCCGAGTCGACCGCGTTGGGCTCCTCCGAACTGATCTCGCTCCACGCCGCGAGCGTGCCGATCTCGTCGCCTTCTTCTCCGCCGTCGGATTCTCGATCCGACGAGGATCGCCATCCTTCGGGTGGCTCACCGCCGTCGGCGGGACCGGGCTGGAGGATCGGGTCGCCCTCGTCCGCCTCCCCGATCGGTGCGGCGACGTGGGCGTTAGTCAGGATCACCCGATCGCCGTCCTCAGTTTCGAGCACGGGCGAGCCGAGGGTGCCGGCGCTCACCGCGGGGTGGGCGATCGAGACCCCCGGCGGCGCGGGGCGGTGTCTGTCCGTCCGCTCGGACTGGCGGTCGACCGCGGGCACCGCCTGGATCGAGACGTCGCCGACCTGCTGGACGTCCGTCGGGAGGGTCTCGCCGTCGCAGTCGACGGTCCGGGGGACCCGCTCCTCCTCGGCCAGTTGCGCCTCGGGTAGCTTCCGGTCGACGAAGACCACGACGCACGTCTCGTCGGTCTTTCGCCCGTCGACGCGCTTCTTGCCGACGCCGGTGCCGACGACGTGCGGGAGCGATTCGAGCCGATCTCGGATCGACTGCGGGACGGTCACCATACCCGTACTACCCGTCCACGCGGCTTAATTCACTTCCAATAAAAATTGATATTTCTCGAATGGGCGAGATTCGTCGATCGCCGCGAATCTTGCCGTTATTGCTGGTTATAAAACTCTACGAGGATATGCACCACGTACATGACCCGATGGGGACCCGCGACGCGGAGCGTCCACGCCGGCACGCGTGCGGACCCGGCGACGGGCGCGCGCGCGCCGCCGATCTACCAGACCACCTCCTACGAGTTCGAGAGCGCCGAGCACGCCGCCGACCTCTACGCGCTCTCGGCGGAGGGCGACGTCTACTCCCGGATCAGCAACCCGACCACCCGGGCGCTCGAGGAGCGCCTCGCCGCACTCGAGAACGGGTCGGGGGCGGTCGCCACGTCGTCGGGGATGGCCGCCCTCGACGCCGCGACCTTCCTGCTGGCTGCGCCCGGCGACTCGATCGTCTCCGCCGCCGCGATCTACGGGGGGACGACGGCCTACTTCAACCACGTCGCCGGCCGCCGAGGGGTCGAGACGCGCTTCGTCGACACCCTCGATTACGAAGGATATGAGGAAGCGATCGACGATTCGACGGCGTACGTCCACCTCGAGACCATCGGCAACCCGTCGTTGGTAACGCCCGACATCGAGCGAGTGGCCGAGATCACCCACGCGCACGGCGTCCCGCTCGTGGTCGACAACACGTTCGCGACGCCCGCGCTGTGTCGGCCCCTCGAACGCGGCGCCGACCTCGTCTGGGAGTCGACCACGAAGTGGCTCCACGGCTCGGGCACCACCGTCGGGGGCGTCCTCGTCGACGGCGGCGAGTTCGACTGGACGGGCTACGAGGAACTCGCGGGCGAGAACCCCGCCTACCGGGGGATCAACTTCAGCCGTGACTTCCCCGAGGCCCCGTTCGCCGCCGCCGCCCGGTTTCGCTCGCTGCGGGCGCTCGGCGCCCAGCAGGCCCCGTTCGACGCCTGGCAGACCCTCCAGGGGCTCGAGTCGTTCCCCCTCCGGATGGAGCGCCACTGCGAGAACGCCCGGATCGTCGCCGAGTTCCTCGCGGGCCACGAGGACGTCGCGTGGGTCACGTATCCCGGACTCGAATCGCATCCGACCCACGACAACGCCCGCGAGTACCTAGAAAACGGATTCGGCGGCATGATCGCGTTCGGCCTCGAGAACGGCTTCGAGGGCGGGAAACGCGTCTGTGAGGCGGTCGAACTGGTGAGTTTCGTCGCCAACATCGGCGACGCCAAGTCGCTGATCATCCACCCCGCATCGACCACCCACGGCCAGCTCACGCCCGAACAGCGCGCGAAAAGCGGCGTCACCGAGGACCTCGTTCGCCTCTCGGTCGGGATCGAGGACCCCGAGGACATACTGGCCGACCTCGATCGCGCGATCGAGGCCGCCACCGGGGACCGATGAGCGCGAACCGGGAGGTCGCGTCGCTCGGGGAGTTTCGCTTCGAGTGTGGCGAGTCGATCCCCGATCTGGAGGTCGCCTACGAGACCTACGGCGAGTTCTCAGGAGAAAACTGCGTGCTGGTCTGTCACGCGCTCACCGGAAGCGCCCACGTCGCGGGCTCCTTTCGCGAGGGGCGGACGGATCAGGCCTCGGCGTGGTGGGAGGACATCGTCGGGCCCGGCAAGGCGGTCGACACCGCCGAGTACTACGTCGTCTGTGCCAACATCCCCGGATCGTGTTACGGCTCGTCGGGTCCCGCGAGCGAGAACCCCGAGACGGGCGAGCCCTACGGCACCGACTTCCCCCCTGTCACGGTCGGCGACTGGACGCGCGCCCAGCGAAAACTCCTCGATCACCTCGGCGTGGGCCGCCTGCACGCCGTCGTCGGCGGCTCCGTGGGCGGGATGAACGCGCTCGACTGGGCGGTCCGGTACCCCGACGACGTCCGCCGGGTCGCGCCGGTCGCGGCCGCCGGCCGCCTCGACGCCCAGTGTCTGGGCCTCGACGCCATCGCCCGCCGGGCGATCACGACCGACCCACACTGGCAGGGCGGCGACTACTACGGGGGGCCCGAACCGCAAAACGGGCTGGCGCTCGCCCGCCAGATCGGCCACATGATGTACCTCTCGAAGGCCTCGATGGAGCGGAAGTTCGATCGGCGCTCGGCGGGACGGGACGCCCACCGCGAGGCGTTTCCCGCCGATCCCGCCGCGGAGTTCTTCCCCTACCGCGACGTCGAATCGTACCTCGACTACCAGTCGACGAAGTTCGTCGACCGGTTCGACGCCAACAGCTACCTCTATCTCACGCGGGCGATGGACGACTACGACCTCGCCTCGGGCTACGAGTCCGACGCCGACGCGCTCGCGGCGTTCACGGGCGAGGCGCTGGTGATGTCGTTTACGGGCGACTGGCACTTCACCGTCGCCCAGTCCGAACGCCTCGCGGAGGCGTTTCGCGCCACCGGCAGCGGCGTGGCCCACCACGTCGTCGAGTCCGACCACGGCCACGACGCCTTCCTCGTCGAACCCCAGAAGGTGGGGCCGCCGCTCGCGGACTTCATCGACGACGGCCTCGCGGGCAAGGCGATAACCGACACGAAAACCGACGAGAGCAGCGACTTCGCGCCGGTCCACGCGAGCCTGTTTCCGCGCTAGTTCTCCGTCGTGGTGCCGAGGGCGTCGGCGACCTTTCCTCGCAGCGCGGCGTACGCGCCCAGTCCGGTCCCGGCGGCGAACGAGAGGATTCCCGTCAGCACGAGCAGCGTCAGGTCGGGGTGTTCCGCCCCCGTGTGCAGGAGTGTGAGGTCCATCGTCCCGTGATGAGGGGGCGACTCACTACCCTGTTTCGGTCCTCACTCGAGGACGTACCGGTCGAAGGCGCGTCGACGACCCAGGGTCCGTCGGCCCCACCGCCCCAGATCGGTCAGGAACAGTCGCACCTGCTCGGGGCGGGTCAACACCGTCTCGGGAACCCGCGGCGGCGACCGGAACAGGGCGATCAGACACCACATCCCGCCCGCCGCGAGCGACCCGACCGCCGAGAAAGTCATCCCGAGGGAGGCGAACGTCGTCGCGTAGACCGCCCCAATCGCCATCGATGGGAAACTCGTCGCCAGCGGGACCCGCGCGTCGACGTCGCGTAACGTCGGCGCGAGGAAGACGATCGAGAGGCTGCTGCCCACGAGGAACACTAAATCTTGCCAGATCATACATTGTACAAAACCCGGAGTACGAAATATTTACCTATTTTATCTTTAATGAATTGTCTGAATCATTCGGCGGCAGGGAGGATTCCCCGCTCCTCGAACAGGCGGCGCAGCGAGGCCATGTCGGTGACGAGTTCGTCGCAGTGGGGTTCGACCGCGGGCTTCGGGAGGAAGCCGACGGCGAGTCCCGCGACCCGGAGCATCGGTAGGTCGTTCGCGCCGTCGCCGACGGCGACGGTCTCCTCGGGATCGACCCCCTGTGCGCTCGCCAGTCGTCGGAGCGCGTCGTCCTTCGTCCCCTCGATCAGGGAGCCTTCGACCTCCCCCGTCAGTTCGCCGCCTTCGATGGGCAGGCGGTTGGCGACGATCGAGTCCACCGTGACCTCCTCGCGGGAGAGCGCGCGCTCGACGCCGCGTTCGAATCCGCCGGTGAGGACGGCGGTGTGGACGCCCGCCTCGTTGAGCGATTCTATCAACCCGGCCGCCCCCGGCCGCAGGCGGACCTCGCCGTAGGCGTCCTCGGCCTCCCCCTGCGAGAGCCCTTTCAGGAGGCCGGCACGCTCGCGGAGGCTCTCCGCATACCCGATCTCGTCGTTCATCGCGCGCTCGGTGATCTCGGCCATCTCCCCCGCCACTCCGAGCCGCCTGCCGAGCAGAACGGTCATCTCCGAGTCCGAGAGGGTCCCGTCGAAGTCGAACGCCACCAGTGTCATCGTCCGGGGTTCGTTCGCGGAGGCTTTCAACCCTGCCATCCCACCCCCGGCATGGACGCGCTCGCCCTGTTCGAGGAACTGCGCGTGATGGCGAAAAACGGCCTCGTCGACGCCGACGACCCCTACGACCGGGAGCGCTACGAACGCCTGCTCGAACTCGCCGCCGAGGGCTACGGCGAGGCGCTCGAACGCCCGTCCGAAGAGGTCCGCGACCGCCTCGCCGACGAACTCGGCTACGTCACGCCCAAGACCGGTGCGAAGGCCGTCGTCACCGACGACGAGGGTCGCCTGCTGGTGATGAAACGCGTCGACGACCGCACGTGGTGTCTCCCCTCGGGCTACACGGAACCCGGCGAATCCCCCGAGGAGACGGCGATCCGCGAGACGCGCGAGGAGACCGGCCTCGACGTCCGGGTCGCGGACCTCGTCGGGGTCTACTACCGACCGCCCGGGCGGTACGGCCCCCACGACTTCGTCGGCATCGCCTACCGCTGCGAGCGCGTCGGCGGCGACCTCTCGCTCTCCCACGAGGGCCTCGACCTCGCGTACCGGCCCGTCGGGGCGATCACGAACTGGCACGCCGACCACAAGCGGGTCGCCCGCGACGCCCTCGACTGATACCGTCGGTCATGGGACTATGACCGTCCGTGGCACGATTCATCATCAACGGCGCCTAGTACCCGTCGTTGTCACCGGCGATGGACGTAGTTATGACCGACAGTATGAGACCCCTTCGACCGCCAGGGACGCGAATCCGAGCGGTCATCGACGCGAGCCGAACCTCCCCGCTAGACGACAGCGCATCGGACACGAATCCGATAGGTCGCCGACCGCCCGATCGCCCCGAAACGGGCGTCTCGGAGGGGAACTCGGGGTCGGACGATCGTTCGGGCCGTTCGTGCGCTGAATCAACGACGAGTCCTCTCGCGATCCAACGCGCTCCCGGTCATACGACAAGGGTGTCGTGGGGCCGAATCAGCGAACGGCAGGTATTTTCGTGAACCCGGCCCAGTGTCGACCGCGGCAAACCGTCAGAGGCACCCACGACGGGGACCGCCGACCACGAGACCCGCTGGCGACTTACACCCTCCGTTTCCGACACCTACCGGCTCAACACGACCGCGTAGGCGGACGTCTCGCCCTCGACGAGTTCCTCGACCGTCCACGCCGTCTCCCCGACGACCCCGCGGAGGACCGCCGGACTCGCCATCAACAGATCGGTCCACGGGCCCGCCCGCCCGTCGTACTCGACGCGGAACCGCCGGTACGCAAGCCCGTCCTCCACGGTTCGTTCGGCCATGCACTCCGGCTCCGCCCGCCCGTCGGGACGGGTCGGGTTGTCCAGGTCCGCGACGAGCCGTCCGCCCGGTTCCGTGACGCGGGCGACCCGGATCGCGCCGGGACTCCGGTCGACCCCGCACACGGCGTGGCCCTCCCGTCGCGCCCACAGGGCGGTTCGCCCGACGCCACAGCCGACGTCGAGAACGGATCCCGAAACGCGCTCGACCATCCGTTTTTCGAGGTCGCTCCACTCGTCGTAGTCGGCGAAATATCCCTCTAGGTGTGCTTCACTCACCCGCCCGTCGTCCCGGCGGTAGACCGGACGTTCGGTCGACCGATCCCGGTGGAAGTCCTCGACCATCCGTCCGAAGGCGTCGGCCATACACGGGGCTAGCACCGCTCGTCCATCACTCCCAGTGAAGGGCGGTAGCGACCCGCACGAAAGGCCAGCCCTGCCGATGACACAAGCGTTAACCCCGCCGCGGGGGACTGCTCTCGCATGAGGATTCTCGTTACGGACCCCATCGCGGAGGCGGGGTTGGAGACGCTGCGCGAGGCCGGCCACGAGGTCGTCACGGACTACGGGATCGACGGCGGGGCCGACCTCGAGGAGGCCCTCCGGGACGTTCACGGCCTGATCGTCCGCTCGGGAACCGAGGTGACCCGGCAGGTCCTCGACGGCGCCGACGAGTTGGTGATCGTCGGGCGGGCCGGCATCGGCGTCGACAACATCGACATCGACGCGGCGACCGAACACGGCGTGATCGTCGCCAACGCCCCCGAGGGCAACGTCCGGGCGGCCGCAGAACACACCGTCGCGATGACGTTCGCCGCCGCCCGATCGATCCCGCAGGCCCACACGCGGCTGAAGGCCGGCGAGTGGGCGAAAGGCGACTTCCTCGGGACCGAGGTCAACAACAAGACGCTGGGGATCGTCGGCCTCGGGCGCGTCGGCCAGGAGGTCGCAAAGCGCCTGAACAACCTCGGGATGGACCTCGTCGCCTACGATCCCTACATCTCCGAGGACCGGGCCGACCAGATCGGCGCGGACCTCGTCGAGTTCGAGGCGTGTCTCGAACGCGCGGACTTCCTGACGGTCCACACCCCGTTGACCCCCGAGACGGAGGGGCTGATCAGCCACGACGAACTCGCGATGCTCGAGGGGGGCTACCTGATCAACTGCGCACGCGGCGGCGTCGTCGACGAGAGCGCGCTCGCGGCGGCCGTCGAGGAGGGCACCCTGAAGGGCGCGGCGCTCGACGTCTTCGCCGAGGAGCCGATCTCGCCTGAGAATCCCCTCCTGGGGGTCGAGGACGTCATCGTCACGCCCCACCTCGGCGCGAGCACGGAGGCCGCACAGGAGAACGTCGCCGTCAGCACGGCCGAGCAGGTGCTCGCCGCCTTCAACGAGGAACCCGTCATCAACGCGCTGAACGCGCCCTCGATCGACAAGAGCGCGTTCCCTCGCGTGCGCCCCTACATCGAACTCGCCGAAACCGCAGGACGGATCGCCGCCCAACTGCTCGACGAGCGCGTCGAGAGCGTCGACGTCACGTACGCCGGCGAGATCGCCGAGGAGGAGGTCGACCTCGTCACCGCGAGCGCGCTCAAGGGCGTGTTCTCGCCGCTGGAGTGGCAGGTCAACGCCGTCAACGCCCCGCAGGTCGCGGAGGACCGCGGCGTCGACGTCACCGAGACCAAGAGCCACCAGGCGGAGGACTTCCGCAGCGTCGTCACCGTTACCGTGGGGAACGGCGACGGCGAGACGGAACTCGGCGTTTCCGGTACTCTCTTCGCCGGCGACGACCCCCGGATCGTCCGGATCGACGACTACCGGGTCGACGCCATTCCGCACGGGCACATGCTCGTCGCGCGCAACTACGACAAGCCGGGTACCATCGGATTCATCGGCACGGTACTGGGGGAGAACGACATCAACATCGCGGGGATGTTCAACGCCCGCGAGGCGATCGGCGGCGAGGCGATCACCGTTTACGACTTAGACGAGGAGGTGAGCGACGAGATTCTCGAGCAGTTGGAGGACGACGAGCGGATCATCGAGGCCCGGTACATCACCCTCGACGGGGCGGACACGGTTCGGACCTCGCTATAAAACGAAGCCTCATTCGCCGAGGTGTTCCAACACGCCCGCTGTATCGCTCGGCACGGGTTCGGGCTCTACCCCGGCTTCGGCCGCCGCGTCGGGGTCTTTTAGTAGATGACCGGTCGTCAGACAGACCACGCGGTCGTCGCTCCCTACCACTCCGTCCTCGCGTAGTTTCCGCAGGCCCGCGACGCTCGCCGCCGAGGCGGGTTCGACGCCGATCCCCTCGCTTGCAAGCGCGCGCTGGGCGTCGGTGGTTTCCCCATCAGAGACGGCGACCGCGGTGCCGCCGGTCGCGCGGATCCCCGGCAGCGCCTTGGGCGCGTTCACCGGGTTGCCGATTCTGATGGCCGTCGCCCGCGTCTCGACCTCCTCCCAGCGTTTCACCTCGTCCCACCCGTTCTCGACGGCCTCGACCATCGGCGCGGCCCCTTCGGCCTGCACGCCGGTGAGTTTGGGGACCTCGCTCTCGGCGAGCGATCCCGACCGGACGAGTTCCCGGAAGCACTTATAGAGCGCCGCGGTGTTGCCCGCGTTCCCGACGGGGAGGACGATCCGGTCGGGAAAGGCTCCATATTCCTCGCGGTGACGTTCGAGGATCTCGAAGCCGATCGTCTTCTGCCCCTCCAATCGGAAGGGGTTCAGCGAGTTGAGCAGGTAGGCCTCGCCTTGGCTCGCCAGATCCTGCACGATGTCGAGACAGGTGTCGAAGTTCCCGTCGACTTCGAGGATGCGCGCGCCGTGGAGGCTCGCCTGTGCGATCTTGCCCGCCGCGACCTTCCCCGCGGGGAGGAGGACGAGCGTCTCCATCCCCGCCCGGCCGCCGTACGCGGCGAGGGCGGCGCTGGTGTTTCCGGTGGAAGCGCAGGCCAGTCGGTCGGCACCCAACCGATGGGCGACCCCGACGCCGACGGTCATGCCCCGGTCCTTGAAAGAGCCTGTAGGATTCATCCCCTCGTGTTTGATCCGGAGCGATTCGACGCCGAGGTCGCCTTCGAGTCGAGGAACCTCGTACAGCGGCGTCGCGCCCTCCTCGATGGTGACCCCCCGCTCGACGGGCAGCGCCGCGTCGTAGCGCCAGACGCCGCGTCCGGAGAAATCCTCGAACGTCGGCAGGTCGCCGTAGCGGACCTCGAGCAGCCCCGAACAGGCGGGACACCGGTAGACGACGTCCTCGAAGGGGGCGATCGCGTCCCCACACTCGATACAGGACAGCCAGACGCCGTCCTCGGCTTCGGGTGGCTCCTCGTCGGTGAGGTCGAGACTCATTGTCGGGTGGAGGGTACGTGGGGTCAAAAGCGCCTAGCTACGCGGGCGAACCGAACTCGTCGATACGACCGTGGACCCGTTCGCTCCACTCCTCTAGAGCCTCGTGCATCCGCGCTTTGGCCTCGGGCAGCGGAACCGCGGTGTGTTGATAGACGTACCCGCCCGAATCCAGCAGTCGGCGTTCCCGTTCGATCAACCCCTTCTCCCGGAGCGTCGCGAGCGACCGGTTGACGTTGCTCCGATCCCGCTCTAAGTCCTCGGCCAACTCGGCGACGGTGCTCCCAGGTACGTCCAGCAGTTCGACGTAGGCCCGACACTCGTGGTCCTGAATCCCGAACACGCACCCCATGACGTGTTCGAATCCGGGTTCGTCCATCAGCACGAGATCGTGGAAGTCGGCGTCGGACTCGGCCATCACCCTTCTAGAATCGCCCGGCCGTAATCAGCGTTCGCTCTCGGCTGCATACCCCTGGTTCTCGAGACACTCCTTGATTCCGGCCCTCGTCTCGTGGGTATGGAGCGTCGTCGGCGTGTCGCAGTAGTAGACGCCGTTTCGATGCCTGAGGGCGACCTGGCGGGTCGTGCCGGCGATCTCGACCTCGATCAGCACCCGGCGGCCGGAGTCGAGCAGCTCGATCAGCTCCCCGGCGGAACGTTCACCCGGCTGGACGCGTAGCGGTTCGGCCATCCGTTTCCGAGGACGGCCTTCCGCGTAATCAGCGTTCGCTTCACATATATGAACCTTCATCGTCCGTGCACCCCGAGAACCCTACCGAACAATCGTTACTATCGTCGCAGGCCTCCGGTGATTCATGAGCACGGAAACACGAACCGAGACGGCGACGACGGCGAAAACGCGCCTCGAACCGTGGCAGGCCGGACTGGTCGGCGGTCTCGTCGGCGGGCTGGTCTTCGGCGCGATGATGAGCATGATGATGCCGGACGTCATCGAGATGGGGATTCCGGCGCTGTACGGGATCGAGGGACCGGCCGGCCTCACCGGCTGGATCATCCACATGTCCAACAGCGCGGTGCTGGGCGTCGTCTTCGGCGCGATCGTCGGCGCGAGCGACCTCTCGGGCACCGGAACGCTCGCCGGCGTGGGACTCGCCTACGGGATCGTCCTCTGGGTCGCCCTCGCGGCGGTCGTCATGCCGGTCTGGCTCTCGGCGGTCGGCTTCCCGATGGCGCCGCCGCTGCCGAATTTCGACCCCATGAGCATGGTGGGCCACGCGGTCTACGGCGTGGTGCTGGGCGCGGTCTACGCGGTCGTCCGGTAGGCGGCTCGCCCGAGACGCCCGGCTCCGATCGCCGGACGTCGCGCCTCGCCCGGGCTACGCCAGCAGGAACGACAACAGCCCCTTCTGGGCGTGCAGGCGGTTCTCGGCCTGCTCGAAGACGAGCGAGCGCTCGCCTTCGATGGCGTCGTCGGTGATCTCCTCGCCGCGGTGGGCCGGCAGGCAGTGCATCACCCGCGCGTCAGGTGCGTGAGCGAGCAGGTCCCCGTTCACCTGGAACCCCTCGAACGCCGAGAGGCGCTCGTCGCGTTCGCCCTCCTGGCCCATGCTGACCCAGACGTCGGTGTAGACGACGTCCGCGCCCTCGACCGCCTCGCTGGGGTCCTCGGTGACCGTCGGCGCCGTTCCCAGCGAATCCGCCCGCTCGACGACGTCCTCGTCGAGCGCGTACTCGGGGGGCGTCGCCACGGTGAGGTCGATCCCCGCGAGGGCGCAGCCCAGCGCGAACGATCGGGCGACGTTGTTGGCGTCGCCGACCCAGGTGACGGAAACGTCCTCCAGATCGTCGAACGTCTCCCGCACGGTCAGCAGATCCGCGAGCGTCTGGCAGGGGTGGGCGTCGTCGGTCAGCCCGTTGACCACCGGCACCGTCGCGTAGCGCGCGAGTTCCTCGACGTGCGCGTGCTCGAAGACGCGGGCCATGAGCGCGTCGACGTAGCCCGACAGCGCCCGCGCGGTGTCCTTCAGCGGCTCGCCGTGGCCCAGTTGGATGTCCTCGGAGCCCAGGAAGACGGCGTGGCCGCCGAGTTGGGTCATCCCCGTCTCGAACGAGACCCGGGTACGAGTGCTCGGCTTCTCGAAGAGCATGCCCAGCGTCTTTCGCTCCAGATCCGGGTGGGCGATCCCCTCGCGGCGTTCGCACTTGTACTCCGCGCCGCGGTCGAGGACCTCATCTAGTTCCTCGCCGCTCAGGTCGTCGACGTCGATGAAGTGGCGTGTCATAGGCGCTTTGCGACCTCCCGAAGCACCGCGATGGAGCGGTCGTACTCGGCCAGATCGAGGCGTTCGTCGGGCGCGTGATCGAGGTCCGAGTCGCCGGGACCGTAGGTCACCATCGGACAGTCCCACGCCGAGGCGTAGACGTTCATGTCGCTGGTGCCGGTCTTGCGAAGCAGGCGGGGGTCGCCGCCCTCGCCGCGGATGGCGACCCGGAACGCCCGCGCGAGATCGGTCCGCGGGCTCTCCATGACGGGCGGGATCGGCCGCCCCCAGTTGACGGTGCCCGCGGCGTCGGTGTCGGGGCCGAGTTCGCCGTCTCGCGGGCCACGCCCGCTCGACCGGTTCGAGCTGCTGTACAGTTCGTGCTCCGCCATCTCGCGGACCTCCTCGATCGTCAACGAGGGCGGGACGCGGAACTGGCCGTCGAGCGTCGCCGAGACCGACAGCCCGTCGGGGTCGGTTCCGCCCTCGACCGAGACGGGCTTGGTCGTCACGCGCTCGAAGACCGGCTCCCACTCCTCGTCCTCGTCGGGCGCGAAACGCTCCTCGACGCGGCTCCACCAGCCGATCGCGTGCTGGATCGCGTTGGGCTCGGGTCGGGAGGTGTGGCCCGACTCGCTGGTGGCGACGTAGGTGCCCGCGAGCATGCCCCGATACCCCAGGGTGATGCCGTCCCAGCCGCTGGGCTCGCCGTTGATCACGGCGTCGGGTTCCTCGCGGTCCTCGATCAGGTGCCAGGCGCCCCGCGAGTCGGTCTCCTCGCCGACGACGCCGACGAAGCTCGCTCCAGAACTGACGGCCGCGACCGCCATCGCACACAGCGGGCCGGTGGCGTCGACGCTACCCCGACCCCAGAGGACCTCGTTTTCGGTCCTGACGGGGATCTCCCCGGGAACGGTGTCGATATGCGAGGTCAAGAGTACGCGGTCGTCGGCGGGGGCGCGGACGTTGCCCACGTCGTCGATCCGGACCTCGCGGTCGTGGGCCTCGAAGAACTCGACCAACCGCTCGGCGGCCGCGCGCTCCTCGCCCGAGGGCGACGGGATCGAGACGAGGTCGACCAGCAGGTCGCGCGCCGAGTCGCTCGAAACGCTCATGATTCGGCGGTCGCGCCCATCGTCTCCGAGAGCGCCCCGACGATCCGGTCGACGTGCGCCTCGTCGATCACGAGCGGCGGCAACAGTCTGAGAACCGACCGACCCGCCGGCAGCGCGAGCACCCGGTGGTTCAACGCGAGGTCCCGCAGGAGGCGATTGGAGCCCCGTTTGACCTCGATCCCGGTCATCAGTCCCTTCCCCCGGATATCGCGGATCGGCAGGTCCGCGGCCTCGATCTCCTCGTGGAGATACGTCCCCATTTCGGC
This sequence comes from Halalkalicoccus sp. NIPERK01, assembly GCF_030287405.1. NCBI lineage: Archaea > Methanobacteriati > Methanobacteriota > Halobacteria > Halobacteriales > Halalkalicoccaceae > Halalkalicoccus > Halalkalicoccus sp. NIPERK01. The sequence goes on along the minus strand of NZ_JASVVV010000004.1, from coordinate 129,821 downwards.
GGCGTGGGTGGGTAGATCCTCCTCGACGAGTACGTCGAGCGTCGCCGAGGCGGCCGCACAGACCACGGGGTTCCCGCTGAAGGTCGAGCCGTGCGGGCCGGCGTCCTCGGCGATCCAGTCCCGACAGAGGGTCGCCCCGAGCGGCAGGCCGCTCGCGAGTCCCTTCGCGCTCGTCAGGATATCGGGCACCACACCGTCGTGCTCGCAGGCCCAGAACTCGCCCGTCCGTCCCAAACCCGTTTGAATCTCGTCGAAGACGAGCGCCGCGCCCGTCTCGTCGCAGGCCTCGCGGGCGGCCGCGAGGTAGCCCTCGGGTGCGGGGTTGATCCCGCCCTCGCCCTGGATCGGCTCGACGATCACCGCGGCGGTCTCCTCGTCGACGGCCTCGGCGAGCGCTTCCGCGTCACCGTAGGGCACCGCCTCGAACGCTCCCGCGAGGGGCTCGAACGGCTTCTTGTACTTCTGCTTCCACGTGGCGGCGAGCGCGCCCATCGTCCGGCCGTGAAAGCCCCGGCGGGTGGCGACGATCTTCTTCCGTCCCGTCGCGCTGCGCGCGAACTTCAGGGCCGCCTCGTTGGCCTCGGTGCCCGAGTTACAGAGCCAGACGTTGTCGATGTCGCCGGGTGCCACGCTCGCCAACTTCCCGTAGCAGGCGTCGCGCGCGTCGTTGGGATACGAGGCCTGGACGAACATCAGCTCCTCTAACTGGTCTTTCGCGGCGTCGACCACCTCGGGGTGACAGTGGCCCGCGGGCGTGACCGCGTAGCTCGCGCCGAAATCGAGGTATTCAGTACCGGAGTCGTCGTACAGATACGGCCCCTCGCCGCGCTGGATACGGATCGGCTTCTCCGAGAAGACGAACCCGCCCGTCATTCGTCCTCACCTCCGAGCGCGCCGCGACCGAAGCGCGTGCCGTGGCCGTCGAGCGCCGCCAGTATGGGATCGTTGAGGTTCGCATCGGAGACGATCACCTCGCGGGCGCCCCCCGAGAGCGCCTCCTTCGCGGCCATCACCTTCTTCGTCATGAACCCCTCGGCGGCCTCCTCGACGCGCTCCAACTCGGCGGGCGCCTCGGCGCTCTCGATCAACGTCTCGGGGTCGTCGGGGTCCTCGTAGACGCCCGTAACGTCGGTGAGAACCACGAGCGACGCATCGAGCGCGCCCGCCACTGCCGCGGCGGCACGATCGGCGTCGGCGTTGACCGCGACGCCGTCGTCAGCCAACATGGGAACGCTCACGACGGGCGTGTAGCCCGTTTCGAGCAACGTGTCGAGCAGGTCGGCGTTGACCGACTCGATCTTCCCCGAGTGGTCGCCGCGTTTGATCTTCTTCCTGCCGTCCTCGATCACCCTGACCGCGGATTTACGGGCCCCGGTCAGCAGGCCGCCGTCGACTCCTGAAAGCCCGAGCGCGTTGACGCCCTCGTTGCGAAGCGCCGTCGTCAGGTCGGTGTTGACCCGGCCGGCCATCGCCATCGTGAACGCCTCCATCGTCTTCTCGTCGGTGAAGCGCCCGGTGACGCCGCCCGGCGTGGTGACGTACTCGGGGTCTCGACCGAGATCGGCCAAGAGTTCGTCGACCGCGGTCGAGCCGCCGTGGACCACCACGACCCGCTCGCCGTTGGCCGTCAGGTGTGCGACGTCCGCGAGCGCGCCCTCCGGTTCGACGGCGCGCGCGCCGCCGATCTTGACGACGACGGTCACGCGAGCCACCTCCGGTGGCGAGCAGCGAGGGACTCCGATGGAGTCCCTCGAGCCGTGCGAACGGGCTTTGCCCGCGAGCAGATGTGACTAGACGAGTCGCAGCCTGCGAGGGACCCTTGATCCCTCTGGCAGCCAGCACTTATCGTGCTGGCGACCGCGCAGCACCGCGAGCAGGAACGTCTTGGCGAAGTCATTATGGAGCCCCCACGGGATGCAGGCCCTGGAACTCCAAGCCCGCCGTCTCCTCGAGTCCGAGCGCGACGTTCGCGGCGTGAACCGCCTGACCCGCCGAGCCCTTCATCATGTTGTCGATCGCCGAGAAGACGACGATTCTCCTATTAGCTGGATCGAGCTCGAAGCCCACGTCGCCGTAGTTCGTCCCGGCGACGGCCTTCGGTTCGGGGTAGCGATAGACGCCACCACCACCGGAAGCGATCCGCATGAACGGCTCGTCGGCGTAGCTCTCGCGGTACGCACCCCACAGCTCCTTCTTCGAGACCGGCCCGTCGGGAAAGACGTGGCAGGTCGCGCTCGCCCCGCGGATCATGTCGACCGCGTGGACGGTGAAGGACACTGAAATCCCGAACTCCTGTTCGATCTCGGCCTCGTGGCGGTGGCTCGTCGGCGCGTAGGGCCGGACGATCCCCGAGCGCTCGGGGTGCGAGGAGGCCGCGCCGCCGCCCGAACCTCCCTCGGAGGAGCCGACCTTCACGTCGACGACGACCTGCTCGTCGCCCGAGAGCAGTCCGGCGTCGAACAGCGGGCCGAGTCCGAGCATCGTCGCGGTGGCGTTACAGCCCCCCGAGGCGATCAACTCGGCACCCGGAAGCTCCTCGCGATAGCGCTCGGGCAGCGCGTAGACACTCTTCTCGAGGTACTCCGGCGCGCTGTGGCCGTCGTACCACTCCTCGTACTGTTCTTCCGTGTCGAGCCGAAAGTCGGCCGAGAGGTCCACGACCGTATCGGCCGCGTCCTCGAAGGCGTCGATGCGCTCCATCGACACGCCGTGAGGAGTCGCCGCGAAGAGCACGTCCACCGACTCGAGATCCGTGGGATCCGAGAAACGAAGCGTTCGCCCCCGCAGGTTGGGGTGGACCGAGCCGATGGTCTTGTTTTCGTAGGATCGGCTCGTCGCCTGTGCGATCTCGAAGTTCGGGTGTCCGTCCAGGAGCCTGAGAAGCTCCCCGCCCGTAAACCCGCTCCCGCCGACGACGCCCGCGCTGAGCGCTTCCGAACTCTCCCCGTCCGCCATCAGACGGTCACCTCTGCCTCGGCCGGGACCTGTGCTTCGAGCCAGTCGACCACCTTCGAGGGCACGTCGACGTCGACGACCTCGTTGAGCGCCTTGAACTCGACGGTGTGGTTGACCTCGTGGACGGTGTATCCCTCCTCGGTCTCCATCAGGTCGATCCCGAGCAGGCCGCCGCCGACCGCGTCGCTCGCGCGCGCGACCAGTTCCAGGGCCTCCGCGTCGGGCTCGAACACCTCGGTTTCGGCCCCTTTCGCCGCGTTGGTCAGCCAGTGCTCGGAGGAACGGGCCATCGCGGCGATCGGTTCGCCGTCGACGGCCACCACTCGAATATCGCGGTCGGGTTTGGCGACGAACTCCTGGATGTAGAACACCTTGTGCTCGTAGTGACCCAGCGTCTCCTTGTGCTCGAGGACCGCCTCGGCGGCCGAGCGCGACTCGAGTTTGGCCATCAGCCGCCCCCACGACCCCATGACGGGCTTGAGAACGCAGGGGTAGCCGAAGCGCTCGATGCTTTCGAGGGCGGCCTCGGTGGTGAACGCGACGTCGGTATCGGGCGTCGGGACGCCCGCGCTCGCGAGCGCGAGGCTGTTTTTCACCTTGTCGGCGCAGGTCTCCGCGGTGTCGGGGCCGTTGACCACGGGGAGCCCGTAGGCCTCACAGAAGCGCGTCACGTAGAGGCTCCGGCTGGTCGCCAGACACCGATCGAGCACGATGTCGACGCCCTCGAAGATCTCCGGCGGGTCGTGGACGTTGAACTGCTGTTTTCGCACGTCGATCTTCGTGATCTCGTGGTCGCGCTCGCGAAGCTCGTTGAGCAGGAGCTTCTCGTCTTTGCGGATCCGGGAGTAGAGGATACCTACGTTCATTCGTGTTGACTCCGCCTCGGGCGGGCCAGAAAGCGGGTTACTGTGTCGGTGTTCATTGCTGTTCGATCGCGTTCGCGCTGTCGCCGGCCGTCGCCATCACTCGCCCCAGTCTTCCTCGAGTTCGGGCGCTTCCTCGAGCTCGACGGGATCCGTCGAGACGACCTCGAGTTCCGCCCCGCTCACGGGACTGTCGATGATCTCGCCGACCTCCACGTCGGCCGGAATCTCGATCTCGTCGCCGGTCAGGGGGTCCTCCGCCGTGATGGTGCTGTCGTCTGCCATTGTACCTCCACGTATCCCGCGACTCACCTTAAACCCGTCGAATTTATCGTTTAATTAACATGACTATGGTACCCTCTAAGCGTGCAGAAAAGCCGTCAGGCCGCGAATCGCGCCGCGAGTATCAGCGATGAGGTGTGTGTACATGCCCCGGGCGGGGCGGTCGCTCAATCATACGACCGCACCTCCTCGTTCAGGTCATTGGCGGCCGCATCGAGCGCCTTCCGGATCCCGTCGACGGCCGTCTCGTCGGCGGCGAGTGCCGCCCGTGTCGCCGTCAGCGTCCCCTCGACCGCCCCGGGCGCGGGCCCGCCCTGCGAGTCCCGGCTCGCGACGCTCTCCGCGGGGTCGAGCGCCGCCTCGATCGCCTCGCGGGGGACGTGCTCCGTGAGGGGCTCGCCGAGGACCTCCTCGCTCGCCGCGTCGAGGGCGGCGTAGTCGCTCCCGCTCTCGGCTGCGAGCGCGACGAGTTCGTGCGCCGTGCGGAACGGCAACCCCGCCATCGCGAGCGCGTCGGCGACCCCGGTCGCGGTCGAGAAGCCCTCGCCGGCGGCTTCCCTCAGAATCCCCTCGTTCCACCCGGCGGTCGCGACCGCGCCGGCCGCGACGGTCGTCGCCTCGCACACGGCGTCGACCGTCTCCCACGCGTACGGGGTCGCGCGCTGGAGGTCGCGGTTGTAGGCTCTCGGTAGGCCTTTGAGCGTCGTCAGCAGCCCCGATAGGCCCGAGGAGGCGTCGCCCGCGGTCGCCCGTACCAGCTCTAGGGTATCGGGGTTCTTCTTCTGGGGCATGATCGAGGAGGTCGAGGCGTAGTCGTCCGAGAGCTCCACGTACCCCCTGTTCGCGAAGATGATCAGGTCCTCGGCCATCCCGGACAGCGTCGTCGCGAGGGTCGCGAGCGTTCCGATCACCTCGACGAGGAAGTCCCGCGTCGAGGAGGCGTCCATCGAGTTTTCGAGTACTGACTCGAAGCCCAGCAGCTCCGCGGTGCGCTCGCGATCGATGTCGAACGGCGTGCCCGCGAAGGCCGCCGCCCCCAGCGGGCAGCGGTTCACCCGACTATAGGCGTCGAGCAGGCGTTCGGTGTCGCGCGCCACCGCCCCCTCGTACGACAGGAGCCAGTGGGCGACCGTCGTCGGCTGGGCCGGCTGGAGGTGGGTGTAGCCGGGCATCAGCGTTTCTGTATGCTCTCCGGCGGCCTCGACGAGCGCCTCGCGGAACGCCAGCGTCGCTTCGAGGGCCTCGACGAGGTCCTCGCGCAGCCGGTAGCGGATGCAGGTCACCACCTCGTCGTTGCGCGAGCGGGCGGTGTGCATCTTTCCGCCGACCGGTCCAATGGAATCGATCACGCCCGTCTCGATCGCGGCGTGGACGTCCTCGCCGTCGGGCAGCGCGTCGTAGCCCGCGGCCTCGACCTCCGAGAGCGCCCCGAGGATCTCGTCGGCCTCCTCCTCGGAAACGATCCCCTGCTCGGCGAGCATCACGACGTGCGCCCGATCGACCGCTAGATCGGCCTCGAAGATCCGTTTATCCGCACCCATCGAGGAGAGGAACCCGCGAGCGGGGCCGCCGCTGAAGCGCTCGCGGCGGACCACGTCCCCGGATTCCCCGTCCATTCTACTCGTCCTCCCCGTTCCCGCTTTCGCCCGCGTCCCCGCCGTCGGTCACGGCGGGCGTCTTTCCGCCCACGTCGGCCTCGACCGCATTCGCGAGGCGTTCCTGCAGGCCGTGGTACTTCGCGACGCCGGTGGCGTCCTCCTGTGCGATCCCGTCGACGGTCTCGGTGTTGAACGAGGCCGCGCTCGCGGAGTAGACCGCGAACTCGCTTTCCCTTCCTACCGGACGGGCTTTTCCGCCCTCGAACTTGATCGTCACCGTCCCCGTCACCTTCGTCTGGGTCTCGTCGATGAAGCCGTTCAGGGCCTTGACGAGCGGGGCGAACAGCAGCCCCTCGTAGGCCTTTTCGGACCACTCGTGGTCGACGCCGACCTTAAAGGAGCGCTCGCCCTTCGTCAGGACGAGGTCCTCCAATGCTTCGTGGGCGTTGAGCAACACGGTCGCCGCGGGGTGCTCGTAGTTCTCGCGCACTTTCAGCCCGAGCATGCGGTCCTCCATGAGGTCGGTCCGGCCGACGCCGTGGGCGCCCGCGACCTCGTTGAGGTGCTCGATCAACTCGACCCCGTCCATCTCCTCGCCATCCACCGCGACCGGCACTCCCTCGTCGAACTCGATCTCGACGAGTTCCGTTTCAGCAGTTGGTTCGGCGGTCCAGTCGTAGATCTCCTCCGGAGGCACGTAGCTCGGCTCCTCCAACTGTCCCCCTTCGACCGAGCGGCTCCAGAGGTTCGTGTCGATCGACCAGACGCCCTCGTTGCCCGCCTCCACGGGTAGATCCTTCTCGTCGGCGTACTCGATCTCCCACTCGCGGGTGAGCCCGAGTTCGCGCACGGGCGCGATGACCTCCATGTCCGAGCCGCGCCAGACCGCCTCGAACCGGAGCTGGTCGTTGCCCTTGCCCGTACAGCCGTGGGCGAGCGCCGAACAGCCGTGTTCCTCGGCGACCTCAAGGATGGCCTGTGCGATCACCGGGCGCGCGAGTGCCGTACCCAAGGGATATCCCTGGTAGGTCGCGTTCGCTTTTACGGCACTGAAACACGTCTCGGCGAACTCCGATTTGGCGTCGACGACGTGGTTCTCGAGACCGAGCGCCTCGGCGGTCTCCTCGGCCTCGGCGAACTCCGCTTCGGGCTGGCCGACGTCGACGGTGACGCCGATCACCTCGTCGTAGCCGTACTCCTCCTCGAGCAGCGGTACGCAGACGGTCGTATCCAGTCCCCCTGAAAAGGCGAGTGCCACGCGTTCCATCGTTGCTTGAACCGAGCGCCTACGGGGACATAAATTCTTCCTTTTTAATCGTGAAAAATAAGCGCAGAGGCGTCGCTAACCGGAAACGCAGGCGAATCGTCTGGTGGGCGAAGTCGTCGGAATCGGGATGAGGATAGTGGTGGGCCTAGAGGAGGCCCGGTCGCGGTCGTCGGGCGCGCGGGGCTACGGCCTGCGCGGGTGATGCACGCGGCGCTACGGGCCACGAGCGCGGGGCCACGCCCCGGGAGACGGCGGCGGCGCTCACGGCGGGAAACGAGTCCGTGGCGGCCGTCTCGCTCATTACCCGAACCAACACCGTTGGCCCTATTAAAGCCTTCCGGCTCGACGATCCGTTGCGACGATTTTTTTATCCTAAAACCACAACCGAAATATATGGACGTGCGCGGCAGACTCGACGCCGAGGCGCTGTTGACGGTGATCCTCGTGTTGGTGGTCGCGTTGTTGGTTCTCGAACTGGTCGACGCCGTCGTCGGGCTTCTGCCCGTGTTCAGTCGGTCGCCGATCGCCCTGTTGATCATCGTGCTTATCCTGCTGTGGTACGTCCGACAGCGGTAGTGCCGATCAGCCTGAACGTCCCGGTTCCGGGGCAGGTAAAGCGCCTCGCGGGCGACCTCGAACCCGCCCTCTACACGTTCGATCGGGTCCGCAGGACCCACACGCTCGGGGTCAAACGCCTCGGCGAACACACGCCGGCGGAGTACGCGCGCCTCGTCCCGGCGGTCCGCCGTGCGATCGCCGGCACCCCGCCGTTCGAGGCCCGGGTGACCGGGATCGAGACGTTCGAACGGCCGACCCACGGCGACCTGCCCGTCGTCTACCTCGCCGTCGAGAGCCCCGCGCTCCACGCGCTCAACGAACGCCTCTGTGAGACATTCGAGCCGATCGAGGGGATCGACGGCGAGGGGTACGTCCCCCACGTGACGCTGGCCCACGGCGGCACCGCCGCCGAGCGCGAACGCCTCCGCGAGTGGGCGATCGAACCGGTGACGTGGACCGTCAACGAACTCGTCCTCTGGGACGCGACGTACAAGGAGGTCGCCACTCGCTTTTCGCTACCCGTCTAAGCGCGGTTCCGGTGGTTCGTCGTAGGCGTCGTGATCGCCGTAGAAGTTGAGCATCGAGAACTGGAGTTTCTCGGGGGCGACGTCGATCAGTTCGGCGCGCTCCTCGGGCGGGAACGCGCTCCGGACGCTGTATTTTCCCATCTCGCGTTCGGCGGTCTGCGTGTAGCGTTTGTCGACGAGCGCTCGCACGCCGACCTCCTCGGGCGAGCGAAGCACCCGTCCGAGCGCCTGTCTGGTCTTCCTGACAGTGGGGATCTCGACGGCGTACTCCCAGCCCGCGTCGGGATTCGAGTCGCCGTAGACCGACTGGTAGGCGTCCTGGACGGCGTCCATTCGCTCGTCGAGACGGGGATAGGGAACCCCGACGACGAGCACCGTGTGGGCGTCGTCGCCGTCGAAGCTCACCCCCTCGGTGAGCGTGCCCCACAGCGAGGTGAACAGCGCGGCGTACTCGCTCCCGGTGAACTCCTGGCGGATCTCCTCGGCGCGCACCCCGGGCCGATCGAGGTAGGGCGTCGCGCGGGTCTCGACCCGGCCGTAGTAGCGCTCGGCCTCGTAGTAGCTCGGGAAGAATATCAGGGAGTTGCCGGGCGTCATCCGGATCGCGTCCTCGATCACGCGCGTGATCGTCTCCTGTACCCCGGGATCGTCGCGCTCGCTGGCGAACAGCGCGGGCGTCTCGACCGTGAACGTCCGCCGATTCGCCTCGGGGAACTCCAGCCCGTAGGCCATCTGGATCGGCTCTTCGAGCCCCAGCACGTCCTCTAGGACGTCGAACGGGCGCAGCGTCGCGCTCATCAGCACGCTCGCGTGGACGCTCGAAAAGAGGCTCGCGGCGACCTCGCGGGGGATACAGGTGTAGAGTTCCGCCCGGCCGTAGACTTCATCCGTGCTCTCGTCCCGACGAACCGAGATCACGGGGTACTGGCCGAGCGTCGCCCCGTCGTCGAGCCAGCCCTCGACGAACACGGCGGCCTGCAGTGTCTGACACTCCGCACGCGTCTGGGCCTCGCCGTTTCGATACGCTTCTTCGTAGCGCTCGTCGAGTTCCTCGCCGAACGCCAGCGCGCTCTCTAGGTCCCGGTCGATCCCCCGGCCGGAATACTCCTCGAGGAAGGCGAGCGTGAGGTCGTCGCGGCCCGACTCGTTGGCGATCGGGACGTCCTCCCAGTTCTCGCCGACTCCCTCCCGTTCGCCGAAGCCAAAGGAGTCCTCGTAGGTCGCGACGAGCGCGCGGCGGAAGGCCGCGAGCACGGCGAAGGCGTCCCCGCTTCGGGGGTCGTCGCTGTCCTCGCACTCGTCGAGCGCGCTGTCGAGGGTGTTCTCCGTCAGCGTGCGGGTCGCGTGGTCGCGGGCGGCGTCCTCGATGTTGTGGGCCTCGTCGAAGACGCAGATCACGTCCTCGGGGTCGCGGTCCAGCCACCGGAAGAACTGCTCGCGGATGGCGGGATCGAGCAGGTGGTGGTAGTTACAGACCACGAGATCGACCCCCTCCATTCCCTCCTTCAACAACTCATACCCACAGAACCCCTCGCGTTCCGCGTACTCGTAGACGTCGTCGGGGGTGCGCACGTCCGAGAAGAGCCACGCGTAGAACTCGTCGGTGTCGCCGGTCAGGTTGTTGTAGTAGTGCTCGCAGGTGGGTTCCTCACGGAGATCGGAAACCTCCTCGTCGACTGATTCGAGTTCGTCCATCACGGCGCTTCGGGCCTCTGCGGCCCCCCGATCGCCCGCCTGGCTCTCCTCCAGGAGTTCGTCCTGCTTGCGTTCGAGTTGGGCCCTATCGACCTCGGATTCGGCGAGGTCGCGTGTCGTATCGCGAAGCACCTGACACTCCTCGTAGCCCACGTCGATGTGACACATCGAGGCCTTCCCCTTGAAGACGACCGCGCGGATCGCCTCCTCCTTCGTTATCGCGCGAGCCTCCTCGACGAACTGGCGCATCTGCTGGTGGACGTTCGTCGTGATCACCACGGTCTTGTCGGTCTCGCGGGCGTGTGAGAGGGCGGGAACGAGCGCCGAGAGCGTCTTGCCGGTCCCGCAGGCCCCCTCGAAGAGCACGTCCTGGCCGCGCGCGAGGGCGTTCTCGATCCGGTCGATCGCCTCGCGCTGGTTCTCGTAAGGGGCGTCGTACGGGAAGAACCGCGAGGGATCGGTCGTCGCCACACCGATCCTGGGTCCTGATCGGATAAAAACGCTCGGATCAGGCCGTCTGGGGCTCGATGTAGACGCTCTTGACGCTGTCGTTCACCCCCTGGAGCGCCCGCTCCATCCCGCCGACGCGCTCGTCGATCTCGTCGCCGTTCAGGTCCGAATCGAACCCGACGTCGGCGGCCACGAGCACGTACTCCGGCCCGAAGTGGACGCTCCGGAACCCGGCGACCTCGCGGACCCCGTCCCAGCCGGCGATCACCTCGCGCAGGCGTTGTTCGTCGGCCTTCGGGAGGCTCTCGCCGATCAACAGGCGCTTGTTCTCCCAGGCCAGCGCGAGCGCGAAACCCATCAACAGCAGCCCAATCAACAGCGCCGCCGCCCCGTCGTAGACGGGGTTGCCGGTGACGCGGGTGAGGTAGATCCCCGCGAGCGCGATTCCGAGGCCCGCGAGCGCGACCGTGTCCTCGGTCAGCGCCGTCAGCACCGTGGTCCGGCTGGTCTTCTTGAACGCCTCGCGGTAGCCGCTCCAGCCCCGTTGGTCGATCTCGGCGCGCATCGCCGCGCGGGCCTTCAGGAAGGCGTACGTCTCGAAGGCGATCGCGCCGAGCAACACGGCGTAGTTGACGTAGACCCCCGGCACGGTAGTCCCGAGCAGGGTGATCGACCCCTCGGTGAGGTGGGCCTCGCCGTGGACGAGCGCCTCGTATCCGCCCTTCGCGCTCTCCCAGCCCGCGATCCCGAACAGCAGGACGCTCACGAGGAAGCTGTAGAAGAACTCGGCCTTGCCGTAGCCGAACGGGTGCGACCGGTTCCGGTCCTGCCGGCCGTAGTAGATCCCGACCAGGAGGAACACCTGGTTGCCCGTATCGGAGACCGAGTGGTACGTCTCCGCGAGCATCGCGGGGCTCCCGGTCAGCAGGAAGCCGCCGAACTTCAGCCCCGCGATCGCCCCGTTCGCCACCAACGCGGCCAGCACCACGCCGACGCTCTCTCCTGCCATCGAACCCGCTACTCGTCGGGGGGTAATGCCGTTTGGGGTACGCTCCGACGCCGCCCCGGACGCCGGTCGCTACGGGCGAAACCTACAGCACCGTTCGCGTTCGAGTGGGGGTATGCTCACCGTCGTCTCCGACACCCACAGCACCGAGGGTCACGCCCTCGCCGGTCGAACGCTCGACGCGGTGCGGGAGGCGGAGCGCGTCGTCCACGCCGGCGACTTCACGACCGTCTCCGCGCTGGATGCGTTCCACGAGGAGGCGGCCCGTCTCGACGCCGTCCACGGCAACGCCGACGCCGCGGCGGTCCGCGAGCGCCTCCCCGCGGCCCGAACGCTGGAGTGGGAGGGCCTGCGGATCGCCCTCACCCACCGTCGGGACGGCGGCCCCACGGGACTCGCGATGTTCGGGCGCGAACGCGGCGCGGACCTCGTGATCTCGGGCCACAGCCACCGCCCGGGCGTCACGCGGACCGACGACCTCCTGTTGCTGAACCCCGGGAGCCACGCACAACCGCGGGGCAACCGCCCCGGGCACGCGGAACTCGAAGCCACTCGAGACGGGGTCCGCGGACGGCTCCGTCGGCCCGACGGAACCGTCGTAGAGGAGTTCTCCCTCTAGGGCTGGCCGGGGGCCCCGTCGGCCTCGGCGAGTTCGAAGAGGTCGTCGTACTCCCCGGGGAGCTGATCGCGGAGGTCCTCTATCTGTCCTTCGGTGACGGCCTCGTCGAGTACGTCGATCACGGCGCGGGCGTGGAGCGCTGCCGCCGAGCGGTCGTCGTCCTCGCTGCCGAGGTTCTCGTCGCGCTCGGCGACACGGCCGACGAACTCCTGGAAGCCGAACGACTCGGTGGTATCGGCCTCCTCCTCGATGATTCGGGCGAGTTCGTCGGGGAGCTGGGCGGCGATGTTCGTCGCCTGCCCCTCATCGATCCGCTCGGCGAGCGTCTGGAACGTCGCCCGCGTCGCGCTGAGCGCCTCGCCTCGGGACGCCAGTTCGGCACGGTTCTGTACCTCGCCGATGAAGGTGTCGTGGTCCATGACATCCGACGTTGTGCCGAGGGATCAGTAAGCGGTTGTGTCGGCGACTGCAGGCGAACTAAGTCGTCCCCGTCGGCCGAAACGCTCTTTCCCCCGGTCCCCGATAGGGGGGTATGTTCATCGAGATCGATCCCGTCTACCTCGTCTTCGTCGGGATCCTGGTCTTCTTCGTCGGCGGCTCGTACCTGTTCGTCCGGAAGGTGCTGTTCGGCTTCCGGGACGGCTTCGAGAGCGGGCGGCGCTAGAGCGCCCGCTCGACCGCCGCGATCGCCTTCTCGACGTCTCCGTTCGCGACGTCCCGGTGCGTGCAGAACCTGACCCGGTACTCGCCGAACGCGACCCCGAGGACGCCCTCCGCTTCGCAGGCCGCGAGGAACTCCTCGGCGGTGTGGTCGGTCCCCTCGCAGTCGACCAGCACGATGTTCGTCTCCGGTTCGGGGACCGAGAGTCCCGCGATCCCGTCGAGCCCGGCCGCGAGCCGGCGGGCGTTCTCGTGGTCCTCGTCCAGCCGGTGGCGGTTCTCGAGCGCCAGCAGGCCGGGCGCGGCGATGATCCCCGCCTGGCGCATCCCGCCGCCGAACAGTTTCCTGTTGCGTCGCGCCCGCTCGACGAACCCCTCGCTCCCGGCGAGCATCGAGCCGACGGGCGCGCCCAGCCCCTTCGAGAGACAGAACATCACCGAGTCGACCGGGTCGACGAGCTCCTTCACGTCCGTTCCGAGCGCCGCCGCGGCGTTGAACACCCGCGCGCCGTCGAGGTGGACCGGCACACCGAGGCCGTGGGCCGCCTCGGCCGCGGCCGCGATCACCTCTGCCTCGATCGCCGCCCCGCCCTTGCTGTTGTGGGTGTTCTCGAGCGCGAGCAGGCCGGTCCCCGGCCGGTGGAGGTCCTCCGCGACGTAGCCCTCCCGCACCTGTTCGGGCGCGACGACGCCGCGGTCGTCGCCGTCGATCGTGCGCACCTGCAGGCCCGAGAGCTGGGCCATCCCGCCGAGTTCCCACTTCACGACGTGGCTCTCGCGTTCCGCGAGCACCTCCTGGCCGCGTTCGGTGTGCGTGCGCACCGCGACCTGGTTGCCCATCGTCCCCGTCGGGACGTACAGCGCCGCCTCCTTTCCCACTACGTCGGCCGCCCGTCGTTCGAGTTCGTTCACCGTGGGGTCCTCGCGGTAGACGTCGTCGCCCACCTCGGCCTCCCGGGCGGCCTCGCGCATCCGGTCGTCGGGTCGCGTCACCGTGTCGCTTCGCAGGTCGATCATACGCCGGCTTCGGGACCGGCGGGCAAAACCCTGCCCGTCTCGCTCGCGGGATCTGCCGCCGATCCTCCTCCCGCTTCCGGTCCGGTTCGGCGTCCTCTCGCTGCTGTACCGAACCCAAACGGGTTTGGTCGGCCGCCCTCCAGTCCCGATATGGACCCGCGCATCCGCGAACACGCAGAGATCATCGTCGAGCACTCCACCGACATCGAGGAGGGCGACAACGTCATCGTCAGCGCGCCCGCCGTCGCGAGCGACCTGGTGGTCGCGCTCTTCGAGGTGCTGGGCGATCGCGGCGCGAACCCGATCTCGCTCTCCGCCGACGAGCGCGTCCAGCGGGCCTTCCTGCGTTCCTCGGCGGAGTTCGAGACGCCGAGCCACGAGCGGGCGCTGATGGAGGAGACGGACGCGTTCATCCACCTGCGGGCCAACGAGAACGCCACCGAGACGAGCGACGTCGACCCCGAGACCACCGCCGCCTACTCGGTGGCCCAACAGCCCATCAGACAGGAGCGCCTCTCGAAGCGGTGGTGTCTCACGCAGTTCCCCGCGCCCGCGAACGCCCAACTGGCGGGGATGAGCACCGAGGCCTACGAGAACTTCGTCTGGGACGCGATCAACAAGGACTGGGACGAACAGCGCGAGTTCCAGGCTCGGATGGTCGAGATCCTCGACCCCGCCGAGGAGGTCAGGATCGTCTCGGGCGAGGGAACGGATGTAACGATGAGTATCGCGGGCAACACCACGCTCAACGACTACGGCGAGAAGAACCTACCGGGGGGAGAGGTCTTCACCGCACCCGTTCCCGACAGCGTCGAGGGCTCGGTCCTCTTCGACAAACCGCTGTACCACCAGGGTCGCGAGATCACCGACGTCTCCCTCGAGTTCGAGGGTGGCGAGGTGATCGAGCACTCGGCGGGCCAGAACGAGGACCTCCTCACCGAGGTGCTGAACACCGACGAAGGCGCGCGCCGACTCGGGGAGTTGGGAATCGGGATGAACCGCGACATCGACCGCTTCACCTACAACATGCTGTTCGACGAGAAGATGGGCGACACGGTCCACATGGCGGTCGGGATGGCCTACGACGAGTGTGTGGGCGAGGACAACGAGGCCAACGAGAGCGCGGTCCACGTCGACATGATCATCGACATGGGCGAGGACTCCAGAATCGAGGTCGACGGCGAGGTCGTCCAGCGAAACGGGACGTTCCGGTTCGAGGACGGATTCGAGGGCTGAACTCCTGCCTTTTGGTCCAGATTTTGCGAGTGAGCGGCTATGCCGCGAACGAGACAAAAGGTGGGAGCAGGTCGTCCAGCGGGACGGCACCTTCCGGTTCGAGGACGGTTTCGAGGGCTGACTTCCTGTTTTTTGGTCCAGATTTTGCGAGTGAGCGGCGAGCGGCGTCGACCCGCCGTGACGCCCGACGGCCGGTAGAGCCGATACCGCGCTCCCCGCTCGTGAAGCCCACCCAACACGACACACGTGTGTTTATATCTCCCACTGTAGTACCGTCGACGATGGCCATCCACGATAGAGTGGCCGGGATTCAGTGGGAAGGGGACGTCTTCGAACTCGTCCGGAAGGCCGGCCGGTCGGCCCGTCGGCGGGCGAGCGATCGCTACTGGGCGGCGCGCGGGCGGCGTCCGGTCACGGTCGGCGGCGTCTCGGTCCTGTTTCGACTCGACGACCGCGAGGACGCACGGTTCCTCCGGCGATTCCTCGACATCGAGGGGCGGATGCTGGCCGACCTCCTCGCGGAGCTTCGTTCGGACGACGTCTTCTGGGACGTCGGCGCGGCCGGTGGCTTTTACACCTGCTTCGCGAGCGCCGTCCTCGACGACGGACGCGTGATCGCGTTCGAACCCAACCCCGACGTCAGGGAGATTCTCCACCGCCGCCTCGACTCCCTCGGGACCGCCCCGCGGGTGTTCGAGTGCGCCCTCTCGGATTCGACGGGGACCGCGGCGCTCGACAACCCGGCGCGCGAGCGCGACAGCTGGCAGGGGACCCCCTCACTCACGACGGATCCGGGGGCCGCCGCCGTTTCGATCGAGACGCGGGCCGGCGACGAGTTGGTCGCCGCGGGGGAGGTTCCCCGGCCGACCGTCGTGAAGATCGACGTCGAGGGCGCGGAACCGCTGGTCGTCGAGGGGCTCTCAGAATCGCTCGCCCACGAGGACTGTCGGCTGGTCTACTGCGAGGTCCACCGCGAGAGCGACCAGCGGCGCTCGCCCGCCGACTACGGGTCGAGCCCCGCGGCCGTCGAGGCGTCGCTCGCGGACCTCGGGTTCGAGATCGAGCACATCGAGGACCGGCGCGCGGAGTACCTGATCAAGGCGAAGAAACGCCCATCAGGCGAGGTCTAGCTCCCGCAGGAGGTCCGCCAGCACGTGCGCGTAGACGACGACGGCGCTGAACGCCGCGAGGGGGCGGCTGACCGGCCGGAGGACGGCGACGAGGGCGCCGCCGATGACGACGTGGCTCGCCAGCCGTTCGAGCGCCATATCCAGGTCGGGAAACACCTCCGTCTGGTCGGTGAAGGCCCAGACGGGGTGGCGAACCGCCCGCGTGAGGTACGACCAACTGCCGGTCTTCGCGCGGGCGATGACGAAGTGATCGAGGTCGATGAACACGCTGAGGAGCAGGCCGTAGATCCAGAGCGCGAGTTTTTCGGGGAGCGAGCGACCGCGCGCGAGGACGGACAGGGCCAGCGCGCTACAGAGCGCGCCGATCGTCGCGTGTTCGAGCGAGCGCATGGCGGGGGGTTCTCCCGACGGGGGCTTTAGTTCGCCGATCGCTGACGTCCGCTCGTGGGCGGTCTCCTCGGCGGTTTTCGCGACGAGCGGTTCCCGCAGTTACCAGGGTTCGTGTTTGAACCCGAAGAGGTACGCCAGCACGTTCGTGACGACGTGGAGGACCGGCGTGACGATCAGCACGACCACGAGCAGCGCGACGGTGAAGACGGCCACGAACCACTCCCAGGCGACGATCGCGGTCAACGCGAGCGCCATCACCGCGAAGTCGAGTTGGTCGACGCCCGGGAGCGGCGCGCCCCGGTTCCGTCCGGTGCGGCGCTTGACGAACGAGGCGGTCATGTCGCCGAGCATCGCGCCCAGCGGGAGGGTGATCATGGCCGCGAGCGGGAACGTCGGCACCGAGAACCCGAGCGCGGAGACGGCCGTCGGCTGGAAGACGTTGAGCACGTAGGCGACCCCCACGCCGACGAGCGTGCCGACGATCGTCCCGCGCCAGGTCTTCCCGTCGCCGAGGATCCGCCGCCCCTTCCACGTTCGGCCGCCGTCGATCGGCGCGCCCCCGCCCGCGAGGACGGCGGCGTTGTTCGGGACGTAGGCGGGCAGCATCACCCAGAAGGCGACGACGAGGAGTTCGAGCGGACCCATACCGACAGGCAACGGTCCGTCGGCTTAATGTCCCACGGTTCGCTCGCGCACGTCCACCATTAAAGTCGGCCGCGCCGAAGGGACGGGTATGCTCCCGCCGATCGCACGCCGCTTCGTCGCCGGGGAGACCCCCGCGACCGCCCTCGAACACGCCCGAGAGTGCAACAGTCGGAACGTCAAGGTCATCCTCAACCTGCTCGGCGAGCACTACGACGACCCGGTCGAGGCCGACGACGACGCCCGGGCCTACGCCGCGCTGCTCGCCGACCTCGCCGACGCGGGGGTAGACGCCTGTATCTCGATCAAGCCCACGCAGATCGGCCTCGGCGTGAGCGAGGCCCGGTTCCGCGACAACCTCCGGGGGATCGTCGACGTGGCGGACGAACACGACCGGTTCGTCTGGCTCGACATGGAGGACCACACCACCACGGACGCGACGCTCGACGCCTTCGAGGAGTTCGTCGAGGCTCGAGGAGGGGGGATGGGCGTCTGCCTGCAGGCGAACCTCAAACGCACCCGCGACGACGTCGAGCGCTTCGCCGACGTCCCCGGGAAGATACGGCTGGTCAAGGGCGCGTACGACGAACCGCCCGCGATCGCTCACAAGGGCAGGGAGCGCGTCAACGAACTCTACGAGGAGTACCTCGAGTACATGTTCGAGGCCTACGACGGCGGGATCGCGGTCGGCAGCCACGACCCCGTGATGATCGACCGGGCGCGCGAACTCCACGATACTCACGGAACGCCCTTCGAGATCCAGATGCTGATGGGGGTGCGAGAGGACGCCCAGACCGACCTCGCGCGCGAGTACGAGGTCTGGCAGTACGCGCCCTACGGCGGGAAGTGGCTCTCGTATTTCTACCGCCGACTGATGGAGAGAAAGGAAAACGCAGGGTTCGCGCTACGGGCGGTTCTGGGCCGATGAACAACTCTTTTAGGTCGGCGGCGTAAGGGGCGAGCGATGTCGACCTGGAAGCGGGACATGGCGAGCGGGCTGATCGTCCTCGTCCCGATCATCGTCACCGTCTGGGTGGTCTACTGGCTCTTTCGCTTCATCGCCAACCTCCCGCTGACCCAGACCATCGGCAACCCCGCGCTTCGCGTGTTCATCACGCTCGTCGTCTTCGTCCTCCTCGTCTTCGCCGTCGGCTACCTGATGCGCACGGCGATCGGCTCGCTCGTCGAGGCCGGGATCGACGCCGTCATGAACAGCGTGCCGGGCCTGCGCGTGGTCTACAACGCCTCGAAGATGGCCGTCGAGACCGCGCTGACCGGGACGAGCGACCTCCAGACCCCCGTGAAGGTCGAGACGTGGCACGACATCCGGATGACGGCGTTCAAGACCGGCCGCGAGGCGCCCGACGGCCGGAAACTCCTCTTCTTACCGACCGCGCCCAACATCACCAGCGGGTTCGTCATCGAGGTCGCGGAGGAGGACGTCATCGAGACCGACGAAACGGTCGAGGAGGCGCTGACGCGCATCCTGAGCGCCGGCTTCGGCGAGCGCGACGAGAACCCCGCGGGGATCCCGATCGACGTCGTCGAGGAGCGACGCGAGGCCGACGCCGAGGAGCGCCCGGCGACCGACTGATCCGTCTACTCCGCCGTGGGGTACTGCGCGTCGAGCAGGTCCGCTTCCGCGGTCGATTCCGCCTCCCCCTCGGGGCTGACGCTCCCCGTCCGGTAGCCGTGCAGGTCGAGGGTGACGTGCTCGAACCCGAGGTCCTTCATGTGGGCGCGGGTCGCCCGGACGAACTCGATGTCGAGGGCCTCCTCTAGCTCCTCGGGCGCGATCTCGATGCGTGCGAGGCCGTCGTGATCGCGCACCCGGAACTGCGAGAAGCCCCACCCTCGAAGGAGGGCTTCGGCCTTGTCGACCCGCGTGAGCCGTTCCTCGGTGACCTCGATCCCGGTCGGAATCCGCGAGGAGAGACAGGCCATCGAGGGCTTGTCGGCCACGGAGAGGTCATACATATCGGCGATCTCGCGCACCTCGGCCTTGGTGATCCCGTGGTCGAGAAGCGGCGACCGGGCGTCGAGTTCGGCGACCGCCTGCAGGCCCGGCCGGTGGCCCTCGCCGGGGTCGTCGGCGTTCGTTCCGTCGCACACCACTGGAATCCCGAGTTCCTCCGCCCTCTCGAACATCCTCCCGAGTCGCATCGACCGGCAGTGATAGCAGCGGTCGCCGTCGTTCTTGACGAACTCGGGGTCGTCCAGTTCGGAGAACTCCACGACCTCGTGGCGAATGCCGATCTCCTCGGCGACCCGTCTGGCGTCCGCGAGTTCCGCCTCGGGCAGCGTCTCGCTCTTGGCGGTGCACGCGACCGCGTCCTCCCCGAGCGCGTCGTGGGCGATGGCGGCGACGGCGCTCGAGTCCACCCCGCCCGAGAAGGCGACGAGCACCCCCTCCTCGCCGGCGAGCTCCTCGCGGGCGGCGGCCAGTTTCTCCTCTGCGGACATGGCCGCCCTTGCGCGCCCGCGGACAAAAGGCGTGTGGGTCCTCGACGACCCCGGCAGCCTCAGGCCCGCCGTTCATGCCCGTGGCCGTTCACCCTTCGGACATGACCGACTACGCCGTCCACGAACCCGAGTACTCGGGCACGACCGACGACGAGTGGGAGGACCCGCAACTCAACGATTTCGAGACCGACGACCTGGGCGAGGTCGCAGACCACTTCCTGCTCTCGGCCTCGGGCTTCCCGCCGGAGAACTTCTCGGACCTGAAACTCCCGGTGGTCGATCCAGAGGGGAACCTCAACCTGAACGCGTTGCAGACGGCCCACGGCGGCGCACACGGCGTCGAGGCGATCGACGACGTCGACGAGGAGACCGTCGAGGAGGTCGAGGACCTGCTGGAGGACCTCGCAAGCGAGGAGTTCGACCACGACCTCGGCGACTGACCGCGGCCGGGACGTTTTTGCGTTCGCGCCGGCATTCGGCCTACTGATGGAGTTCGAGTCGATCCCCGGCGTGGGCGCGAAGACCGCGAGCGCGCTCGCCGAGGTCGAGGACGCCGAACGAGCGCTCCGCGAGGGCGACGTCGCCGCCCTCGCGGGCGCGCCGGGGATCAGCGAGGGCCGGGCCGCTCGGATCGCCCGCGGCGCGATCCGGCGCGAACACGACGATTCGAGCCGGCTGTTGCGGACCGACCGCGCCCGCGAGATCCACCGCGAACTGCTCGCCCTGCTCCAGGACCGGGCGGTCACCTCCTATGCGAAACGCCGCCTCGAGACGTTCTACCCGAGCGCCGCACGATCGAGAATCGAGGAGGTACGGGGGTTCGCCGAGCGCGCGCTCGAACGCGAGCCCGACCCCGAGGTGCGCGAGGCGCTCGCGGGGGTCGAACCCCTCGAAGCGCCGCGCGAGGTCCGGGTCCGGGAGCGGTGTCTGGTCACGAGCGACGCGGAGACCCTCGCGGCGGCACGAGAGGCGATCCCCGAACTCCCCGTGGAGGTCGTCGAGGATGCCCGCGGGCTGGCCGACCTCGCGCGCGGCTACTCGACGGTGATCGCGCTCGACGAGGCCTTCACCGGCGTCGAGGTGGAGGGCGACGTTCGGGTCAGGCCCGACGCCCTCTCCGATCCCGCCGAGGTCGTTCCCGAACGAACCCTCTCGTTTTTCGCCGCCAATCGGGCGTCGATCCGCGCGGCGATCGCCGTCCACCGCGCCGCCGGCCTCGATCCACCCTGCGATCTGGCGGCACTCGACGACGCGCTCTCCCGTCTGGGCCCCGACGGCGAGGTGAAAGACGACGCCGAACTCGAACGGCTCACCCGCGCCGTCGACGATCTCGACGCGAGCGTCCACACCGCCGAGAGCGTCGCCAACGATTCTCTCAAGAACTCGATCGAGAAACGCGACGTGACCATCGAGGGCACGGACCTGCTCTCGCTCGCCGAGCGGGGCGCGGGCATCGACTCGCTGCTCTCGCGGGAACTCGCCGACGAGTACGCCGCCGCCGTCGAGGCGGCCCGCGAGCACCTGATCGACGCGCTCGCGCTCGATTCCGGCGAGAGCGAGATCGCTCGGGACGCCTTCCCCGAGGAGCCGACGTTTCCGGTCGAGCACGACGAGAGCGTGGTGGGTCGCCTGCGCGAGGAACTGGTCGCCGCGAAGGAGCGCCGGGCGATGCGGGGGAAGCGCGAACTCGCCGCCGACCTCGCGGACCTGCGCGAACCGGCCGAGGCGCTGGTCCGGGCCGCCCTCGACCTGGACGTCGAACTCGCGCTCTCGCGCTTCTCCCGCGAGTTCGACTGTACAATGCCCGACTTTTCCGGGGTGGGAATCGAGATCGAGGGCGGGCGCTCGCCGCTGCTTTCCGAACCCCTCGAGGCGATCGAGCCCGTCGACTACTCGGTCTCGGGGGTGACGCTGCTCTCGGGGGTAAACAGCGGCGGGAAGACCTCGACGCTGGATCTGGTCTGCGCCGTCGTGATCCTCGCGCAGATGGGCCTCCCCGTCCCCGCCGATCGCGTCCGCCTCGAACGGTTCTCGGAGGTCCACTACCACGCGAAGACCCAGGGCACGCTCGACGCGGGGGCGTTCGAGGGCACCGTCAAGGAGTTCGCCGGCCTCGCCTCGGGGGGCGAGGGACGGCTGGTGCTGGTCGACGAACTCGAGAGCATCACCGAACCCGGCGCGAGCGCGAAGATCATCGCCGGCATCCTCGAGGCGCTCTGTGAGACCGATACCACGGCGATCTTCGTCTCCCATCTCGCCCGCGAGATCCGCACCGCTGCGGACTGCGAGATCCGCGTCGACGGGATCGAGGCGGTCGGACTGGTGGACGGCGACCTGGTGGTGAACCGCTCGCCGGTGCGGGATCATCTCGCCCGGTCGACGCCGGAGCTGATCGTCGAGAAACTCGCCCGCGAGGAGGGGACGGCCATCTACGACCGCCTGCTCGGGAAGTTCGAGTCATGAACCGGGAGGGCACCCTCTACGAGGTCCTCCACTTCGCCGCGGTGGTCGGCCTCGCCTACCTCGCGCTGTTTTTCGCACGCGCCGCCGGGATCACGGAGCTCTGGCAGGAACTCCTCGTCGCGCTCGTCGTCGGCGTGTGCTACGTTCTCGTCGTGTTCTCCCTCGACCTCGCGCCGCCCTCGTGGCGTGGGGAATAAGCCGTGGCGAACGGTTAAATAGGCCGGCGAGCGTGGTGAAAGTGATGGTCGACGACTCCGAGGAGGGGATGCTGTCGTGGGACGAGTCCGTCTTCCGGGACGAACGCGTCTTCGAGATCGACTACCTGCCCGAGACGTTCGAGCACCGCGATACGCAGTTACAAAGCCTCCAGTACGCCCTGCGGCCCGCCGTGCGGGGCTCGCGCCCGCTGAACGCGCTCGTCCAGGGCCCGCCCGGCACCGGCAAGACCACGGCGGTACAGAAGCTGTTCGCCGAGCTCTCGGGGCACTCGGGCGTGCGAACCGTCCACGTCAACTGCCAGGTCGACTCGACCCGATACGCGGTGTTTTCCAGACTGTTCGAGGGGATCTTCGAGTACGAACCGCCCTCTAGCGGGGTGTCGTTCAAGAAGCTGTTCGGCCAGGTCGCAGACAGGCTCGTCGAGGCAGAGGAGGTGCTCGTGGTCGCCTTGGACGACGTGAACTACCTCTTCTACGAGAACGAGGCCTCGGATACCCTCTACTCCCTGTTGCGTGCCCACGAGGCCCACCCCGGAACGCGGATCGGCGTGATCGTCGTCTCCTCGGATCTGGCGCTCGACACGATCGAGGAGCTCGATTCGCGGGTGCAGAGCGTCTTCCGCCCCGAGGAGGTCTACTTTCCGGTGTACGACGCCGGCGAGATCGTCGACATCCTCGCCGAACGCGTCGACCGCGGCTTTCACGACGGCGTCGTCTCCCCGACGGTGCTCGACCGGGTCGCCGAGCTCACCGCCGAGAGCGGCGATTTACGTGTGGGAATCGACCTGCTTCGCCGGGCGGGACTGAACGCCGAGATGCGCGCGAGCCGCACGGTCACCACGGAGGACGTCGAGGAGGCCTACGAGCAGTCGAAGTACGTCCACCTCTCGCGCAGCCTGCGGGGGCTCTCGGGAAGCGAGGCGGCGCTGGTTCGCGTGTTGGTCGACCACGACGGCGAGCAGGCGGGCGACGTCTACGAGGCGTTCGCCGAGGAGACGGATCTGGGCTACACCCGCTACTCGGAGATTGTCAACAAACTCGACCGGCTCGGGATCGTCGAGACCTCCTACGACGGGATGGAGGGCCGGGGCCGCTCGCGACAGCTCTCGCTGGCGTACGATCCCGGGGCGATCCTCGACCGCCTCGAGTGACCCGCGATCACTCGTAGCGAAGCGCGTCGATCGGGTCGGTCCGGGCGGCGTTCCACGCCGGGTAGAGCCCGGCGAGCGCCCCCACGAGGACGCCGGTGACGACCGCGACGACCGCCCACTCGAGCGGCGCGACGAACGGGAACTCGAGGAGGCGCGTCGCCACGTAGCCGCCCGCGAACCCGACGAGCGCGCCCGCCGCCGCACCCAGCATCCCGAGGATGGCGGCCTCGGTCAGGAACAGCTGGAGGACGTCGCGGTTCCGGGCGCCGACGGTCTTCATGATCCCGATCTCGCGGGTGCGCTCGGTGACGCTGACGAGCATGACGTTGGCGATCCCGATCGACCCGACGAGCAGCGAGATGAGCGCGACCCCCGTGATGAAGCCCGTCAGCGTCGCGAGCAGGTCGTTCACCTGTTCGAGGAGGTCCTCGTTGGTCTGGGTCTCGACGACGAACGTCGCCGGGAGCGCCTCGCTCGCGTCCGATTCGTCTTCTAGATAGGTCCTGACCGCCTCCTCGACGCCGTCGACGCTCTTCGGGCTGTCGGCGGTCACGACCACGTACGGGTAGACGCGCTGGTCGCCGTCGGCGGTCTCGGTCGTCGTTCCGTGAAACGGATCGGCGGGAACGTAGACGCGGGCGTCCTCGCCGAACCCGTCGAACGGGCTCCGGGGCCCCGACCCGTCGAGGATCCCGACGACGGTCATCTCGGCCTCGGAGCCGTCATCGAACGTGATCGTCACCCGGTCCCCGACGGCGACGTCTTCCTCGAACGCCTCCGCGGCGAGCGGCGTCAGAACGACCTCGTTCTCGCCGGACTCGAACGCCCGGCCCTCGGCGATCGCGTCGTCGGTGAAGTACTCGGGACCGGTGGCGACGGCGTCGCCGCCCGCGATCGTATCGCCCCCGTGTTCGAACCCGTTCGCGTCGACCGAGGCGTAGGGGGCCACCCCGTCGACGCCCTCGATCGCGTGCAGTCGGTCGATGTCGTCCTCGGTGAACACGGCACGCGCGCCGGCGCCGGGCGGGCCCTGCGCGTCCTCGGGGCCGTTCCAGACGTAGATTCGCTCGGCGTCCTCGCCGCCGACCTCGCCGATCACCGCCGCCTGGAGGCTCGCCCCGAGGATCACGAAGACGATCACGGCGGCGACGCCGATCAACACGCCCAGCGCCGTCAGCCCCGACCTGAGGGGGTGGCCCCTGATCGCCCGCAGGCTCATCGAGAGCGCCTCTCGGGGGTTCACGCCTCCCGCCTCGCGCCGGCGACCGCCTCGATCCCCTCCAGTTCGCCGTCGACGACGTGGACGATCCGGTCGGCGCGTTCGGCCACGTCGCGCTCGTGGGTCACGAGCACCACCGTCCGCCCCTCTTCGTAGAGTTCTTGAAAGAGCGCCAGCACGTCGTTCCCGGTCGCGGTGTCGAGGTTTCCGGTGGGCTCGTCCGCCAGCACGATCGCCGGATCGGCCACGAGCGCGCGGGCGATGGCGACGCGCTGGCGCTGGCCGCCCGAGAGCTGGTTGGGACGGTGGTCCGCCCGCTCGGCGAGGCCGACCCGATCCAGCAGTTCGCGCGCGCGAGCGTGGCGTTCGCGCCGTCCCACCCCCTGAAAGACCAGCGGCAGGGCGACGTTCTCGAGCGCCGACAGGCGCGCCATGAGGTTGAACGTCTGGAAGACGAACCCGACCGTTCGCCCCCGCAGGGCCGTCCGCTCGCGGTCGCTCATCGCGCCGACGTCCCGCCCGTCGACCAGCACCCGCCCGTCGGTGGGCCGGTCGAGACAGCCCACGAGGTTCATCAGCGTGCTCTTTCCCGACCCGCTCGGGCCCATGATCGCGGTGTACGAGCCCCGCGGGATCGACAGCGACACCGACGAGAGCGCGTCGATGGGCTCGCCCATCCGGTAGGTCTTGGTCACGTCGTCGAGGACCACCGCTGGCTCGTCCGGGCTGGCGTCCACGAAAAACTAGAGCGGTCGCGAGCGCTATGACTCTTGTCGTACCGACGACGGCCCGTCTCAGGCGGCCATCGAGCGGCAGGTCTCGGCGCACTCGCGCAGGACCTCCGCACAGACCTGACAGTGCTCGTGGTCGTGCTGTTCGCACTCGTCGGCGCACTCCTCGCAGGCGTCGGCACAGATCCCGGCGAGCGCCGCGTGGTAGCCCGAATCGCGCGCCATGAACCGGGCGTGAAGCGTCGCGATGTCCGCGACGTCCCGACACAGCCGGATGCAGCGGGCCATCCCCTCGCCCTCGTCGGCACAGGCGTCGGCACACCACTCGCAGGCCTGTGCGGCGTCGAGGCAGTTGTCCATGCACTCCGCCATCTCGTCGTCGAGGTGTTCGATCTCGGTGAGTGCCATCGCACGTAGCGATACGACGGCGTGTGTTTCCTCGATTTCGGTTGCGATAGCCGGCCCTCTCGGCCGGGCTCGCTTCGGAATCCGATGCCGACGGCGTCGGCGGAGAACGCCCTCCTCGGCGTTCGAGCCGGCCGTCTTCGCGCGTCTCCTGAGAACGCGTCTCCGCCTCCGTCTCCGAGGCCGAGCGAGCCACCCCCGATCCGCCCGCGAACGCTTTCGATTCCGAACCCGGCCGGCGCTCGTGCGATCGGATCACGACCCCGATTGAAACGCTTTTTTCCTCGGGGAGCGACCGCACGCGCATGAAGACCACCGGCGGGGGCGAGGAGGCGAAACGCAGGGCGGGCGAGCGGGCCGCCGAACTCGCGGAGGACGGGGAGGTCGTCGGCCTCGGCACCGGCTCGACGGCGGCCCACGCGATCCGCGCGCTCGGCCGGCGGGTCGAGGACGGACTGGAGATTCGGGGGATCCCCACCTCCTATGGGTCCGCGGACCTCGCCCGCGAGGCGGGGATCGAACTCGCGACCCTCGACGACGCGCTTCCCGATCTGGCCATCGACGGCGCGGATCAGGTCGCGGGGTTCGACCTGATCAAGGGCGGCGGCGCGGCTCACACTCGGGAAAAACTGGTCGACGGCGCCGCCGATCGGCTGGTAATCGTCGCCGATCCCTCGAAGGAGGGCAAGACCCTCGATCGCCCGGTTCCGCTCGAAGTCCTGCCCTCGGCGCGCCGCCCCGTCGCCGAGGCGATCGAAGGGCTGGGCGGCGAACCCGCCCTCAGGGCCGCCGAGCGAAAGGACGGCCCCGTCGTCACCGACAACGGCAACCTCGTGCTCGACTGTGATTTCGGACGGATCGACGAGCCCGCCGACCTCGCGGGCGATCTGGCGTCGATTCCGGGCGCCCTCGAACACGGCCTGTTCGTCGGGCTGGCCGACGCCGTGTTCGTCGGCACGGAGGAGGGCGTCGAGGAGCGCCGCCGCTGATCGGTGCGAAAAATACTGAGGAAGGCGTGGCAGTCGGCCCTACAGGTCGCGGGGCTGGACCGTCTTCCGGTCGTTGTCCTCGGCGCGTCGCGCCGCGTCGTTGAGGAGCTCCTCGACTTCCTCGTCGAGCGCGTCGTAGAAGTCGGAGGAGACGTTGTGGTCGGACAGTGCTTCCTTTACGGCGGCTTTGACGATCAGGTCTGCCATACGAACGGCCCTTTTCCGGCCGCCTTTATAAGCTTTCGTAAATCGGCGCGTTCTGAAGGCGATGAATAGGAATAGCTGGGGGTCTACCCCCCGAATATGGGACTTCGAGACATTCTTGAAGACGTCTCTTCCGGCGAATTAAGCCCGGAGGAGGCGCAGGCGCGCCTCGCAGGCTACGCGACCACCGACGCCGGCCGGTTCGACGCCGCCCGCGAGCGCAGGCGCGGCGTCCCCGAGGGGATCTTCGCCCCCGGGAAGACCGTCGAGGAGATCACCGTGCTCGCAGGGACCGCCCTCGAGACGACCGGACGGGCGATCGTCACGCGGATCGGGAGCGAGGACGCCGCGGACCTCGAATCGGCCCTCGACGGGAACGCGACGTACCACGAGCGCGCGCGCTGCCTCGTCGCCCACGAACCGGGGTTCGAACCCCCCGAGATCGGTGCCACGGTAGGGATCGTCACCGGGGGGACCGCAGACCGACTGCCGGCGAGCGAGGCGGCGGTGATCGCCCGCGAAATCGGCGCGAGCGTCGAGCGCGTCGACGACGTGGGCGTGGCGAACCTCACCCGGATCGTCGACCAGCTCCCCCGCCTGCGCGGGATGGACGTGCTCGTCGTCGCCGCCGGCCGCGAGGGGGCGCTTCCGACGGTCGTCGCCGGCCTCGTCTCCACGCCCGTGATCGGGCTGCCGGTCTCCAGCGGCTACGGGTTCGGCGGCGACGGCGACGCGGCGCTACGGGGGATGCTCCAGTCGTGTACCACCCTGTCGGTTGTCAACGTCGACGCGGGCTTCGTCGCGGGCACACAGGCGGGGCTGATCGCCCGAGCGGTCGCCGACGCCCGGGAGTAGTTCGCGGATCCACAACCGAAACGCCGTCTCCCGAACCTCTAGTTTTCCTCTCATCCCTTCGTCTTCACGGATCGTGAACTAATGTTGTCGAATACCGAATTACGGACTGATTTTGGAAAGAGTATTTATCGGCTCCTCCCATAGTGCTACCTACCGGCACGGCGGTCCTGCCGGGATGAACGCGATGCCACACTGTGACCACTGCGAAGCGCACGTCTCCGAGCGGTTCGAGCGCGTGTTCGCCGACGAACACGGGCGCATCTTCGCCTGTCCGAGCTGTTCGGCGAACGCGGGGATAGCGGAGGCCGCGAGGCTCCGTGCGCGAAACGCATAACTTCGCCCTGCGGCTACCCGTACCGTAACCAAACCACCACGCGAAGCCCTTTCCGATGACCCACCACGTCTACGTCCTCGAATGTGCCGACGGCAGTTTGTATACCGGCTACACCACCGACGTCGAGCGCCGCCTCGCGGAACACAACGCGGGCGACGGCGCGAAGTACACCCGGGGCCGGACGCCGGTCACGCTTCTCTACACCGAATCGTTCGCGAGCCGGTCGGCGGCGATGGCCCGCGAGTACGCGATCAAACGGTTCTCGCGGGCGGAGAAGGAGCGGCTGGTCGACTACTGAACCGTGTGTTCGGTGATCGGCTCGGGGTCGATGAAGGCGTACTCGACGGCCTGTCGGCCCAGTTTCCGGACGCGCTCCTCGAGCGACGCGTCGAGGAACTCTCCGCGCTCGTCGAACTGCTCGCTCGCGTTGCGGATGCCCACCTCGTGGGGGAGCGTCCAGCCGTGGACCGCGCGGACGCTCGCGCGGAGGTGTTCGAGGGTCGGACCGTAGGTCCCGCCGCCCGCGACCGCGAGCAGGCCGGTCGTGGTGTCCTCGAACTCGTCGAACCCGCAGTAATCCAGCGCGTTCTTCAGCGCCGCGGAGATCGTGCCGTGGTAGACCGGGGTCCCGAGGAGGACGGCGTCGGCCTCGCGGATCTCGGCCATCAGCCGCTCGGCGTCGGCG
Organism: Halalkalicoccus sp. NIPERK01; assembly: GCF_030287405.1. NCBI lineage: Archaea > Methanobacteriati > Methanobacteriota > Halobacteria > Halobacteriales > Halalkalicoccaceae > Halalkalicoccus > Halalkalicoccus sp. NIPERK01. The sequence goes on along the minus strand of NZ_JASVVV010000004.1, from coordinate 101,209 downwards.
ACCTCCCCGGCGTCGGGATCGTAGACCGGGAGGTCGTACTCCCGGAGGTCGAGGAGTTCCACGGACGCGCCGGCCTCGCGGGCGGCGTCGAGGGCGTGACCGAGGGCGAGGCGGGTGTAGCTGCCGTCCCGGAGGCTACCGGCCACCGCGACGACGCGTGGGGATTTCATGCCCGAACGAGGGGACGAGGAAGGAAAACGCCACCGAAGACCCGCCGATTTTTCCCCCTCGACCGTGACTTTCGGGTATGGACGAGATTCGCTTCGGGACCGACGGCTGGCGGGCGACCCTCGATACGTTCACCGCGCCTCGGGTCCGGATGGTCGGGCAGGCCGTCGCCACGTACCTCGATAGCGAGGGCCTCGCCGGCCCGGTCGGGATCTGCTACGACGCCCGCGAGTCCTCGCGGGGCTTCGCCGAGGAACTCGCGCGCGTGCTGTGTGCGAACGGCTTCGACGTCGTGATGCCCGAGCGCGACCGACCTACTCCACTCCTCTCGTGGGCGATCGTCGAGCGCGACCTCGCTGGCGGGCTGATGATCACCGCATCGCACAACCCGCCGGAGTACAACGGCGTGAAGTTCATCCCGTCCGATGGGGCCCCCGCGCTCCCCGAGGTCACCGACGCCATCGAGGCGAGCCTCGCCGAACCCGACCCCCTGCCCGAGGCCGAGTGGGGCACGGTGCGCGAGGTCGACTTCGCCGGGAGTCACGCCGACCACGCCCTCGATCTGGTGGAGGCGGACCTCGACCTCCGGGTCGCCTACGACGCGATCCACGGCAGCGGCCGCGGCGTCACCGACGCGCTGCTCGAGCGGGCGGGCGCCAAGGTAGCCCGCCTGCGCTGTGAGGCCGATCCGGCCTTCGGCGGCGTCTCGCCCGAACCCACGCGCGAGAACCTCGACGAACTGGTCGAGCGCGTCACCGGGGGCGAGGCCGACCTCGGGGTGGCGAACGACGGCGACGCCGACCGGATCGCGGTGGTCACGCCCGAGCGCGGCCTCCTGAACGCCAACCTGCTCTACGCGGCGCTCTACGACTACCTGCTCGAAACCGACTCGGGACCGGCCATCAGAACCGTCTCGACCACCTTCCTGATCGACCGGATCGCAGCGGCCCACGGCGAGGAGGCGATCGAGGTGCCCGTCGGCTTCAAGTGGGTCGCCGACGCGATGGCCGAGCACGACGCGCTGATGGGCGGCGAGGAGTCGGGCGGTTTTTCGATGCGAGGCCACGTCCGAGAGAAGGACGGCGTGTTGCTCGCGCTGCTCGCCGCGGCGGCCCATAGCGAGGAGTCGCTCGACGCCCGTGTGGACCGACTCCTCGACGAACTCGGCGAGATCCACCAGTCGCGGGTGAGCGTCGACTGCCCCGACGCGGAGAAGGCTCACACCCTGGATTCGCTCTCGGAGGCCATTCCCGATTCGGTCGCCGACGAGCGCGTCGAGGACGTGAACACCGCCGACGGGTTCAAACTCCTGCTCGAGAGCGGCGCATGGCTGTTGGTCCGTCCGAGCGGGACCGAGCCGAAACTCCGGGTCTACGCGGAGGCCGAAAGCGAGGCCCGCGTCGAGGCGTTGCTCGAGTCGGGCCGGGAGCTCGTGGACGACGCCCGGCGGTAGCGCCACCGCCCGGTTATATGGCGATTCGCGCGCCCCGTTCTCCCATGGGAGACGAACCCGACGCGACCCCAGCGCGCTTCGAGGAGTACGCCGACGGGCGCGGGGACGCCCGGTTCAGCGAGTGGCTCCGCGAGCGATCCGAACCCGCGTGGACCGAGGCGACGCGCCACCGATTCGTCGCGGAACTGGGCGACGACACCCTCGACGAGGCCGTCTTCCGGCGCTACCTCGTCCAGGACTACGCCTTCCTCGAACTCGGCGCGCGGACGACCGCGCTCGCGGTCGCGCAGGCCCCCTCGATGGACGAGATGCGCCGGTTGAGCGAACAGCTCTCGGTGCTCACGGGGAGCGAGAACGACTACTTCGAGCGGGCGTTCGCGGAACTGGGCGTCCCCGAGGCGGAGTGGCGCGAGCCGCCCCTCGAACCGACGACGCGGGCCTTCACGGACTTCGTGCTCCGGGCGGCCCACGAGGGCGGCTACGAGGAGACCCTTTCCACTACGCTCGCCGCCGAGTGGGTCTACCTCGACTGGGCGCGCCACGTCGCCGACCGCGGGCCCGAGCGCTGGTATCTCGACGAGTGGATCGAGATCCACACCGTCGAGGAGTTCGAGGCCTACGTCGAGTGGCTGCGCGAGCAATTCGATACGTACGGTCCGGAACTCTCGGCGCGCCGACAGCGTCGGGTGGCCGAACTGTTCTCCCGGACCGTCGACCTAGAGGTCGCCTTCTTCGACATGGCCTACGAGTCCTGACCCGCGAGCCGGCCCCGACACCGCGTTTCATCACCTTCCGAACCCTCCACGCACTCGATCTCGAACCCCAGCGACTCGTAGAACGGTCGGACGGCGGGGCGGAAACCGGCCGAGAGCGGCCCGCGTTCGGCGGCCCGTTCGATCAGCGCCGAGCCGATCCCCGTCGCCCTGTGGGGGCGCGTGACCGCGATCGCCTCGACGTGGTTCCCGTCGAGCACGAGCGCGCCGCGGACGTGGCCCTCCTCGCGGGCGACCAGCACGTCGCCCCTGCCGATCGCCTCGCGCACCTCGGCGGGGTCGACCTCCAACAGCGCACCCTCGAGCACCCGCAGCACGGCCTCAATCTCGTCCCCGCGGGCCTCCCGGATCATCCGCCCGTGATCAGCCGGAGCACCCGTACCCGGTCGGCCTCGACCGGTTGGTCCTCCGGGACGGGCCGGCCGTCGACCATCACCGACACCTCGTGGGGGCTGAGGTCGAGTTCCGAGAGCAGGTCCGCGTAGGTGGGTTCCTGGAGGGTGAGGTCGTGCGTGCCCTCGCCGACGACCTCGACGGTGACGTCCATGCCCCGACTATCCGCGCGGTGGGTTTCAGGGTGTCGTCATACTGTCGGTCGTGGGACGTTCAACGGCACGTCCCTGATGTGACGGGCCACCGCGCGAGTGACTCGCGCTCTGCCACCGGCCGATTCACGGCGGTGTGACCGACGGTATCAGGCGGCCCGTTCGGCGTGTCGCGCCTCCCGGTCGGTATACCACCCGTGGACCGCGAGCACGAGCGCGCCCAACCCGAGGACGAGCACGACGAACCCGACGACCCCACCGAGGATCGGGACGAGGCCGGCGAGCGCGACGGCGACCAGCCCGACGACCAGCGCGGCCCAGCGGTTCTCGACGGCCGCGAGCGAGAGCAGCCACCGCCCCACCGCGAGGCCGCCGTAGACGCTCGCGACCCAGAGCACGAGGACGAACACGAACGCCCCGGCGATCGACAGCGGGATCCCGACGACCGTGATCGCGAGCAGGACGAGCGCGATCGGCGTCCCCACGAGCGCGAGCAGGCCGACGCCGCCGCTTTCGAGCGCCTCCTCGCGGGCGGTGGCGGCGACCCCCTCGGAGAAGGCGGGCGCGACGACGAGCAGGGCGGCGCCGAGCAGGAGGTTCACGACGAGCCAGTAGAGCCGACCGACCCACCACGGGATCGCCGGGATCTCGCCGACGGGAGCGGGCGTCGCGGTCGGCCCCTGGCTGACGGTTCCGGCGACCCGCGCGTCGGGATGGCGGGTCAGCTCCTCGCCGTAGGTCAGGTCGCCCTCGACGACGGCGGCGGGGCCGAGGCTGACGCTGCCGGCGGCGGCCTCGGCGTCGCCCGCGACGGTGCCGTCGATGGTGACGCTCCCTCCGGCGGCCGAGAGCGCGCCGACGCTCGCGCCCTCGCCCACGACGACGTTGCCGGCCGCGGTGCTCACCTCGCCGCCCACGTCGCCGGCGATGCGGACGGTGCCCGCGAACGCCTCCGCGTCGCCCGTCACCTCGCCCTCGATCAGCACGTCGCCGCCGAAGGCGGTCAGGTCGCCGTCGACCGTCCCCTGTACGACGACCGCGCCCGCGAACGTGGTCAGGTCGCCCTCGACGGTCTCGCCCTCCCCGACGACGACCGTCTCCCCCGACCGGGTCTCCCCCGCGGCGGCGACTCCCGAACAGAGGCCCGTCACGACCACCAGAACCAGCAGTACCGTGAACGCCCGTTCCATGCCCGACCCGTCGTCGCCATTTGCCAAATAGGTGACCGACGACGGGACGTCCGGCGCCGTCCGCCGTCTCGGGGAGTTTATCACGGCCGGGGCGCGTGCATCGGGTATGAGCGAGACAGAGACGGCGGGACCCGGCCGCGACGAGATCTGGGTCGAGAAGTACCGGCCCCGGAGTCTGGGCGAGGTGATCGGCCAGGAGGAGATCACCAGCCGTCTGGAGCGGTACGTCGAGCGCGACGACCTTCCCAACCTGTTGTTTTCGGGCCCCGCGGGCGTGGGGAAGACGACGTGTGCGACCGCCATCGCCCGCGAGGTCTACGGCGAGGACTGGCGCGATAACTTCCTCGAACTCAACGCCTCGGACGACCGGGGGATCGACGTCGTCAGGGGGCGGATCAAGGAGTTCGCGCGCGCGAGCTTCGGGGGCTATTCCTACAGAATCATCTTCCTCGACGAGGCCGATTCGTTGTGCGTGCCACCCGGAACGGAAGTCGTCGCCGGGTATCCGTCATCACCGGAAGTGAAACCGATAGAGGAGGTAAGTGACGATGGTGAACCGATCCCGTCCGTCGATTTCGAGACGAACGAGATACAGTCCGACATGGGCAGCCTCGTAGATTCCGGCGTTGCAGACTTCTTCGAGATCGAACTCGAGGACGACCGAACGATTCTCGCAAGCCTCACCCATCCGTTCTTCGTGGTTGGTGAGAATGGGAGACTCGTCGAGAAGGAGCTACGAGACTTGTCGCCAGGGGACGAGATCGTGGATTTCAAAGACGACGTAGGCGTGTCACGGTGCGAGATCTGTGACGCCTGGACTGCAGGGCGGTTCTGTTCCGTCGACTGCAAGAACGAGGGTCACAGTCGTGAGATGAGGGATGAGGGGAACCCGATGTACGGGACGGAGTGGTCGGACGAGCGCCGGGAAAAAATCGTCGAGACACTTTCAGACGGGCGATTGAATGGTGAAAATAATCCGAACTACGGGGGCGAGTTCCATGGTGTTCACGTCTGGGAAATGGACGAAGAGACCGTCGAACGGGTCCGCAAAGGGATCAGCGAGATGCGGTCCGGGACCCCCTGGGAGGAGTGGGTTGTCGATGCTGACCCCGAAACCGTCAAAAAAGACATCGGGAATTCCGCCTCCGAGTGGTGGGCCGGTCTGGACGACGACGAGAAGACAACGCTCATTCAAAAGAGCACCGAGAACTGTGAGTACCCGGTCTGTGATATCACTGGAGACAACAACCCGATGCGCGACCCTGAAGTCGTACAGAAAGTCTCGGAAGCCCTGAACGGACACGAACCCACCGGTGGAAATATCAGACACAGTGACGAACTCGGCCACCTCGTCAGGTCCGACTGGGAGTACGAAGTCGCAAAGGCGTTGCAGGACGCCGGAATCGACTATGAGTACGAACCGACGTTCGAGCTATCCGATTCGGTGTACCACCCCGACTTCCTGTTGGACGATACCGTGATCGAAGTCAAAGGAGTCGCTGAGCTGTGGGGACAACCTGAGAAGGTCGAAGAGTTCCTGAAAACCTACGGTGACGAGTACACGTTCGTTGTCGTTGGTGACAGTGCGCTTCCCCATCACGAACACTACGAGAGGGACGAATTCGAGCCTGCACTCGTCACCGATGGCGGAGTACGAACCGTTCAGACGACGAAGATCCACCGGATCGAATACAGCCACCGTGGGAAGGCGTACAACATCAGCATGGAGGGAACGCCAAACTTCATGCTCGCTAACGGAATCCTGACCCACAACACTTCCGACGCCCAGTCGGCGCTCAGGAGAACGATGGAGCAGTTCTCCTCGAATACGCGGTTCATCCTCTCGTGTAACTACTCCTCGAAGATCATCGACCCGATCCAGTCGCGGTGTGCGGTGTTCCGGTTCACGCAGATCGACGACGCGGCGGTCGGCGAGCGGATCCGCGAGATCGCCCACACCGAACAGATCGAGATCACCGACGGGGGCGTCGAGGCGCTGGTGTACGCCGCCGACGGCGACATGCGCCGGGCGGTCAACTCGCTGCAGGCCGCCGCGGTCATGGGCGAGACCGTCGACGAGGACGCCGTCTACACCATCACCGCCACCGCCCGCCCCGAGGAGATCGAGGCGATGGTCACGAAGGCCCTTTCGGGCGACTTCACGGGTGCGCGAGCCACCCTGGAGGACCTCCTCACGAACAAGGGGCTTTCGGGCGGCGACATCATCGACCAGCTACACCGCTCGGTGTGGGACCTCGGGCTCAGCGACCGGGAGGCGGTGCGCACCTTGGATCGGATCGGCGAGACAGATTATCGCATCACCGAAGGCGCGAACGAGCGGATCCAGTTGGAGGCGTTTCTCGCCTCGCTCGCGCTCGCGGACGAGGAGTAGCTACCGCTTCTCGAAGTCCTCCAGATCGCCCTGTGGGGTCCCTCTTCGATCTCCACGTCCTCGACGTCGGCCTCGATCGGTCCCTCGCGACACCACTCGACCATCGTCTCGACGTCCTCTTCCGAGCCCTCGAAGACCCCCTCGACCCGGCCGTCGTCGAGGTTGCGGATCCAGCCGGTGAGGTCGTGGGCGCGGGCGGTCTCGTGGGCGTCGTCCCTGAAGTGGACGTCCTGGGCGTTCCCCTCGATGAAGACGTGGACGCGGGAGTCCGGCAGTTCCCCGGCGTTCCGGTTCACCTCTCAAAACCCTTCGCCCGTCAGTCGCAACGTTTTCGTCGGCCGAATCGGGGGAATACGGCCACCTCACATGTGCAAGCCGACCGTTTATTGAAATACCGAGTGTCGTCCCACGCGGAGATCACGATGACAGTCGAGAACACCGAGGACCTGTTCGTCGAGGGGCTACAGCACGTCTACTACACCGAACAGCGACTGCTCGATGCCCTCGGGGAACTCGAGAGCACCTCCAGCGAGGAGGAACTGGCGGAGGCCTTCGCCGAACACCGCGAGGAGACCCAGACGCACGTCGAGCGCCTCGAGGGGGTCTTCGAGGCCGTCGGCCGGGAGCCCGAGGCCGCGGAGGACCCCGTCGTCGAGGGCATGATCGAGGCCCACGAGGAGTTCGTCGAGAAGGAGCCGAGCGAGGGCGCGCTCGACCGGTTCAACATCGCCGCCGGCCAGAAGTCCGAGCACTACGAGATCGCCTGCTACGGCAACCTCACCCCGATGGCCGACCAGCTCGGCCTCGACGAGGCCGCCGACACCCTCGAGCGGAACATGCGCGAGGAACAGGACGCACTCGACGAACTCGCGACGCTGGGCGAGCGGTTCGACTACGGCCGGATCGAGGCCTGACGGCCGACGCCGGCCGACGGGCCATTCCGATGGGTGTTGCGCAACAGTTTTACGCGCCGATTGGCCACTAGCGGTATCATGAGTGCGCTTGAGGCCGAATACCGCCTCGACTACTTCGAGGAGAACGACTTCGTCAGGCGGGAGTGTCCGGAGTGTGGGGCCCACTTCTGGACGCGCGATCACGAGCAGGTGCTGTGCGGGGAGCCCCCGTGTGTCGACTACTCGTTCATCGACAACCCCGGGTTCGAGGGCGAGTACACCCTGGAGGAGATGCGCGAGAACTTCCTCTCGTTTTTCGAGGAGAACGACCACGAGCGGATCGAGCCCTACCCCGTCGCCGCCAACCGCTGGCGCGACGACGTCCTGCTGACGCAGGCCTCCATTTACGACTTCCAGCCGCTCGTCACCTCGGGGAAGACCCCGCCGCCGGCGAACCCGCTGTGTATCTCGCAACCGTGTATCCGGATGCAGGACATCGACAACGTCGGCAAGACCGGGCGGCACACGATGGCCTTCGAGATGATGGCCCACCACGCGTTCAACGCCCGCGAGGACCTCGACGACCCCGAGAAGTACGCGTACCAGGGCGAGGTCTACTGGAAGGACGAGACCGTCGAGTACTGCGACGACTTTTTCACCTCCCTCGGGGCCGATCCCGGCGAGGTCACCTACATCGAGGACCCGTGGGTCGGCGGCGGAAACGCCGGACCCGCCATCGAGGTCATCTACCGGGGGGTGGAACTCGCCACCCTCGTCTTCATGTCGATGGAGCAGGACCCCGACGGCGAGTACGAACTCAAGGACGGCAACCGCTACTCGAAGATGGACACCTACATCGTCGACACGGGCTACGGGCTGGAGCGCTGGACGTGGGTGTCCCAGGGAACTCCTACCGTATACGAGGCGATCTACCCCGAGATGATCGACTTCCTCACCGACAACGCCGGCATTTCACACACCGACGAGGAGGCCGAGTTGCTCCACGACGCCTCGAAGCTTGCGGGCCACATGGACATCGACGAGGCCGAGGACATGGAGAGCGCCCGCGGCGAGATCGCCCGGAGCGTCGGCGTTCCCGTAGAGCGCCTCGAAGCCCTGATGGAGCCCATGGAGGCCGTCTACGCCATCGCGGACCACTGCCGTACTCTAGCATACATGCTCGGCGACGGCATCGTCCCCTCGAACGTCGCGACGGGCTACCTGACCAGAATGGTCCTCCGGCGGACGAAACGCCTGTGTGACACCGTCGGCGTCGACGCCCCGCTCGACGAACTCGTCGACATGCAGGCCGAGCGGCTGGACTACGAGAACCGCGACACGATCCGCGACATCGTGCGCACGGAGGTCGAGAAGTACCGCGAGACCCTCGAGCGGGGCGGCCGGCGGGTCGAGGGGCTCGCCGAGGAGTACGCCGAACGCGACGAGCCGATCCCGGCCGAGGAACTGATCGAACTCTACGATTCGCACGGCATCCAGCCCGACATGGTCGAGGAGATCGCGGAGGAGGCCGGGGCAGTCGTGGAGGTCCCCGACGACTTCTACTCGCTGGTCGCGGGACGCCACGACGCGGGCGAGGCGATGGTCGACGTCGAGGAGCGCGACGAGCGCGTCACGGACCTGCCGGACACGGAGAAGCTCTACTACGAGGACCAGACCCGAACGGAGTTCGAGGCGGTGATCCTCGACGTGATCGACCGGGCGGAGGGCTACGACGTCGTCCTCGACCAGACGATGTTCTACCCCGAGGGCGGCGGTCAGCCCGCCGATCACGGGTCGCTCTCGACCGACGACGGCAGCTACGCCGTCACCGACGTTCAGGAGCGCGAGGGCGTGGTCCTCCACCGGGTGAGCCAGGAGCCCGAGAAGGGCGCGTTCGTCCGCGGGCGGATCGACCCCGAGCGACGGCGCAGCCTCATGGCCCACCACACCGCGACCCACATCGTCGGGCACGCCGCCCGCGAGGTGCTCGGCGAGCACATCCGCCAGGCCGGCGCACAGAAGGGCACGGAGAGCGCCCGGCTGGACGTGCGCCACTACGAGCGGGTCGACAGGGACGAGGTGAAGGAGATCGAGCGGATCGCGAACCGACTCGTCCGTGACAACGTCCCCGTGACCGAGGAGTGGCCCCACCGCAACGAGGCCGAGGCCGAACACGGCTTCGACCTCTATCAGGGCGGGATCCCGCCGGGAGAGCGCATCCGCCTGATCCACGTCGCGGAGGACGTTCAGGCCTGCGGCGGCACCCACGTCTCGCGGACCGGCGACGTCGGTGCGATCAAGGTGCTCACGACCGAGCGCATCCAGGACGGGGTCGAACGGCTGGTCTTCGCCGCGGGCGAGGCCGCGATCGAGTCCACCCAGGAGACCGAGGACTCGCTGTACGAGGCCGCGGCGGTCCTCGACGTCTCGCCCGCGGAGGTACCCGCCACCGCCGAGCGCTTCTTCGAGGAGTGGAAGGCGCGCGGCAAGGAGATCGAGGCGCTCACGGAGGAACTCGCCGCGCTTCGGACGAGCGAGGGCGAGGAGGTCGAACTGGGCGAGGCGACCGTCGTGATCCAGCGCCTCGACGCCGACAGCGACGAACTCCGGGCGACCGCGAACGCGCTCGTCGGCGAGGGCAAGGTCGCCGTCCTCGGGAGCGGCGCCGACGGCGCGAAGTTCGTCGTCGCGGTCCCCGACGGCGTCCCGATCAACGCGGGCGAGGTGGTCGGTCGGCTCGCCGCGCAGGTCGGCGGCGGCGGCGGCGGCCCGCCCGACTTCGCACAGGGCGGCGGTCCCGACGCCGGGAAACTCGACGAGGCGCTCGAATCCGCCCCCGAGATCCTCCGACAGGTACAGAACGCGTAGCCGGACCCTCCTCTCGTCGACGAATCGCGCGAACGTTTACATACCGGAACGAGCCCAGCCCGGGCCATGGATCGATCATCCGATACCATGGTGAACAGACGGCGGTTCCTCCGCTGTGGCGGCGCGCTCGGTGCGGGAGGCCTGCTCTGTGGCGTGAACGCCGTCGCCGCGTCCGAACCGGTCGACGACTACGGCAACCCGATCGATGAGAGGCAGGCGGAGAGCGCGGACGCGCCCGCGGCGACGGTCACCGTCGCGTCGTGGACCACGACGCGAACGGCTGCCGACGAAGCCGAGTCCCGACCCGACGGGCGGGTCGCTTCCGAGCGGTACGCCTGGCGCCCGTCGGGCGCCCCGCGGACCGGCAGCGAGCACGCGCTGGAACTCGAGGACCGCGGCGGCGTCGACGTGGGGTCTCGCCCCGGAACGGCGGGGGATCTGACGATCGACTTCCACTGGCGACATCGCTCCGGTCGGGGCCTCGCCTACGCGTTCAACGACGAGAACAGCGCCTCACGCGGGTTTCGAGCGTTCACGAACGGCGTCGCCGGGCGGGGCATGTGGTTTCGCAACCCGTTCGGCGGGAGCGACGTCGTCTACCGCGGCGACCTACAGGACGGTCGGTGGCACCGTATCCGCGTCGTGCTCGACGCGGGGGCGAGGACGTACACGGCGTACGTCGACGGACGGCGCGTCGGTCGGAGCTACTACCACGGCCGCGGCTGGACGGCCGCCAGCCGGTTCAGGGTCATGGGCCGCTACAGCGGGACGCGAACGCGCGTCGAGTACGACCGGTACGTCGTCACCGACGAAGCGGTTCACGTGAACGACGCGACCGCGATCGACGGGCGGCTGGTCCACTACGAACTCGAGGAGGGCGAGGGACGGACGCTAACGAACGGCCCCGATCCGAGCGAACGCGTCCGCTCGCTCGTGGCGAGGAAGACGACGCTGATCGAGTCGATCCGGTCCGAGGCGGGACGCGTACTCGACGACCGGAACGTCGAACGGATCGACCGGCGGGCCGAACGGCTGCTCGACGGGATGGACGACGGGCTCGACCGTGCCGACGCGCAAACGAGGACGCAGTACGAGCGGGCGCTGGACCGGATGGTCGCCGCCGAGGAGGTCACCGCGGCGGCGACCGAAAGCGGGGTCGAACCCGTTCGACGAATCGCGAGGGCCACGGTCGACCTCGGGCTAGGCGAGGCCATGGGGCGGATCACCGGCCGAACGCTCCGGGGAATGGGATGGGCGGCTCGACGGATCGCGTCGATCCTCTCGACGATCGCCTCGATGGCGCGTCGGACCCTCGACGCGATCACCGGACGGGCGGTGCTCCCGCTCGCGCGACGCCGGGAGCTGGATCGCGCGCTCGCCGGGATCGAACGCCGGGTCTCCGACCTGCTCGAAACGCACCGAACGGACATCGAGGCGATCGGCGAGAAGCTGCTCTCCACCTCGATCAAGGCCGCGGTCGATCTCCTCCCCGAGAAGGTGCTCGAGACGCTGGGACGGATCCGTGAGAGGTTCACCGGCGTGATCGAGCGGATCTTCTACGGGACGTTCCAGTTCGACCCCGAGATGACGGTCGGCGACCTCGACGTCGGGATCCCGGGGGTGAACGTCGCCGTCGAGGACGCGATGGGGACGGTCTCCGACGGGATCGACGCCGGTTCGTTACGTGGGAAATGAAGCGAGGAGCGGGGTACGGCCTCGGAGCAGGTCTGTGAGGAGATCCGGCACGCGGAGCTGGCGTTCGTGAAGGGGATGAGGAGAGCCAAGGATGAAGCAAATCGTACTGGATCAATCAGTTTGTTGACTGCTATTGGATCTCTTGGTCTTTTCACAATTGGGATCTGTGTCGGAGCAACGGGTATTGGTCTCGCGGTCAGTGCTGCCATGACAGTGATCGCAGCAAAACTGAAGGCCTGTGCTGCGGCGCTAGGGACGATCTCCCTCGCGTTGACTGTCTCGATCTCCTTCGTCGGAACTGCCTTTCTTGTTTGGACCGCGAAACGACACGACGAGGCCGTCGTCGAGCTCGTTGCACTCGATCCCGTCGAACAGGTGGTGAGCCGATGATTCCCGATGAACTCGACACGCTACGAGCAGCGGCCGAACGCGACGATCGAATCGCTGTTATGGCATCGACCGAACGTCTCGACGCGGTGCTTGAACAGCAGCGCTTCGAACATCGACGATTCGACACGATTGCTGTTCTTCTCGATCAACTGAGAGATGACTCGGATGGAGACGATGCAAAGAGTGAGTACCGCGAGACGATCTCCGAACTCGAACAGCGGCGTATCGAACTCGAACGGTCGACACTCGCGTACGTCCAGGGCGAGGATTCGTCATCGACGCTTATCAAATCCGTCGATACCGTTAGCGAAGCATATCGAGAGTCGAAGGAGAAGATAGCGGCGCTAGAAACGGACGTTTCAGACGCTCCAATACCGCCGTTATTGGTCGTCTGGGGTGATCCGGACATCGAAATTCCGAAAGGTGCGGTCGGCAGCATGGAGTTAACTCTCTCTACCATCGGTCGTTCCCATCCCGATTCGATCGTCATCGATACTGAAAGCGATATACCGACAAAGGTGACTCCCTCGGTCCTCGAGAGTCTCGGCAAAAACGAGACCGCCACAATTCGTGTCGAGCTATCGCCGTCTACTGGCGGCGATTTCACCGTATTCGTTACGGCAACCGGGGAGACGAATGACCGGTTTCGATTCACTGTTCGCGTCCTCACGAAAGGAAATCTCATCGATCAAACGACTCGGCTCGTAGGATCCTTCGAAATTATGCTCGATTCGATGGAAGGTCGGAAACGACGTAACGGGTTGAGAAATCAGGTTCGAACTCTCCAACATCGGCTGGAGTCGATCTCGGACGATCTTGAGGACGAACGTCAACCGATACATTCGGTGAACAACCGATTGGACGCGGCACGAAACCTAGCTGACGCGATAGAACATACACTCACGACCTGCGAACCGAGCGTGAAGCGGCAGGAACTTCTATATATCCTCGAAAACATCAAGAAAGAGATAAGAAATGCGATCGAAGCACTGCCGTAGTGATCGGTTGAAATGACTATACCACCGACGTTCCACGGGTTCGCAGATCAGTCACCATTCGAACATGGGCTCACCGCTATCGGTGGAGTGGTCGTCTGCGCTGGCGTCTATTTCGCGAGTCTCGACCTCTTGATGGGCGGTGTCGAGGTGGCGGTTTCCGAAGCACCCGAAGCGACCGCTCTTCGTCGACAATCCGCAACGATCGCCGGAGTCGCTTGCTTCGCGTACTTCTCGATCGCGTTCATCTTCGCTCGAGGTGGACCGTTATTGAGTTTCATATTCTATCCGGCTATCTCAATCGTATATGGTATACCATTTGTAATATCCGTGTTTTTCGGGGGGAATCCTGAGAATCTACATACATATGGGTCTTTCCTACTTTCTCCGGCGTTCGTTAGAGACACCGTCTGGATGGCCACACCCGGCATCCTCACCGCCTTCCTGATCGTCGGCCTCTGGATGCTGTTGACCGACAACGACGACTTAGAGGAGTGGGCCGAGACGACCTCACCGAGGGGTTCAAGGAGGAGTTCATCGAGGAGGCGAAACGCGAGGCTGAGCGGAAACGAGCGGAGGGAACGCGGCCCGACTGATCGGAATCGGTTTCTAGTTCTCGCCTCAGTCGTCGGCTTCGGACTCCCGGGCCCGCTCGGCCATCGATAGCTGCTCGCTTCCCAGCGCCGTCTCGCGGAGGTCGGCCTCGATCTCCTCTAAGGTCCGGCCGTTCGTCTCGGGGACGACGTAGTGAGAGAACACGACGGCCCCAGCGGTCAGCAGGCCGAACAGCCAGAACGTGAATGCGGGCCCGATCAGCTCGAACAGCTGTGGGAACAGCTGGGCGACCGCGAGGTTCGCGAGCCAGTTGACGACCGTGGCGACGCCCATCGCGGTCCCGCGGACGTTGAGCGGGTAGATCTCCGAGATGAGCAGCCAGAACACCGGCCCGAGGCCGATGGCGAAGAAGGCGACGTAGAGCATCAGGCTGCCGGTCGCGACGTACCCGAGCGCGCCGCCCAGCCCGGGCAGGTAGAAGGCCCCGCCGAGCACGATCAGCATGACGAACATGCCGACCATGCCGCCGATCAGCAGCGGCCGACGGCCCACCCGGTCGAGAAGCAGGATGGCGACGACCGTCATGGCGACGTTGATGACGCCGACGCCGACGGTGGCGAGTATCGAGGCGACGCTCCCGAACCCGGTCGAGTCGAGGATGGTCGGCGCGTAGTAGATGACTGTATTAATTCCGGTGATCTGCTGAAAGACCGCGAGGCCGATCCCGACGACCATCGCGGGGCGGATCCACGGTTTCACCAACTCGCCCAGATCGCCGTCCTCGACGGCCGCCATCCGTTTCATCTCGGCGATCTCCTCGTCGAGACCCGCCCCGCTCCTGATCCGCGAGAGCGTCGAACGGGCCTCCTCCTCCCGACCCTGCTCGACGAGCCAGCGGGGGCTCTCGGGCATGAAGTACATCCCGGCGAGCAACACGAGGGCGGGGATCATCCCCGCCCCGAGCATGAGCCGCCACGCCCCCTGGCTCGCCAGCGCGTAATTCACCACGTACGAGACGAGGATGCCGCTGGTGATCGCCAGTTGGTTGAACGAGACGAGCGAGCCGCGGATCTCGGGCGGGGAGATCTCCGAGATATAGAGCGGCCCGACGATCGAGGCGAAGCCGATCGCGATCCCGTTGAACACCCGCGCGGCGATGAGCCACGCGACGCTCTGGGCCGTGGCCATTCCCAGCGACCCGACGAAGAATATACACGCCCCGAGGATGATCAGCCGCCGCCGACCGATTCGATCGGCGAGTCGGCCGCCGATCGCCGCGCCGATGGCCGCCCCGACCAGCGCGCCGCTGACGACCACCCCCTCGAGGAACGCCGACTCCTCTAAGGCGGGGAACGTCTCACCGATGTACAACAGCGCCCCCGAGATGACGCCGGTGTCGAACCCGAACAACAGCCCGTTCAGCGCGGCCAGCGCGGCGGTGATCACGACGAATCGGTTGCGATCTCCGACGAGGCCCGCCCCGTCTCGTACACTCATTTTCGATCGTTTCCGTGTCTCGGAACCATATCGTTACGAATCCCTCGATTTATCTACAATAATTGTAAATTTAGATCATCGTTCGTGAATCAATGACCGAGCACCTTACCCTGCGCCGGACGATACCGTCGGTGATGGCGAGCGCACACCGCGAGGGGGTTTCGCTGTACTACGAAGTCGACTGCGAGGGTGAAACGGTGGCATTTCTCGGCGATATCGGACTCGGCGCGTGGCAGTGGGGCTGGCAGCACGCCGCACTCGCCGGTCCCTACGAGGCCCTCGTCTACGATATGCGGGGGACCGGCCGTTCGGACGCACCGCCGGGTCCCTACTTGGTCGGGGACTTCGCTGCCGATCTGGAGGCCGTCCTCGCGGATCACGGCTCCCCTCGTGTGCACCTCGTCGGTGCCGGGCTGGGCGGGATGGTCGCGCTCCAGTACGCCCGCGAGTACGGGCGCGCGCGGAGCCTCACGCTGATCGGGACGAGCCCCGGCGGGCCGCGAGCGGACCTGCCCGAGGGGGCCCGGGAGGAGCTGTTCGCGCCGCCTACCGACCCCGAGGCGCTGCGGGACTCGCTCTCGGCGCTCCTTTCCGATGACTTCGTCTCCGAGCACCCCGACGTGATCGAGGGAATCGTCGAGTGGCGCGCGGCGGGCGACGCCGCGCGCGCGGGCTGGGAGGCACAGAACGCCGCCTT
The DNA here is from genome assembly GCF_030287405.1 of Halalkalicoccus sp. NIPERK01. Taxonomy (NCBI): domain Archaea; kingdom Methanobacteriati; phylum Methanobacteriota; class Halobacteria; order Halobacteriales; family Halalkalicoccaceae; genus Halalkalicoccus; species Halalkalicoccus sp. NIPERK01. The sequence continues at coordinate 85,098 of NZ_JASVVV010000004.1, read as the reverse complement.
CGAGACCTTCGACGCGAGCGACTGGCTCTACGAGGTGACAGTTCCGGCGCTCGTCCTCCACGGCGAGGACGACGGGATCGTCCCCGTCCAGAACGCCCGCCTACTCGCCGAGGGGCTCCCGAAGGCGACCCGCGAGGTTTACGAGGGGGCGGGCCACGGGGTGTGGATCGAGCGCTCTCGCCCCGTCAACGATCGCCTGTCGGGCTTTTTCGAATCGATCCCCGAGTAGCGATCGAAGGCGCTAGGTGTCATCGAAAGGTAGTTATAAACGTCCGCTTCGTACATCAGTGTATGGACAGACGGACGTATTTGAAGACGACCGGTGGGGCGGTTACCGGGATCTCGCTTGCGGGCTGTCTCGGCGGACTCGGCGGCGGCGACGACTCGGAGATCGTCGCCGGGACCGCGCCGGGGTTCCCGCCGTTCGAGATGAAGGAGGGGGGCGATCTGGTCGGGTTCGACGTCGACCTGCTTTCGGCCGTCGTCGAGGAGACCGACTACACGCTCGCCGACGAGTGGGAGGAGTTCGAGTTCGATTCGCTCATCCCCGCGCTCCAGAACGACCGTATCGACGTGATCGCGGCGGCGATGACGATCGAGCCCGGCCGCGAGGAGACGATCGCCTTCTCGGATCCCTACTACGACGCCAACCAGTCGGTGCTGGTCAGCGAGGACGCGAGCGTCGACTGGCAGTCCCTCGAGGACCTCGAAGGCGCGACCGTCGGCGCACAGAGCGGCACCACCGGCGAGTCGGTCGTCGAAAGCGAGCTGATCGAGCCGGGGATTATCGCACAGGGCGATTACAACACCTACGACAACTACGTCCTCGGGGTCGAGGACCTGGAAAACGGCAACGTCGACGCGCTCGTGCTGGACGTCCCCGTCGCGGAAACGTTCGCGAGCGAGCGGGCGGTCACGGTCGCGTTCACTCACGAGACCAACGAACAGTACGGCTTCGGGCTGCGTCAGGGCGAAGAGGAGCTCCAGACCGCGCTCAACGACGGGCTCGCGACCGTTCGGGACAGCGGTCGGTACGACGAACTCGTCGACGAGTGGTTCGGCAACTGATCGCGGATGGAACGGCTCTCATTCGTGGCGACGCCCCTCCAGGCCGGCGACTGGGCGTTCGTCTTCGAGAACGCGGGCTACCTGCTCGGCGGGACCGCGATCACGATCGTCCTGACGGTCGCGAGCGTCCTGCTCGGCTTCCTGGTGGGGTTTCCGGCGGGCGCGATCGAGGTCTACGGCGGGCGCTACTCCGCGGGCGTCGTCTCGACCGCGGGCGTCGTGCTTCGGGGCACGCCGATCCTCGTCATCCTCATCGTGCTGTTCTTCGTCGTCTCGATCGACAGCGCGTTTCTCGCCGCGATCCTCGGGCTCGGGCTCCGGAGCGCGGCCTACCAGTCACAGATCTTCCGGGGTGCGATCCAGAGCGTCGATTCGGGCCAGATCGAGGCCGCCCGGTCCGTGGGCATGAGCCAACTGAAAGCGATCAGGCACGTCGTCGTGCCCCAGTCGCTGCGCCGGAGCGTGCCGGGCTTTCAAAACGAGTTCACGATCGTCCTGAAGGACACGAGCATCGCCTTCGCGATCGGACTCGCAGAACTGCTGAGTCGCTCCTACGACCTGTTCGTCCAGCAGACGACCGCCGTCCTGGAGATCGTCCTCTTCGCGAGCGCGATCTACTTCGTGCTCACGTTCTCGACGAACCGCGCGCTCGATCGGCTGGCCGACGCGTACGCGATTCCCGGGGGTGAGACCGCGTGAGTCGCTCTCTCCTCGAAATCGAGGACGTGGTCAAACGCTACGGCGAGGAGACGGCCCTCGACGGCGTGAGCCTGACGATGGACCGGGGCGACGTCGGCGTGCTGATCGGCCCCAGCGGGAGCGGTAAGTCGACGCTGCTTCGCTGCGTCAACCGCCTCACCGAGATCGACGGCGGGGAGATCTACCTCGACGGCGACCTCGTTTCCGGCCCCGACACCGACGTGGACGAACTGCGCCGGAAGGTCGGCATGGTGTTTCAGGACTTCAACCTCTTCTCGCACCTGACCGCCCGGGGCAACATCGAGTTGGGGCTGCGACGGGTCCGCGGGATGAGCAAGGAGGACGCCCGCCGGGTCGCCGACGAGCAACTCGAACAGGTCGGCATCGCACGACAGGCCGACTCCTATCCCGCCGAGCTCTCCGGTGGCCAACAACAGCGCGTGGGGATCGCCCGCGCGCTGGCGATGGAGCCCGAGCTCATGCTGTTCGACGAGCCCACCAGCGCGCTCGACCCCGAACTCGTCGGGGAGGTACTCGAAGTCATGCGCCGGCTCGCCGACGAGGGCATGACGATGCTCGTCGCGACCCACGAGATGGGCTTTGCCCGCTCGGTCGCCTCGCAGGTGACCTTTCTCGACGAGGGCCGGGTCGTCGAGACCGCTCCGCCGAAACGGCTCTTCGATCGCCCCGAGCGCGACCGGACGAAGGCGTTTCTCGGTCGGCTCACCGACGACGGACCGGAGGCCTGACGTGGGCTCGTCCATCCGGTTCGGGAGGGCAGGTCGGTGAGCGGCGACGCGGCCCACGCGACCGGCGGTCGCTACCCGGTTCGCCGGCTGGCGCTCCTCGGTGGCGGCGTCCTGTTCTGGGGCTGGTTGCTCGTGCGCTGGTTCAACGACTGGGTGCTCGTCCGGGTGGGCGCGGGCGTCCCGCGGGGCGAGCCCCTGCCACCGCTGGCGTGGCTCGAATCGAGCGGGCTCCTCGGGGGCGCACTCGAACCGATCGGCTTCGCCCTCTCCCTGCTTCCGACCTTCGCGAGCGGGATCTGGCTGACGGTCGTGCTGACGGTCGGCGGGATGGTTCTTGGCTTTCTCATCGCCGTCCCGCTGAGCGTCGCGCGGGTCTACGGGCGCTGGTCGAGTCGCGCGGCGCTCGTCTACACCGAGTTGATCCGCGGGACGCCCCTTCTGGCCCAGCTGTTCGTGCTGTACTACGGGCTCGGCCTCTCGAGTTGGATCCGCGAACTGCCCTACATCGGCTACGGGGCGATCCCCGGTCAGGCCGTCTGGGTCGCGATCATCGGCTTTACGATCAACAGCGCGGCCTATCAGGGCGAGTACATTCGGGCGGCCCTCCAGAGCGTCGAGGGCGGCCAGCTGACCGCCGCCCGTTCGGTCGGGCTCTCGAAGCTCGGCGGCATCCGATACGTGGTGCTCCCGCAGGGGCTTCGCTACGCGATCCCCGGCTGGACGAACGAACTGGTCTACCTGATCAAGTACTCCTCGCTCGCCGCGTTCATCACCGTCCCCGAGCTGTTCAGGCGGGCCCAGTCGATCGCCTCCTCGAACTTCCGGTACACGGCGGTGTTCATCACCGTGGGCGCGATCTACCTCTGTCTGGTGTTGAGCGCGTCGAGAGCGATGAACCACGTCGAGCGCCGCGTCGCCATTCCGGGACTGGGACAGGTCGAGGACCGACAGTAGCGCTCGAACCGACCGTACCGCCATCGGAAAACCGGACGGCCGTCACGCGAACGCGACCCGCACCGCGTCGGCCAGCGCGTTCGCTCGCATGGCGTGCTCGAACTCCTCGCGGATCCCGTTGGTGACGTAGGCGAACGCCAGCCGTTCGTCGGGGTCGGCCCAGCCGACGATGCTGCCGAGCCCGCCGTGGCCGAAGACCCGCCTCGGGGATATCGTCCCGAACTTGTCCCACGCGCCGCCCCCGAGGACGACCCCCAGCCCGTAGCGACGGGGCACCCCGAGGGTCCCGTCACGCTCGACTGCGACCTGCTCTGCGGTCATCTCCTCGACCGTTTCCTCCGCCAGAACCGTCGTCCCGTCCAACTTGCCGCCGTTCGCGAGACAACTATAGAATCGCGCCATGTCCCTCGCAGTGCCCGTCGCGGAGGCCGCGGGGACCACCGCCCGGTGGAGCCACTCCTCGCCGAACAGCGCCGCGGCCTCGGCGTTCGAGAACGCGTCGAGGCCCGCCCCGGTCTCGCGGGCGCGCTCGCCGGGTTCGAAACCCACGAGCGCCGCGGTGGTGTCGGGTTCGCCCTCGGGGATCCCCAGGTCGGTGTCGGCCATTCCCAAGGGGGCAAAGACGCGCTCGTCGACGAACTCGTCTATCGGTACTCCGCTCGCCCGTCGGACGAGTTCGCCGACGAGGAACCCGAACGAGAGCGAGTGGTACGCCGCGGTCTCGCCCGGCGAGAACGTCGTTTCGGCCTCTTCCATCGCGGCGACGGCCGCCTCCCAGTCGGCCCACCGCTCGAACTCGGCGTCGAAGGCCGTCTCGTGGAGCCCCGCTTGGTGCGAGAGCACCTGGCGGACGGTGATTTCGCTTTTCTCCCCGCCCTCGGCGAACCCCGGCCAGTGGTCCGTGACGCGGTCGTCGTAGTCGAGCAGGCCGTCCTCGACACAGCGGTGCAGCGCGACCGCCGCGTACGGCTTGGTACACGAGAAGAGGACGTGTTTTCGGTCGGGAGTGGTCTCCTCGCCCTCGGGGCCGGTCGTCCCGCCCGCGAGGTCGATGGCGAGGTCGCCCTCGTGGTAGACCGCGAGCTGTGCGCCGTGGTGGAGGCCCGCCTCGACGTGCGTCTCGAAGGCCGCCTCGACCCGTTCGATCGCGTCCATGTCCCGGGCCACGGGGGCCGACGCCAAAGGTTCATCGTCGATCAGGCGAGAGCTGTCCGTTTCGCAACCGTTTTTGGCGTGGGTTACGTAACCACGGTAGTGAGTCCTCCACGTCTTGCGGTTCTCGACGCGTCACACGGCGATAGAAACACGAAACGAAACTTCCGACGCGAACTCGACGCTTCCCTGACGGAGTTCGACGTCACCGCCGGACAGCTCCCCGATTCGTTCGACTACGACGGCGCGGTCGTCACCGGCTCGCGCTCGTCGGTCTACTGGGACGAGCCGTGGATCGCCCCCCTGAAGGAATGGATCGGCGAGGCGATCGACCGCGACCTCCCGTTCCTCGGGATCTGTTACGGCCACCAGTTGCTCGCGGACGTCCTCGGGGGCACCGTCGAGGACATGGGCGTCTACGAGATCGGCTACAACCGGATCGCCCACTCCGGCGACTCGCGGCTCCTCTCGGGGATCGACCGGGAGTTCCTCGCCTTCACGACCCACTCGGACGCCGTGGTCGACCTCCCGCCGGGCGCGGAGGCGCTCGCGGAGAACGAGTACTCGAACCACGGCTTCCGCAAGGGCCGCGTCTTCGGCCTCCAGTTCCACCCCGAGTACGACATCGACACCGCAGAACGGCTCACCCGACGCAAGGACATCACGGAGGAGCGCCGACGGGAGGTGCTCGCGGGCATCACCGAGGAGAACTACGCCGCCGCCTGCGAGGCGAAACTCGTCTTCGAGAACTTCACCGAGTACGTCGACGAACTCCGCGCCCGACGCGTCGCCGCCGACTGACGGGGACGCGTCTCGGTCCCCTTCTCTCCGGTAGACTCGTCTCTCTCGTCTTCCACCGGTTTCCCTTTGCGTGCTCGAAACGACCACCGTTGGCCGATCCACCGGGGATGGGAGCGCTTTTGGGGGTCGGGGTCGACCCACACGCATGCTCGATTACGTGGAACTGGAGGCCGACCTCGCGCGCGAGGAGCGGATGATCCGCGATACGGCCCGCGAGTTCGTCGACGACCGCATCAGACCCGAGATCGGCCAGCACTTCGAGGAGGGGACCTTCCCCGAGGGGCTGATGGCCGAGATGGGCGAACTGGGCTTTTTCGCCCCCAACCTCGAGGGCTACGGCCTCCCGGGGGTGAGCGAGACCGCCTACGGCCTGTTGATGCAGGAACTCGAGGCCGGCGACTCGGGGATCCGCTCGGCCGCGAGCGTCCAGGGGGCGCTGGTGATGTACCCCATCCACGCCTTCGGGAGCGACGAGCAGAAGGAGGAGTGGCTCCCGAAACTCGGCGAGGGCGAGGCGATCGGCTGCTTTGGCCTCACCGAACCCGAACACGGTTCGGATCCGGCGAGCATGGAGACCCGGGCGGAGAAGGACGGAGAGGAGTACGTCCTCTCGGGGTCGAAGACGTGGATCACCAACTCGCCGGTCGCGGACGTGGCGGTCGTCTGGGCGCGCGACGTCTCTGCGGAGGGCTCGCCCGTCCGGGGCTTTCTGGTCGAGACCGACCGCGACGGCGTCAGCACGAACAAGATCGACGAGAAGCTCTCGATGCGCGCCTCCATCACCGGCGAGATCGGCCTCTCGGACGTCCGAATCCCCGAGGAGAACGTTCTTCCGAACGTATCGGGCATGAAGGGTCCCCTCTCCTGTCTCACGCAGGCGCGCTACGGCATCGCGTGGGGCGCGGTCGGCGCGGCCCGGGACTGCTTCGAGACCGCCCGCGAGTACGCGAGCGACCGCGAGCAGTTCGGCAAGCCCATCGGGAGCTTCCAGATCCAACAGGAGAAACTCGCGGAGATGGCCACCCAGATCACGACGAGCCAACTGCTCGTCCATCGGCTGGCCGACCTCAAAGAACGCGGCGACCTCCGCCCCCAGCACGTCTCGATGGCGAAACGGAACAACGTCCGGATGGCCCGCGATCAGGCGCGGGTCGCGAGGGAGATGCTCGGGGGCAACGGGATCACGACCGACTACTCGCCGATGCGCCACATGGCGAACATGGAGACGGTCTACACCTACGAGGGCACCCACGACATCCACACCCTCATCCTGGGCCAGGATCTGACGGGAATCGCCGCGTTCGAGTGAACGACGGCAGTTCGAGGTCGCGCGCGAATCGTACGCCCCCGGCAACCGACCCACCCTCACGTGCGATTCTCTCCGGTCGTTCGTTCGACGCGGAACGGCCGGCCTGAAACACCATTCCAAAAACATAAAAATATATATGTTTAGGGAGAGGGTATTAAAAGACATGAAGATGACACGACGCGCGTTCGGCGGGCTCGTAGCGGGAACGGCCGCCGCCACTGCCGGCTGCATGGAGGCCGCGACCGGCGATGGCCCGCTGACCTTCGAGGCGACCGAAATCCGCGCGAGTGAGACCGCGGTGGAGGACACCGGCTACGACCATCGGACCACCGAGACGGTGCCGTTTACGAAGGAGTTCGAAGTGGGCGGTGTCTCCCGCGAGGTCAGAGCCGACACCGTCGTCTCGAAGTACGACAAAGCGATCGACATGGGTCCACTCGGCTCCCAGCGTAGCGCCCTGTTCGTCGTCGCTTCGACGCCGAAGGCCGAGGTCGGCGGTCGGACGTTCAATCCGATCGAGGACATGGACAACCGGGAGCTCGCCGAGGAGTTCCAATCACGGTACGGCGAGGTGACGATCCGCGACGAGATCAGTACGGAGGTCATCAGCGTCCTCGACGAGGACGTCGATCTCTCGACGTTCGAGGCCGAAACGGAACTGGAGGGCCAGCCCATCGACGTCCGTCTCCACCTCGGCGTCGCCGAAACCGACGACGATCTGGTGGTGTTGCTCGGCGGCCATCCACGGCGGATCACGGACGAGGAAGCGAATATCGTGACGCTGGCCGAATCGGTCGAACCGATCGACTGACGCGGTACGTCTCCGCTGATCGCGATCGCCCGCGAGGCGACGCTATCCCCGGACGACCCGTCCCCACAGCGCCCGGCGGTCGGCGAGCGTTCGATAGAGCGGCTCCCTGAGGCGTTCGTGGCCCGGGAGCAGTCGAAAGAGCTTGATCGCGGTGCGTTCGCGTGGCCCGAGGCGCGCGAGGATCTCCTCGACGGCGTGGCCACACGAGAAGACGGCGTCGTCCGTCAGCAGGTGGGCACAGCCCTCGTACCCGCGGGGGAGCCGGGCGCGCTGGTCGGGCGTCAGTTCGGAAAAGCCGACGAGTTCGAACACGCCCCTGGAGTCGGCGTACTCGGCACACCACGTACAGAACCCGCAGTCGTCGTCGTAGACGAGCCGCGGCGGGGCGCGAACCGCCACTACCACGGTACGCCCCCGTGCTCGCTCCGTCGGCCGTCTCGTTCGCTCTCTCCGCGGGCTGCGTCGGGGTCGTCTCTTCGGGGACCGGGCGAGCCGAGGCCGTTCGGCGGCAGCGAAAGCGCCATACCCCTGCGGTCGCGGCCGGCCGACATAGACCTGCGGAATCGCGCCGCCGGCCCCTCGACGTTCGTCGCGGGCCGTGGCGCTCGATCCGGCGTTCGACCGGACTCACGAGAAAGTCGAGAGAGGGAGCGAGGACCCGGACCGGCGGGAAGAAGTCGCGCTCGCGGCGGGAGCGTCGTCCGGCCGGGCTAGCGCTCGCGGTCGACGTCGAGGCGTTGTTGTAGCTCGGCGAGTTCCTCGGACTCGGCGAGTTCCTCGAGTCGCTCCTGGAAGTGGTCCTCACAGAGACCGACCCGCACCCCGTCCGACTCCGCGCTGACGGCCGCATCGCGGTCGCAGTAGTGACAGCGCATACCTCTCGTAGGAATCGCACACGGTTGAAGGCTCCGTTTACGACAGCCGCTTTTCGACCGCTCTGTAGGTCGACTCGTCCAATCCGGCGCGTCCCAGCCGGTCGTCGTGGGCGTCGCTGCCCCCCATCGGGAGCAGCCCGTTCTCCTCGATCACCCGGTCTACGAGGTCGGTGTCGACGGGCCGTCCGTAGGGGTACCACCGCTCGACGCAGTCGAGGCGAGCGGTCAGCGAGAGGGCGCGTTCCGGATCGGGGTATCTGAAGGGATGGGCGAGGCCGACGAGCGCACACGACTCGCGCAGCGCCGCGACGCCCCGCTCGAAGTCGGGGATCTCTCGCGGGACGTAACACGGGCCGTTCGCCCCGATCAACTCCGCGAACGCCCTCTCGTAGTCGTACCCCGACTCGGGGTGTTCCGCGATGGCGCGCGCGATGTGTGGCCGGCCCAGGCCCCGGGCGGGTTCGAGGTCGAGTTCGATCCCCAACCGGTCCTCGACCCGGCGGATGATCTCGCCGCCGCGCTCGATCCGGCTGGTCTGGATCCGCTCGACCAGCCCCTCCAGGGCGGGGGTCTCGCGCACGCCGTAGCCCAGCAGGTCGACCGCCCCCTTCGGGGAGTCGACCCGGAGTTCGATCCCCCGGACGAGGGTCACGCCCTCGCGTTCGGTCAGGGGTGCCTCGAGGCCGGGGTGGACCCGGTCGTGATCGGTTATCGCGACGACCTCTACGCCCGCCACACGGGCCGCCGCGGGCACGGAGACGAGCGCCATCGCGCCGTCGGAGGCGGTCGTGTGGACGTGGAGGTCGGCGTACACCATACCTCCCCTACGGTTCCTCGGTCGAAGTCCTTGTGCATTATACGCCTAGAGGAGTCAAAGGTCGTTTATGGACAATCGTTATAATCATCGTTCATCCAGGTAGGGGTACGATGTGTTACACCAGCACCGACGCGCTGTTCGACGACCACAGCTACCCGGCGACGACCCGCGAACTGATCGAGCGCTACGGTGAGCAGACCCTCGAACTGGCCGGCGGCTCGCAGACGGTCGGCGAGGTCCTGAGCGTGGCCGGCGAGGAGACGTTCGAGAGCGCGGAGGAGGCCCGGTACGCGGTCTACGCCGGGATGGGCAGCGAGGCGATCGGCCGCGTCGGCTACACCGACCGGGACCCCGAACCGCCCGGAACCAACGGCCACGTCCCGGTCTCGTTCTAGAACCACTCGACGTCGTCGAGTTCTACCGGGGGCGAACCCTTGCCGTAGGCCTCGATCCGTCCGTCGGGACGGGCCCGAAACACCACCGCGGGGCGGTGGCCGACCGACGGTTTCTCGCCCCGGACCCGCGCCCACTCGTCGTCGCGAAACGACGAACAGTCGACGAAGAGCGTGATCCCGCCGCCGTGTTTCGCGAGTTGGCCCGATGTCTTCGTCCGGGCCGTCTCCTTGACGGCCGCGACCGCCGTGTTCGCCGCCCGCCGCGTCGGCGGCAGGGGCCGGGTCACCTCGACGAGGGTTCCGGTTCCGTCCTTCTCGGCCCGGTAGTCGATCGAGTGGCCGGTCGTCACCTCGATCTCCGGGGTGATCTCGTAGCCCGCCCGTGTGAGGAGGTGGGCGACGGTGAACTCGCTCATCGTCGCGCTCATGCGGACGGGGTCGAGGCGGTCGCTGGTCCCGAGTTTGCTCGCCATGACGTAGCGGTACTCGTCGAGGACGCCCGTGTGGAGCAGCGCCTCGTAGAACCCGCAGGCCTCCTCGCGGGTGGCGTCGGGGAAGCCCGCGGCGTGGTCCCGGAAGAACGCCCGCGTGGTGTCGCGGCCGTCCTTCGAGCAGAACACGGGGAGGAAGAACCACGAGAGGTGGGGGTAGGCGGCGAGCCACGGTTCGGCCTCGTGGAGTTCGGCGAGCAGTTCGCGCTGTGCCCACCGCGCGACGGGGTAGGGGACCTCGTCGAACGTGTACTTCTCGGTGCGCCAGAGCGCCTCCGGCGTCTGGGTGTTGCCGAGCCAGTAGGCCTCCTCGTCGTCCCAGATGAACAGCGCCGTATCGCCGTTGTCCATGTCGAAGCGGCGGGCCTCGTACCCGCCGGGCGGCCGGTACCACGGGGTTGAACAGCGCGCGCCGAGGGCGTCGTCGAGCGGGCGAAACAGGTCTCGATGGAGGCGCTCTACCGACCACGACTGGAGGGAGCGTCGAAAGCGAAGCGGGCGGGCCACACCCCCTCTCAGGGGGCCGGTCCGGTTTAGCGTTCCGACCCACGTCCGTGTGATTATCCGTTACATTGATTATCCGGGGTTTCCAAGGTTGAGTGTGGTTCGCAATGTCAATGGGTGCATACGACGAAGACGAACACGAGCGCCGAGAGAAGAAGAACGCGACCGTCGACACGGACTTCGACGACGACCGCTCCGAGTATAAGGGAACACTCGAGTTCGACTCCGGCGACTCCGCGGAAGCCCTCCTCGATCAGTTCCGGCGAATCAAATCGAGCTAGCGCCTTCTGGCGATCAGGTACGACAGCCCCGAGAACGTCACCACCGCGAGGATATGCCCCGCGAGGGCGGCGAGCAGCGACGGGTGGTCGACGACGAACGGGACGAGAATCACCTGTAGCAGGCCGAACCCGACGTTGAGCCGGTCGACCCGTCCGAGCGTCGACGCCGTTTCGGGATCGACCGGATAGCGGATCGCGCGCCACAGCGAGACGACGCCGACCCACCAGCTCGTCCCGATGCGGTAACAGAGGTCCCAGCACAGAAGCAGCGTGAAGTACACCAGCACCGTCGGCGGCTCGGGACCAAACAGGCCGTTCAACAGCGGCGTCTGCGACTGGCGGGGATCGACCACGAGCAGGTAGGTCACGAGCGCGATGAAGGCGAGAACGCTGAGAACGACCTCGATGCTCGATCCGAACAGCATCTTTCGGTAGGCGGGCGAGACCCGAACCGACCGGACGAGCGTACCCATCCGTAGCATGGCGACGCTGCCGCCCGCGGCGACGACGACCGCGGCCGTCCCCGCGAGGGCGGCCGACCACGCGTCGTAGACCGCCGCGAAGACGAGCACCCCCAGTTCGAAGAGCCCGAACTGGAACGCGACGGCCACCCGATCCGAGAGGTCGATCCCCGGGAGGGCGCTGACGATGCTCTCGTAGGTCCACGTCTCGCCGAACTCCGGGTCCATCTACTCGATCCCGAGCGCGCGCGAGACCGCCGTCTCGAAGGGCGTCAGCTCGATGGGGAGGTGGTCGCGGATCCGGTCGTCGGTGACGACGACGGGGTTCTTCAGCCCCGCCGCGAGCGCGTGGGCGACGTCCCGGTCGACGTCCGTGACGAGACTGACCCAGTACGCAGACAGTCTCGGCGTCAACACGGGGACCGGGATGATGTGGAGGCGCTTTCCGAGCAGTTCCGAGGTGACCTGCAGCATCGACTGGTAGGTCTCCACGTCGGGCCCGCCGATCTCGAACGTCCCGCCCACGGTCTCGGGAACCTCAAGGACGCCCACCAGATAGGCGATCACGTCGTCGATGGCGATAGGCTGGCAGTCGGTGCGGACCCACCGCGGGGTGATCATCACCGGGAGCCGGGCGGCGAGCTGTTCGATCAGCTCGAAGCTCGCGCTCTCGTCGCCGATGATGACCGCCGCCCGAAGCGCCGTCAGGTCGTAGCTCCCCTCCGCGAGGACGTACTCGACCTCCCGGCGCGAGCGCAGGTGCCCCGAGAGTTCGTCGCGCTCGTCGCCCAGCCCGCCGAGGTAGATCACCCGCTCGATCCCGGCGTCGCTGACCGCGTCGCGGACGTTCGCGGCGAGCTTTCTGTCCATCTCCTCGAACTCGCCGCCGCCGCCCATCGAGTGGACGAGGTAGTAGACCGCGTCGATCCCCGAAAGCGCCGGGGGGATCGTCTCGGGTTCGAGGAGGTCGCCCTCGTAGACGTCGACCCCCCGCGGCCCACGGTAGTCGGCGGCGTCGCGGACGAACACCCGGACCTCGTGGCCCGCCGAAAGCAGCGGCTCCACCAGTCGCTCGCCGACGAACCCGGTCGCGCCCGTCACCAGCACGTGCATACCGAAACGTCGGGCGGGCGGTCCTTATACTGTGGGCCGGCCGTCGGAAGCCCCCATCCCGTCACCCGTCCCAGCCGGGCGTTTCCGGCGCGCCGCGTGCCTCCTCGACCTCGCGGGCTGCCGTCGGGTCCGGGTCGTCTCCCGATCTCGCCTCCCACTCGGCGATCGACTCGCCGACCCACGAACTCGTTTCGAGAACCCGCGCTTTGCCCCATTCGTAGGTCTTCGGGTCGTGGTCCGTCGTCCCCGGCGAGGAAGCCAGCGCCCACGCGACGAACTCCGCGCGGTCGGCGTCGGTCGCCCGCCCCGCCCGCAGGCGCTCGATCACGCCACCCAGTTCGTCGGGATCGGGGTGGACGAACACCTTCTGGCCGATCGCCTGCGGGCCCAACAGCAGCCCCGAGAGCCCCTCGGGGACCCCGTCGTCGAGCAGGCGCTCGCCGCCGAAGGCCGCCTCGACGCGCTCGCACTCGGTTTCGACCGCCAGCGCGAGGTTGTGGCCGGGGTACTCCGCACACTCCTCGGGGTAGGTCTCCGAGTCGTGGATCCGACACTGCAGCGTCGTGGGATCGAGGAAGGCACACGTCGGGAGCCACCCGGGCGCGGTATCGAACGGGGAGACGGGTTTGGGCGGCTTTCGTAGCCCGACGAAGAAGGCGGGCTTCCCGTCGACCGCCGCCAGCGTCGTTCCGTCGACGTCGACGTCCGAGTCGCCCTCCCAGAGGCGCGGGGTCATGGCGTCCCCCAGCCCGTTTTCGACCAAGTCCCGGACGTCGTCGCGGGTGAGCGGAACGAGGTTGTAGGCATCGTCGAGCGGCTCGCGGGGGCCACGCCGTTCGTGGTCGCCCTCGACCGGCGAGAGCGCGCGCCAGTCGATACAGCAGCCCGCACAGCCCGCACAGTTCACCTCCATGTGGGGGAGACGTGACAGGGGGCCAAAAACACGCTCCCCTCGGCCGGCCGGTCGGATTCCGGTTCGTGTACGGTCGGGACGCCATCCCGCCGACGACGGACTCCGGCGCGGTCGGGCGCGCTCGCCGCTCGTTCGAGCGCGCGCCCGACGGGGAGGCGGTGGCCTACCTCGACGGTTAAGCCCTCGTCCGCCGTACTGGAAGGTATGCCCGACACGAAACGCGGCCGTGAGCGGAGCGGACGGGGAAAGCGCTACCAGACCCGGATCCGCGAGATCGAGCGGGAACTCGCGGCCCTCCGGGAGGGAGGGCCGACCCTCTCGGAGACGCCGCTGGTCGCGACCTACACGACCGACTTCGAGGGGGAGGACAGGGAACGCGTCGAGTGCTACGGGTTCGAGGAACTGGTCTACGGCGTCGCGCTCTACGACGAGGCGGGCGAGCAGGTCGCCTACGTCCCCCACGACGCGATCGTCGCGATCGAGCCCGCGTAGTTGAGATCCGCCTTCCACTCCGGCGATCCGGAGGTCCTAGGACTTCTAGGACGATCGTACCGTTGAAGGGGTATACTTTTCCGCTGATGTTCCTCTCTATACGAATAGGAACGATGAACATTCGCAGTACTCAGTTAGAACTGGACGATCGGCCAGTGATTGTCGGATGAGCGAGCCGGTTCCGACGACCTGCATGCGGTGTGCGGTCGGCTGTGGCCACCTCCAGCACGGGGCCGACAGGGGATACGGCCTCGCGGGTATCAGCGGCGACCCCGCCCATCCGACGAGCGGGGGGCTGGCCTGCGGGCGCGGCCTACGCGAGACCGCGGAGCCGGACGGCGAGTGGCTCACCCGGCCGCTCGTCAGAAAGGACGGCGAGCTGATGCCGACGAGTTGGGACACTGGCTTGGGAATCGTCGCGGAGCGCCTCGCCGAGGCCCGGGCGCGGAATCCCGACCGGGTCGCCGTGTTGGGAAGCGGCCAGCAGACCAACGAGGCGGCCTACCTGCTGGGAAAGCTCGCTCGCGGGGCGGTCGGTACCCGCCGCTACGACGCCAACACCACGCTGTGTATGGCGAGCGCCGTCACCGCCTACTACGACGCGTTCGGCTCCGACGCCCCGCCGCCGACGTACGACGACATCCCCCACGCCGACGTCCACCTGATCTGGGGGGCCAACCCCGCGGTCGCCCATCCGGTCCTCTTCCGGTGGATCCGGAACGCAGACGGGAGGGTGATCGTGGTCGACCCCGTCGAGAGCGAGAGCGCCGACCACGCCGACGCCCACGTCGCGCCCGAGCCCGGGACGGATCTCGCGCTCGCGCGGGCGGTGCTCGCCCGGCTGATCGAGACCGACCGGATCGATCGGGAGTTCGTCGCCGAACACACCGAGGGCTTCGCGGACCTCGTCGCCGGTCTGCCGACAAAGCGCGAGGCGGCCGCCACAGCCGGTGTCTCGCTCGAAGAGTGTGAAACGCTCGCGGCGGCCTTCGAGGAACGCACGCTCGTCTACTGGGGGATGGGCGTCAACCAGAGCACGCAGGGGACCGACACCGTGGGCGCGTTGATCGACCTGTGTCTCGCCACCGGGAACATGGGCGAGGGCGCGGGCCCGTTCTCGCTGACGGGGCAGGCTAACTCGATGGGGACGCGGGTCTGCTCCTCGAAGGGGACGTGGCCCGGCCACCGCGAGTTCTCCGATCCTGGCCACCGCGAGGTCGTCGCCGAGGCGTGGAACGTCCCCGTCGAGAGGCTGCCCGACGACTCCGGACCGGGACCGGTCGGGATCGCCGAAGCGATGGCCGACAGGGAGGTGGAGCTGTGTTACGCGGTCGCGACCAACCCCGTCGCCGGGCTTCCCGACGCCGCGAGCGCCCGCGAAGCCTTTTCGGACACGTTCCTCGTCGCACAGGACGCCTTCGAGACGGAGACGACGCGACTGGCCGACGTGGTCCTGCCGGCGGCGACGTGGGGCGAATCGGAGGGAACGGCGACGAACATGGAGCGGACGGTCTCGCGGGTGCGCGCCGCGACCGACCTGCCCAGCGGGGTCCGATCCGACCTCGACATCGTGGGTGCGATCGGGCGCGAACTCGCCCCCCAGAGCTTCGACCGGCCGCCGCTCGATCCAGAACGGGTGTTCGAGGAACTCGCCGCGCTCACCCGCGGGACGCCCGCCGACCTCTCGGGGATCAGCTATCCCCGTCTGGAGGCCGAACTCGCGGTCCGGTGGCCCGCCCCCAATGCAACGAGCGCGGGCGGCTATCGCTACCACGAGGACGACGGCTGGAGCTTCGAGACACCCTCGGGGAGAGCGCGTTTCTCGGTCGGCACTCCTCACGGAGTTCCCGAACCCGCCGACGAGGAGTACCCGCTGACGCTGACAACCGCCCGAAACGCCGACGAGTACAACACCGGGGTTCGGACCCGGACAGGCGCGCTGGAGCCGCCGACCGCCAGAGTGCACCCCGACACCCTGAAGGACGCCGAGGAACGCGTTCGTGACGGCCTCGTGGCAGTGCGCTCGCGGCGCGGGACGATCACCGCTCGCGTCGAGGCCGACGACCGGATCCCGGAGGGGATGGTCTGGCTGCCGATCCACCACCCGGCAGTCAACGAACTCACGCTCCCCGAGACCGATCCCCGCTCGGACGAACCGAACTACAAACAGTGTGCGGTCGGCCTGCTCGCTCCCTCGAAGCCCGTCGACCGGCCGGCGGCCGTCGGCGACGACTAGAACCCGAGGCTGCGAGCGCATGCCCGCATCCGCTCGCTCGACACTCCCGCCGCCCGGGCCGCCTGTTCTAACGTAAGGGTTCCACATCCGTACAGCGTCGCCGCTGATACTTGTGACTTCGTCGCCATACGCCCCGTATTATCCCCATATACGTAAACTTACTGTGGCACTAATTCGCTGTATTTCAGATGATTTTCGAGTACGGAAGACGAACGTCCACGATATCGGTCTGCAGATTCGAACCCGCCCGAAATAGGGATCGACGCGCCCTTCAGTCGTCGCCGCTCGCGACGGGAGTAGCGCCTGCGTCCGGCTTCTCGACGAACCAGCCGCCCGTCGTGGCCTGCTCTGCGATATGTGGCTGGAACACCCACGCACACAGCGCCAGGATCGGGAGCATCGTCGCGGCGACGACGGCGTAGCCCAGGTGGAGGTTCGGGAGGAACGCCGCCGAGAACACGAGCGGGTAGATCGATCCGCCCGACGACCCGATCCCGCCGACGATCCCGGTGACGCTCCCCGAACTGTTGGGAAACATCGCCGGGACCTGCGCGAAGATCGCCCCCTCGGCGAACGCACAGCCCAGCCCCACGAGGAATCCGGCGGCGACGGCGACGTAGATGTTGCCGGTCAGGCCGGCGGCGGTCATTCCGACCATGGCGACCGTGACGAAAACGAGCGTCGCGAACGTCCACTGCTCGCGGTAGCGCCCATCGAACCACGGCAGCAGCTCGATCTCATCGCGCGCGATCCGGTCGCTGACGTAGCCGCCGATCGGCCGCAGCAGTCCGGCGGCGACCGAGAACGTCGCCGCGAACGTCGCCGCGATGACGATGTCGCCCTGACCGAACGCCTCGCGGTAGTAGGTGCCCAGCCAGCCGTTCATCGCGAGTTCGAGCCCGAAGGTCATGACGTAGGCGGCCGCGAGGACGACCGCGCCGTAGCGCGTCGCGATGTAGAGCCACTGGTTCAGGCTCGTCCCCTCCCGGGTCGCCCGCCGTTTCGCCTCGCTTTTGGCCGCGTCACCGATGAAGAAGTAGACGACCCCGACGCCGATCGCCAGCACGCCGGTGTAGAAGAACGCGGCCCGCCAGTTCGTCGAGAACAGCGGCCCGGCGTAGTCCTCGCCGAAGATCCGCGGGAGCGTGAAGTACGCACCGAGCCCCGCGCCGGCGTTGCCGACCCCGGCGAAGATCCCCTCGGCGGTCCCGAGGTTCTCCTCCTCGAACCACTCGGCGACGTGCTGGATGCCGATGACGAAGGTGATCCCCGCCAGCGACGCGACGATCCGCGAGGCGGTAAACACCTCGTAGCTCCCCGCGAACGCGCTGACGATCGAGAACGTGCCCACGAGCACCATCGTACAGCCCGCCGTCACCGGCGCGCCGAGACGATCGGTGAGCGGCCCGATAACGATGCGACCGAGCGGGACGGCGATGACGGCCGCGCTCGAGACGATCCCCAATTCGGCCACCGAGAGCCCGAACTCCTCGGCGATCCCGCCGGTAAACGGGGCGAAGGAGAACCAGATCACGAACCCGAGGTTGAACATGACCGTCGCGAGGATCAGGTTCTTCCACTTGCCGTCGATCACGGGGACCCCCTCTCTGACCCGACCGACGCGCCCTCTGTTTTACAAACGTCCACCCATAGTCCAATTATCACTGAATACATACTGAATCTCGGCCTAATCTGGCCATCTATACGTAATAACGCCTTCGATAGTAGTATTAATAAACATGGATCAGTCTTCCCATGAACCGGGTGAGATGGGGTGTGGTATAAGACGTATAAGGACCCGGAACGTCCCGTTGCGGTCCGCCGTCCCGCCACGGAACTCGTTTCGATAGTTCTCTCGAAAAAGGCGACAAAAACGAAAACATCCGGTTATTACCGGTATGTACCCTACGAACACTCGTTTTTCTCGCCGACTCACCTTATATATGCTAAGTCGGATAATGGAAGTAGGGGGACACCGGGTGAGTGGGGAAATGAATAGACACTCTAGTGGACAGCGTTATTAGTGGGATCCAACCAGTAATCAGCGTAAGAATCTCTCAAGGTGATTCACATGGCTGAACTATCGGACATTCATTCAAACGAGGTGATCGGGCGTGGCGCCTGAGATCGAGCAGTGGAAGGACGAGTGCTACGGCGAGGAACTCCGCGAGAGGATCCTCGAGTTCGCCGAGGGCGGCTGGGAGTCGATCCCCGAGGGCGAACGCAAGAAGTGGTTCTCGCTGTTCAAACACTGGGGGGTCTTCCACCAGCGCGACGGCCAGGAGAGCTACTTTATGATGCGTCTCCAGAACGCCGGGGGCGTCCTCCGCCCGGGCCAACTCCGGGCCATCGGCGAGGTCGCACGCGATTACGCGACCGGCCCCGTCGAGAACCCCGAGTTCGGCAACGGGTTTCTCGACCTGACGACGCGCCAGTCGATCCAACTACACTGGCTCAAACTCGAGGACATCCCTGAAATTTGGGAGAAGTTGGAGGGAGTGGGCGTCTCTAGTCGTTCCTCGGGCGGCGACTCGATGCGCAACATGGCCGGCTGTCCGGTCGCCGGGCGCGACAAGGAGGAGTTCATCGACTCACGGGACCTGCTCGAACGGCTGAACTCCGACCTGCGCGAGGACGACTCGCTCGCCGACCTCCCCCGGAAGTTCAACGTCTCGGTGACGGGGTGTCGGGAGGGCTGTGCCCAGGACTCGATCAACGACATCGGGCTCGAACCCGCCGAGAAAAACGGAACGAAGGGGTACAACGTCCGGGTCGGCGGCGGCCTCGGAGGGAGACAGCCCCGCGAGGCCCGCCCGCTCGACGTGTTCGTCACCGAAGAGGAGGCCTACGACGTCGTCCGAGGGTTCGTTTCCCTCTATCAGGAACACGGCGAGCGCGAGAACCGCCAGAAGTCCCGTTCGCGCTTCTTCGTCGACGACTGGGGCGTCGAAGAGATCCGCGAGACCCTCCAGAACGACTACGTCGACTTCGACCTTCGAACCGCGGGTGCGGATCTGCGCGAAGAGTACACCTACAACGCCGGGACCTGTCGCGGGGGCGACCACGTCGGCGTCCACGAGCAGAAAAACGGCGAGTACTACGTCGGGCTGAGCGTCCCAGTGGGGAGGCTTCGCGCCAAGGAGGCCATCGCGATCGCGAACTGCGCGAGCGAGTACGGTTCGGGCGAGGTGCGCCTGAGCCGTCGGCAGAACCCGCTGATCATGGACGTCCCCGAGGAAGACCTCGATCCGCTACTCGCCGAGCCGGTACTGGAGACCCATTCTCCTGAACCCCACCCGTTCCAGCGGGGTTCGATCGCGTGCACAGGGACGGAGTTCTGTCCGCTGGCACTGACCGAGACGAAGGCCCGCCTCGCTCGCACCATCCGCTGGCTGCGCGAGAACTGCGAGCTACCCGAGGACGTCGCGGACATCCACATCCACTACTCGGGCTGTACGGCCGACTGCGGGCAGGCGCTGACCGCCGACATCGGCTTACAGGGGATGCGCGCGCGCAAGGACGGGCAGATGGTCGAGGCACTGGACATCGGCGTCGGCGGCGGAATAGGGGAAGACCCATCCTTCATCGAGTGGGTCCACCAGCGCGTGCCCGCCGACGAGGCCCCGCTGGTCATCAAGAAACTCGTCGAGGGCTACGCGGCCCACCGCACTCCGGGCCAGTCCTTTCGCGAGTGGGTCGATGCCACTGGAATCGAGACGCTCGTCGAACTCGCCGAACCCGAAGAGAGCAGTTACGAAGACCCGTGGATGTACGACGCGAAGGGCTCGTGGTATCCCTTCGCGGAGGGGGAAAGCCCCGCACCCACGACCGCCGACGGCACGCCGCTGTCGGCCGACGACTGACCGGTATCTCGCGTCCCCCCGCTGGCGCACTCCTCCCGACTTCCCCTATCGAGACGCTGTGGTTTCGCTCTCCTGATTCGTGGGACCGACACGGAAAAGACCCTCGCCACCGGAGTACCCCCATGAGCGACGCATCGTCCACGACCGACACCGACCGCGGCCGCTGACCGCGAATGCCCCAACCGCGCCAGCGCTCGGAGGACGACCGATACGGGTTCGACGAGACCACCAACTACCTCACGAGCGCGCTCTCGAAACTCGTTCCCAACTGGCTCGCCCGCCGCGCCGTGAGCGTTTCGGTCGATACCCCAAAGGATAGCTACCGGCGGGGAGAACCCGTCGAGATCGTCGTCGAGTTCAAAAACCGTCTCCCGTTACCGGTTTCGGTGCCGACCGCCGAGCGCCGACTCTGGGAGTGGCGCGTCGACGACGTACTGGAGGCCACCGACGAGCCCCGGTACGTGGACCGATCGCCCGGCTCCATCGCGTTTCGTGGGGGCGAGCGAAAGCGCGTCGTCAACCGGTGGAACGGTCGCTTCCGACGGGCGGAGGGCGTCGATGGCCTTCCCGCGTTCGAGCCCGCCGCCCCCGGCGAACACACCATCAGCGTCTCGCTGACGACGGATCGCGACGACCGGCCCGAGGACTCCACCACCATCACCGTCGAGTAGCGACCGCTCGGTGGGCCGATCGAAAACCGCGTGACGGCTCAGTCGTCCGAGACGGCCGGTTCCGACGGTCCGCTCTCGGATTCCCGAGGGGCCGTCCCCGGCTCGACCGGTTCACCGGTCTCGGGATCCAGACGAATCCCGTCTTCGCGGTGCAGGTGACAGGCCGCATAATGGGCGTCGGTGCCGTACTCCGGCGTGATCTCGTACGCCGGGACTTCCCGCGCACAGATGCTCTTCTCGGCGAACTCCGCGACCAGCAGGTCGCCGGCCGCCTCCCACTCCTCGCGTCCGATCCGATCGAGCGCCTCCTCGACGACCTCGCCCGCCTCGCCCGAGGGCACGTCGTCGAAGAAGCGCCGCCGGAGTTCGGCGGGGTCGTTCGTCTCGACGGTCCGGCGGTCGACCGCGCGCATGAACGCCCGCACCTCCTCCCATTCAGTAGTCGAGAGGTCGTACTCGTCGGGGGCGATGAGTTCCGGACAGCGCGTTCGGAACCGACAGCCCGAGGGCGGGTCGATCGGGCTGGGGACGTCGCCTTCGAGCACGCCGCGTTCGCCCCTCGTGCGCGGGTCCGGGACGGGAATCGAGTCCAGAAGCGCCCGCGTGTAGGGGTGCTGGGGGTTCTCGTAGAGCTCCTCCTTGTCGGCGAGTTCGACCAACTGGCCCAGGTACATCACCGCGACGCGGTCCGAGATGTGCCGGATCACGGAGAGATCGTGGGCGATGAAGAGGTAGGTCAGGTCGAACTCCTCCTGGAGGCCCTTCATCGTGTTCAGCACCTGCGCCTGGATGGAGACGTCGAGCGCGCTCACGGGTTCGTCACAGACGATGAAGTCGGGGTTGACCGACAGCGCGCGCGCGAGGTTGACGCGCTGGCGCTGGCCCCCCGAGAACGCGTGGGGATAGCGGTTGTAGTGCTGGGGGTCGAGCCCGACCTTCGCCAGTAGTTCCTTCGCGCGGGCCTCCCGTCCCTCGTCGTCGAGCATGCCGTGGGCCTCCATCGGCTCCTCGACGATCTGGCCGACCTTCATCCGCGGGTCGAGCGAGGACTGGGGGTCCTGGAAGATGAGCTGCATCTCCCGGCGTTTCTTCCGCAGGCTCTCGCCGCCCATCGCGGTGATGTCCTCGCCCTTGAAGTAGACGGTTCCGTCCGTGGGCTCGATGAGCTGGAGGATGTTCCGCGCGAGGGTGGACTTCCCACAGCCCGACTCGCCGACCAGCCCGAGGGTCTCGCCCTTTCGGATGTCGAACGAGACGTCCTCGACGGCTCGGACCCGCTCGGGCTCGTGGACCACCGGCGGAACGAACCCGTCGGGGTTGCGCTTGAACCCGCCGAACAGCCCCTCGTCGTTCGAGAAGTGCTTCGTCAGCCCCTCGACGCGCACGAGCGGTTCCTCGGCGTCGCTCATCGGCTCCCCTCCTGCGTGAGGCCGACCTCGAACCCGCCGGTCGCCTCGTTCTCGAGCGGTTTGCTCCCCTCGTAGCCCACGTCGAACGCGTCGTGTTTGACGCAGGCCGCGCGGTGGACGCGCCCGCCCTCGTCGCCATCGACCGCTCGGAGGTCGGGATGGACGCGCCGACAGACCTCCCGGGCGTCCGGACACCGCGAGTGGAACCGACAGCCCGAGGGCGGGTTGATCGCCTCGGGCATGACGCCCTTGATCGGCTCGAGTTCCCCGGTCGTCCTGTCGGGCCGGGGCATCGAAGCCAGAAGCGCCTCCGTATAGGGGTGTTTGGTGTCGTAGAACAGCTCCTCGACGTCGGCCTGTTCGATGATCTCGCCGAGGTACATCACGTTGACGCGGTCGCAGATCTCCGCGACGACGCCCATGTCGTGGGTCACCCAGACGAAGGCGGTGTCGTACTTCTCCTGAAGCTCCTCGACCAGATCGAGGATCTGTCCCTCGACGGTGACGTCGAGCGCCGTCGTCGGCTCGTCGGCGATGATCAGGCTGGGTTCACAGGCCAGCGCCATCGCGATCAGCACGCGCTGGCGCATCCCGCCCGAGAACTGGTGGGGGTACTGCTCGTAGCGCTTCTCGGGTTCGGGGATGCCGACCTCCCGGAGCATCCGAACCGCTTCGACCCTCGCCTCCTCGTCCGAGACGTCGCGGTTGAGTTCGATGAACTCCCGGAGCTGCGAGCCGACCGTAAAGACCGGGTTGAGGCTCTCCATCGGGTCCTGGAAGATGATGGCGATCTCGCGGCCGCGGATCTCGGTCCGCATCTCCTCCTCGGAGAGCATCTCCTCGAGCTCGACCAGTTCGGGCGGTTCGCCCGGCTCTTCGGGGGTCTCCTCGTAGCCGATCAGCGTCCGTCCCTTGAACGTCACCTCGCCGTCGACGATGACGCCGGGGCTGTCGACCAGCCGCATGATGCTCATCGCGGCGACGCTCTTTCCGGCCCCCGACTCGCCGACGAGGCCGACGAGTTCGCCCTCGTAGACCTCGAAGGAGATGCCGTCGACGGCCCGAACGGTCCCGTCCTCGGTGAAGAACTGGGTCTTCAGGTTCTCGACTTTCAGCAGTGGTTCCTCGTTCATGGTCAGTTGTTGATCCGCGGGTCGAGCGCGTCCTGCAGCCCGTCACCGAGGAGGTTGAACGCGACCACGGTGACGAGGATGGCGATGCCGGGCCAGACGCTGAACGTCGGTGCCGGAAGCATGTAGTTGCGCGACGCCGCGAGCATCTGTCCCCACGACGGCGTCGGCGGCTGTGCGCCGAAGCCCAGGAAGGAGAGCCCGGCGACGATGAGGATGCTGACGCCGACCTGCAGGGTCGCCTGGACCAGCACCGGCGCGAAGCTGTTCGGGATGACGTGACGCAGGATGATGTTCCTGTCTTTCACCCCGGCGGCCTTGGCCGCCTCGATGTACTCCTCCTCGCGGATGCTCACGACACGCGAGCGGATCAGGCGGTTGAACACCGGGATCGAGGCGATGCCGACGCCGACCATCGCGTAGCTGATGTCGCGGCCGAACGCCGACATGAACGCGATGACCAGCACGAGAAACGGGATGGCGTAGATGGTGTCGGTGATCCGCTGGAGGACGTCGTCGATCCATCCCCCGTAATAGCCCGAGACCGCGCCGACGAGGGTGCCGCCGACCAGCCCGATCGCCGTCGCCGACAGCCCGACGGTGATGGCGATGCGCGTGCCGTAGACCATCCGCGAGAGGATGTCCCGACCGCGGTGGTCGGTGCCCAACGGGTACTCCCACGTGCCCGCGCCGAGGCCGTTCTCCATGCCCACCGGCGGGAGGAGTGCCTCGATCACGTCGGGGTCACGTTCGGGGTGGTGGAGGAACGGGATCGCCTCCGCCATCGCGTAATCGAGCAGGTAGTAGTCGACGCTGGCGAAGGCGGCGACCGCCGTGATGAACGCGATGACGTAAAAGCCCATCCGGGCCGTCGAGTCGCGCTTGACCTGCCGCAGGGTGTAGGACAGTCCGACGCGCGCCTCCACCTCGTCGACGCCGCCCTCCGTGGGTTCGTCGGCGAACTCCTCCTCTCCCTGTGGTTCGTGTGTCGCCATCATTTCTCACCGTAGCTGACCCGCGGGTCGATGTACGCATAGGAGATGTCGGTGATGATGACGCCGACGAGGTACAGCGCCCCGAGCATGAACGTCGTGCCCATCACCAGCGGGTAGTCCTGGTTGTTGATCGCCTGGATGACGAGCCGCCCCATCCCGTTTATCTCGAAGACGGTCTCGATCAGGACCGCCCCGCCGAGCGCCGTGCTCAGGCCGAGCCCGACGATGGTGATCACGGGCAGTTGGGCCGGTTTGAACGCGTGTTTCCAGACCACGCCGCGCTCGCCGACGCCGTAGGCGCGCGCGAGTTTCACGTACTCGTTCTGGAGTGAGTCGACCATCGAGGAGCGCTCGATGCGCGTGATCGAGGCCATCTGGAGCGTTCCGAGCGCGACCATCGGCATCACCAACCGTCTGAACGACTTGATGACGACGTCCAGCTGGGTGCTCGCCCCCCGGATGCTCGCGGGATCGGCCCACGGCAGGAACAGCCCCGTCGCGGGCAACAGCCCCAGCTGGAACGAGAAGAGGATGATCAGCAGCAGCCCGATCCAAAACGAGGGCGTCGAGACGCCGATCAGCGCGACGATCCGCGAGACGTGATCGACCGGTTCGTTTCGCCGCTCGGCGGAGATCACGCCCAGCGGGATCGCCGTCAGCAGGGCGAAGGCGAACGCCGAGAAGACGAGATACGCCGTCACCGGCAGGCGCTCGATGATCTTCGTCAGGACGGGCACGTCGTAGTAGATGCTGTGGCCCAGATCGCCCTGCGCGACGCCGATCATGTAGTTGAAGTACCGTTCGTGCAGTGGTCTGTCGAGTCCGTAGCGCGCCTGTACCTGTTCTACCATCTCGGCGCTCGGGGTCGGTCCGAGCATGATGCTGACGGGGTCGCCCGGGATCGCGTTGGTGAGGAAGAAGGTGATCGTCAGGATGCCGACAAGTACGGGGATCGCCTGCAGACACCGCCAGACCGTGTATCGGAGGAGTCCCATTGGTTGTGCTGTCTGTGTGTCTCGCTGTCGTTCTGCGTGCTATGAGTTCGATTCAACGGAGCCGGGATTATAACCGCGTCGATCCGAAAACGAAATCCCGATACGGTGACCGTTCGTCTACTCGTCTACTCGACCGACGTGGTCGCGTAGCCCGTCGCCAGCGGGACGGTGCTGGACACGGGGTGCGACTGGAAGCCCGAGACGTAGTCCTTGAACGCGTAGCTGTTGAGCAGGTTGTACGCGGGCAGGTGGACACGGTCCTCGAGGATCGTCGTCGTCGAGTCGATGTAGAGCTGGCGGCGTTCGTCCCGGTCGGTCGACCGGCGCGCGTCGATGATCTGCTGATTGACCTCGTCGTTCTGGTAGAAGACGCCCTGCGTGACGCCCTCGTTCTCCTGGGCGAACATGTAGTAGGTGAACGCCTCGGGGTCGGGCGACCCGGACCAGCCGAGCGCGTACATGTTGAAGTCGTCCTCGGCCCCGGATGTGTAGGCGTCGGTGAAGGCCCCCCAGTCGAGGCGCTGGACCTCGACGTTCTCGAAGCCGGCCTCCTGCAGGCCGTTGCCGACGCCGACGCCGATCTGCTCGCGCATGTCGTCCGGCGGGACGATGATCCGCCAGTCGTAATCCGAGGGGACGCCCGCCTCCTCGAAGAGCTGTTGGGCCTGCTCGATGTCCGGGTCGTGGGGGATCTCGGCCCAGTCGTCGACCGGGAAGTCCCACCCCTCGACGATGGACTCGGGGAACGGGCTGTACTGGCGGACGCCCGCGGGTTCGACGTAGTTGGCGACCTCCTGGTCCATCGAGAAGCAGTAGTCGACCGCCTCGCGCACCAGCGGGTCGGCGGTCGGCCCCTCGCCGCAGTTGAACGCGAGGTAGAAGTAGCCGATGCCGGGCTGTTCGTCGATGGTCACGTCGCCCATCCCCTCGACCTGGTCGTACAGCTGCGGGGGGATGGTCTCGATGACGTCGTTCTCGCCTGTCTGGAGCGTCGTCACGCGGGTCGACTGCTCCTCGACGCCGCTGAACTCGACGAAGTCGAGTTCGGCCGCGTTCTCGCCCCAGTAGTCGTCGTGGCGCTCGATTCGGACGTACTCGCCCTCCTGCCACTCGCCGAACTCGAAGGGACCCGAGCCGACGGGGTTCTCGTGGTTGAACGCGTCGGGGTCCTCCTCGCGAACGGCCTGCGGGACGACCTCCCGGATCAGCGTGTAGTCGAACGCGCCGAAGGGGTACGAGAGGTCGAACTGGACGGTCCGCTCGTCGATGGCCTCCGCCGTCTCGATCATGTCGACCTCGCCGGCGTTCTCGGTCTCCTCCTCGAGGGGCGCGACGAACGAGTAGGCGGCGTCCTCGGCGGTCACCGGGTCGCCGTTGTGGAACGTCGCGTCCTCGACGAGTTCGACGGTGTAGCGCTGGCCGTCGTTCTCGACTTCGGGCTCGCCCGCGGCGAGTTGGGGTTCGATCCCGGTCGCGTCCTCGTTGTACGTATAGAGTCCCTCGAACATCTGGCCGACGATCTGCTGGGAGGGGACGTCGTTGAGGACGATCGGGTCGAAGTCGAGCGCGCCCTTTACCTGCGCGAAGTAGAGTTCGCCCGGGGTGCCCCCGCCGCCACCGCCGCCGTTCGAGCCGCCATTGCCTCCGCCGCCGGCACAGCCGGCCAGACCGACGGCGCCAGCGGCACCGACGTACTTCAGAAGGCTCCGACGATCGAGAGTGTCGTGGTTTCGAATAGTGTCTTTCATGATTCGTTTTCCGCTGCGATACCCTCTGTTTCAGATAGTTGAATAAAAACTTGTCGAAAAGATGGTCACCTCTCTCGAGTAGAAGGAGACGAAGCGGGTAAAATACCGCTAATATATTCGTATTCGCGTTTATTTTATCCCATTTCGGAAAAAACATATTCCTACCTATTAATCATCTTGAAATTTGAACAGTCCACGCGGACGTTTCGGGGGCCGTATCCCGGTCCTCGGGGACGGATTCGGTGTTCGACAATGGTCGCTATCGGACACGACTGGTGATCGCCCCTCACATATGTCGACCGATCGAACCGTCCGTCCCGTTCGACGCCCGACCGATCTATCGGCCCGACGGACTGTCCGGAATCGCTTCCCCGTCTCTTGGGTGACACGACAGTCGTTTAGTCCGGGCGTGCCAGCTATCGGGTATGGCCTCCGAACCCTGTGACGGCTGTGGCGAGGACGTCCACATCGCGGGCGGTATCGCCGACATGTGGTCGTTCTCCCAGGAACCGACCGGCGGGATGACCCTGGAGTTCGAGGACGGCACCGAACATTTTCTTTGCTACGAGTGTATCGAGCGCCTGCCCGACCACCCCGACGCGAGCGACGTCGCCGCGCTCTCCGAGAGCCGCTAGCTTTAGGATCGTTCCGACCCCGTCTCCGATAGTGCAGCCCGCCCGCATCGAGAGCGAGTTCCCCGCGCCCTCCTACCGGGGCAACCAGCGCGAAGCCCTTTCCGAGATCCGACGCGCGTTCGAGGCCGGAAACGACGTGGTTCTCGTTCGCGCGCCGACGGGCAGCGGCAAGTCCCTGCTCGCGCGCGCGATCTGTGGGGCCGCGAGGACCCCCGAGGAGGCCGAACCCAAACAGGCGACCGGCGCGTACTACACCACTCCCCAAGTATCCCAACTCGACGACGTAGCCACGGAACCGCTCCTCTCCGATCTCCAGATCATCCGCGGGAAGGGCAACTACACGTGTATCCTGCCGGGCGAGGAGAACACGAAAGTGAACCGCGCACCCTGTGTGCGAGAACGGGGCTACGACTGTGCGGTCAAACACCGCTGTCCGTACTTCTCGGATCGGGCGATCGCCTCCAACCGCGCGATCGCGGCGATGACGCTGGCCTACTTCATGCACACCGCCGGCTCGGAGGTGTTTCGCCGGCGCGACGTCTGCGTGATCGACGAGGCCCACGGATTGGCGGAGTGGGCCGAGATGTACGCGACCATCGACCTCGGTCCCCGGACCGTCCCGATGTGGGACGACCTCTCGGTACCCGAGATCGACTCCCTCTCCCGTGCGGCCCGGTACGCCGACTCCCTCTCGCAGACGTGCGCCCGCCGGAAGGACGACCTCCTCGCGCGCGAGAAACTCACGCCCGACGAGGCCGCCGAACGCGACCGCCTCCAGGAACTCGTCTCCGAACTCGACTGGTTCGTGAAGGACTACCGCGACCCCGAGAGTCCGACGACGTGGGCGATCGACCAGGCGGCGGACCGCTCGCTGTCGATCAAGCCGATGAACCCCGAGCGCTACCTCTCGCATACGGTCTGGGAGCGGGCGAACCGCTTCGCCCTCCTCTCGGCGACCATCCTGGACAAGGAGGCGTTCTGTCGGGGCGTCGGCCTCGATCCCGACCGGGTCGCGCTCGTGGACGTCGGCCACACGTTTCCCGTCGAGAACCGACCCCTGTTCGACGTGGCGCAGGGGAAGATGACCTACGACGAACGGGACGAAACGCTGCCGAGGATCGCGCGCGTCCTCGTCCGGATCATGGCGAAACACGAGGACGAGAAGGGGATCGTCCACGCCCACTCGTATGCGATTCAGGAGCGACTCGCCGACCTCCTCGCCGATTTCGGCGTCGGCGATCGGGTGCGGACCCACGACCGCGAGGACCGCGACGCCGCGCTCGAAGCGTGGAAGACGAGCGACGGCCAGGACGTGTTTCTGGCGGTGAAGATGGAGGAGGCGCTCGATCTGGAGGGAGATCTCGCACGATGGCAGGTGCTCTGCAAGGCGCCGTATCTCAACACGAACGACTCGCGGGTCGCCCATCGCCTCGAACGCGGCCAGTGGGCGTGGTACCACCGCGCCGCGCTCCGCACCGTGATCCAAGCCTGCGGGCGGGTCGTCCGTTCGCCAGAGGACTACGGCGCGACCTATCTGGCGGATTCGAGCCTGCTCGACCTCTTCGAGCGCACACGGGGGGAGATGCCGCCGTGGTTCGACGCACAGGTCCAGCGGATGAGATCGCCCGACCTACCGCCGTTCGAGGCGAGTACGGGGTCGCGAGGCGATCCACCGACACGGTCGCGGACGGATCGGACGACGCGGACCGCGACGGAGTCGACCCCCTCGACGCGGTCGAACCACCCGCTCAGCGACGTGTGGGGCGACGGCTAGATCAGCGCGAGGCTGCCGATCATCGAGCCGACCATCAGGATCACGAGGACGAGCGCGATGACCTGCTGTCTGTCCATACCCCTCCCAGTCGTTCGATCGAGTTAATCGCTCCGGCCGATCCGCGCGTCCACCACGACGTGGGCGACACCCGCGCTGTGGCTTTTCACCCGACGTCTGTCGAGGACCTCGACCTCCCGACCGGCGTTTGCGGCCGCTTCGCGGAGCCGCGAGACGGGGCGCTCCCACAGGTGAGCCTCGGGGGTTGCCTCGTGCATATGGAGGACGCCGCCATCGCGCAGCGCGTCGAGCGCGCTCGGGAGGTACTCGTATCCCGCCCCGTCCGTGCGTGGCTCCGAGGCGTCGTAGTAGCCCATCACCACGCGGTCGATCCCCTGCACCTCGACGTCCCGACAGTCCGCCCGGTAGGCGTCGATACGCTCCTCGACCTCGTTGAGAACGGCGTTCTCGAGCAGGTACCGGAACGCGACGGGGTTTCGCTCGACCGCCGTCACGCACGCGCCCGCCCGCGCCATCGGCAGGGTGAAGTAGCCGATCCCGGCGAACATGTCGAGGACGCGCTCGCCGGCCTCCACGACCTCGCCCATCCGCGCGCGCTCTCGCTTGTTGCCCGGCGAGAACATCACCTTCGAGAGATCGAGCGCGTACCTCGTCCCGTGTTCCGTGTGGACCGTCTCGGTGTCGCCGGTGCCGGCCACCACTCGAACCGAGGGCACGCGGTGCTCGCCGGCGATCCCCTCGCGGGCGAGGACCGTGTCCGCGCCGCCGTGGAGTTCCAACAGCGCCTCGCCGACCTCCCCTTCGCGCGGACACCCCTCGAAATCCGCGAGGATCACGCCCCCGATCACGGCCCACGATTTGGGCGCACGCGAGCGTTCCCCGTCGCTCCAGCCACGCTCGCCCAGTAGACCCTCGAGTCCGGGCGCGCGCGGTTCTGGGTCGGACTGGTGGATCACCTCGTGGACGTCGGTCTCTACCGGGGGACGAACCACGGGCAGGGCGAGCGCGCCCTCGCCCGCCTCGCGCACGCTCCTCGAATCGTCGTAGACCCCCTCCTCGCGGAGCGCGGCGATCGTCTCCTCTCCCTCCTCCTTCGAGACGATCGCCGCGAGCGGATCGTCGTTCATTCCGGCCCGTCCTCGGGGACGGCGTGCAGGCCGGCGCGGCTCTTGAGCACCGAGACGGTCCCCGACTCGGTGTCGAGGAAGTCGGGTCGCGGGATCGTCTTCGACTCGTAGGTCTCGGGGTCGAGCACCTGCACTGCGCGGTCGTCCTCGACGCTCACGAGCGTGGTCTCTTGGGCGTCGTCGGTCCGACCGAGCCGGCGGGCGTCGGGCGAATCGCCCTCCTCGAAACTCGACTCGTAGCGCTCGCCGGTCGCGAGGCGCCGGCCCTTGACGGTCCCTCGCGCGCTCCTGACCAGCACCGGCCCCTCGCCGTCCTCGGGGTCGATGACGTCCCCTTTGGTGAACGGCGGCAGTCGCACCGCGTAGGTGACCCTGTACACCTCGTTGCCGTCCTCGTCCTCGGTGACGAGCGTCTCCGAATCGCTGAAAGAGCCGCCGAACCGGTTCACGAGTCGCTGGGAGATCTTCTTGCCGATGTTCGTGGTCGACACCTTCACGTCGACGCCGTCGGCGGTGTCGTCGATCTCGGTGACGAACGCGTCTCGATCCCCCGTCGCCTCCATCTCCGCGACCACGGCGTGGGAGATCTCCTTCGCCGCCTCGCGTTCCTCGTTCGTGGGCTCCCGATCCCGCGCTCGAAGCTGGACGACGCTCGCGTAGTAGCTGCCCGCGATCCGGCCACAGCGCGTGCACGTCTCCCGGGAGATCGTCACCGGGACGACGACCTCCTCCTCGATCACCTCCTCCCGGACGACGCCCGTAAACAGACAGTGTATCCGGATCGTGTTCTGGTCGACCTGCTCGGGTTCGACCTGCCACGCCACGTCCTCGGCGTCGAGGTGCACCCCCAGCGACTCGCTGACGGCGTCGATCGCCACGTCGGTGTAGTCCTCGGCGCCGACGTCGACCCAGCGGTTCCCGCGGTGGACGGCCCCGCACCGGGCACACACTCGAATAGTGAGCTTCTCGGGTGCGGAAACGAGTTCGAAGTCCTCGAAGTAGCAGGCGTCACACAGCCCCGTCTCGTCGGCGGCGGGCGCGCCCGGTAGCTCCGGGCGCTCGCTGCCCTCGACGGGATCGCCACAGCGGGGACAGAACGCGGATCGGCTCATCACCGATCGTACCCGCTTGAATCGGTTAAGCGTCGCGCTGTTCGATCGACTCAGACGAACTCGCCCTCGCTCTCGTATCTCGTCGGA
The DNA here is from genome assembly GCF_030287405.1 of Halalkalicoccus sp. NIPERK01. NCBI lineage: Archaea > Methanobacteriati > Methanobacteriota > Halobacteria > Halobacteriales > Halalkalicoccaceae > Halalkalicoccus > Halalkalicoccus sp. NIPERK01. Next base: position 53,413 of record NZ_JASVVV010000004.1, on the reverse strand, counting down.
TCCTCCTCGAACTTCTCGGCGACCGTCTCGAGGGTGGTGAACTCGACGCCGTCGTGGCCGTCCATGTACTCGATGAACTCCTCCAGAAGCGGGATCATCTGCGGGCGACCGTGGACGTCGGGGTGGATCGTCAGTGTGTAGACGCCCGCGCCGCGGCGCTCGTAGAGGTAGTCGAAGTGCGCCTCGTAGAGCTCCTCGTAGACCATCCGCGGGCTGGTGTAGCCGTAGTTGTAGTTGGGCTGTTTCATGAAGAGCATCGGCGGCACATCGTCGCGGTACCACGAGATGGGGATCTCGACGACGTCGGTTTGCTGGCCGTACTCGTAGGGGTGCATCCACGTCTCGGCGGGCTTGTCGTAGTCGATCGACTCCCAGCTGTCGCCGATGCGCATGTACAGCGGCTCGAAGTCGCTCTCCATCAGGCTGCTGTCGTACTCGAACCCGTACTCCTCGACGAGTTCGGGGGTGTTCTCGCTGTACTCCCACCAGCTCGCGCGGTGGCCCGCGGGCCGCTCGCCGGTGAGGTCCTCGACGAGGTCGATCGACTTCGCGAGGATCGTCTCCTCCTGCTCGCGCGTGAGGTCCGTCGGGTTCTCGTGGGTGTAGCCGTGGACGCCGATCTCGTGGCCGGCGTCCGCCACGGCCCCGATCTCCTCCTCGAAGGTCTCGATGGTGTGGCCCGGGACGTACCACGAGGTGTCGATCCCGGCGTTCTCGAAGACCTGTAGCATGCGCGGGACGCCCTCCTTCCCGGCGAGCAGGCCCCGCGTCAGGTCCGATGGCGAGTCGTGTGCGCTGTAGGTACCGAGCCACCCCGCGACGCAGTCCACGTCGATCCCGATCGCGACGTCTATGTCTCCCATGGTGATCCTCCGTTCGGGACGTCGGCCCACAGTCCCATAGTAGTACCCGCGCGGTCACCCTTCGAGCCGATCTCAACACTTTAACTGTCCGGGAACGTAGGAGTTCGCATATGGAGTGGAAAACGGACTGGGGCCTGCGCGGGCGCATGATGTTCACCATGTTCCTGCTGTTCGCCCTGTATCTCGTGTTCGTCGGGGTCATCGCGGCCTACTTCGGCAACATGCTGTTCGCCCTGATCATGCTCGGCGGGTTCTCGCTGGTGCAGTACTTCTTCAGCGACAAGCTCACCCTCTGGAGCATGGGCGCCCACGAGGTCAGCGAGGAGGAGTACCCCCAGCTGCACGACGCGGTGACGCGCCTCTCGCGGCAGGCCGACCTGCCCAAGCCGACGGTGGCGGTCACCGACTCGCGGGTCCCGAACGCCTTCGCGACGGGTCGCAACCAGAAGAACGCCGTCGTCTGCGTGACGACGGGCATCATGAGCACGCTCGATCAGGAGGAACTCGAGGGCGTGCTGGCCCACGAACTCGCCCACATCAAGAACCGGGACATGATGGTGATGACCATCGCGTCGTTCCTCTCGACGCTCGCGTTCATCGTCGTCCGATGGGGCTGGCTGTTCAGCGGCGGCGACAGCAGGAACCAGGCGCCCGTCTGGGTCGCAATCGTGGTCTCGCTGCTGGTGTGGGTCATTAGCTTCCTGCTGATCCGGGCGCTCTCGCGGTACCGCGAGTACACCGCCGACCGTGGGGCGGCGATGATCACGGGCAAGCCCTCGGCGCTCGCGAGCGCGCTGATGAAGATCTCCGGGCGCATGGACAAGGTGCCAAAGGAGGACCTGCGCGAGGAGGCCGAGATGAACGCCTTCTTCATCATCCCGATCAACAGGGGCTTCATCGGCCGGATCGCGAGCACCCACCCCCCGACCGAGAAGCGCATCGAGCGCCTGCGCGACCTCGAACGCGAACTCGAGACCGCCTGAGGCCGATCGATCGGGGTCGGGACCTCAACGTCTTTACTTCGGGTGTCCCATCGAGGGACATGGGCATCATGGACACCATCCGCGCCGTCTTCGGCAGCAGCGCCGAGCACGACGCCACCCGCGAGGCCGACCCCGAGGACCTCTTCGGGATGAGCACGGCCTACATGACGATGGAGGCCGACCTGGGCTACCCGAACGCGGGTGCGGCCGCGCTCTGTTTCTCGAGCGTCGACAGCACCGACTTCGAGGACGCCCTCCGTGAGGTCAGGGACATCCTCGAGGCCGGCGAGGCCGAGACCGGTACCACGGCCTCGATCCGCATGGATCAGCAGGGCTACCACTGGGTCGTCCTCGAGGATTCGGATCCCGAGGACCTCGTCACGAGCATCCACTTCGCCGCGGACACGTTCATCGAGCGCGGGTACGGTTCGCGGCTACTCGCCGCGCTGTTCGCCTTCGAAAAGGACTCCCGGTACGTCTACTGGGTCTACTCGTTCCGCCGGGGCGCGTACTACCCCTTCGCGCCCACGCGCGGGCGGGAGCGAGACCAGTCCGCCGAGTTCAAACTCCAGAGCGTCCTCGACGGCGAACTCGGCGTCGAGGACGACACGGCCTACTGGTACCCCCTCTGGCCCGAGAGCCCGGGCCGTCATCCGTGGCAGTAACCGTTTAAACGTTCGTGTGCCGTCGATCGGACCTCGTTCCCGTCCGCCAGTTTCACTTCCACCTCCCTGTTAACGAGCGTTTATACGGGTACGGGCGAAACGAACGGACATGGCAGCAGAGTCAGATCTCGAAGACCTCCCCGGCGTCGGCCCCGCGACAGCGGAGAAACTCCTCGACAACGGCTACGACTCCTACACGAGCCTCGCGGTCGCGAGCCCCGCGGAGCTATCGAACACGGCGGACGTCGGCGAGTCGAGCGCCGCCGACATCATCCGCGCAGCCAGAAAAGCCGCCGACGTCGGCGGGTTCGAGACCGGTTCGGCGGTGCTCGAACGCCGCGAGCGGATCGGCAAGCTCTCGTGGCTGATCCCCGAGGTCGACGAGATGCTCGGCGGCGGCGTCGAGACCCAGTCGATCACCGAGGTCTACGGCGAGTTCGGGGCCGGAAAATCACAGGTCACCCACCAGCTCGCGGTCAACGTCCAGCTCCCCCGCGAGCAGGGCGGACTCGAGGGGAGTGCGATCTTCATCGATTCGGAGGACACCTTCCGGCCCGAGCGGATCGACGACATGGTCCGCGGACTCGACGACGACGTCCTCGAAGCGATGCTCGCAGACCGCGAGATCGAAGGGGACGCGGGGGACGAGGCCGCGCTCGACGCGCTCGTTCAGGACGTCCTCGACAAGATCCACGTCGCGAAGGCGTTCAACTCGAACCACCAGATGCTGCTCGCCGAGAAGGCGAAGGAGCTCGTCGCCGACAACGAGGAGAGCGAGTGGCCGGTTCGCCTCGTCTGTGTCGACTCGCTCACCGCGCACTTCCGTGCGGAGTACGTCGGGCGTGGCCAGCTCGCCGAACGCCAGCAGAAGCTCAACAAACACCTCCACGATCTCTCGCGGATCGCCGACCTCTACAACACCGCGATCCTCGTGACCAACCAGGTCGCCTCGAACCCCGATTCCTTTTTCGGCGACCCGACCCAGCCCATCGGCGGGAACATCCTCGGGCACAAGTCCACATTCCGGATGTACCTGCGCAAGTCGAAGGGCAATAAACGAATCGTTCGCCTCGTCGACGCGCCGAACCTCCCGGACGGCGAGTCGGTCATGCGCGTCGAGGGCGCGGGACTGAAGCCCGAGTAGACCCGTTCGACCCTCGCTTCGATGGGTATGTGAGGCCGCGTCCCCTATCCTGGGATCGTGGCCCACGAGATAACGCTCGAATGGCCCGGTGACCGCGTCGAGACGTTTTCGGCCGAGTCGAACGAAACCGTACTCGAAGCCGCCGCCCGCGCGGGGATCCGCCTCCCCTACGACTGCCGGAGCGGCACCTGTGCCGAATGCGTCGGACAGGTCCTCGACGGAGCGATCGAACACCGGCGGATGCCGCGTGCGCTCGAATCCGACGATCTGGCCGGGGGCTACGCGCTGTTGTGCATCGCCGTTCCGCGCGAGGACTGTCGCATCCGAACCGGTTCGCGCATCCAGGCCGAACTCGGCTCGAGCCCGTGGGGGTAGCTTCTCCCGCCCACCTACGGTACCACATACCACTATTAGGATCGGCGTCGATGGACCGTCCATGAGCGACGCAGACCGACCGACCGAGACGCACGCGGACCACGAGCACCACGCCGCCGAGGGACCGGGATACGCGACCCCCCAGGCCGCCATCGAGGAGAGCGACCCCGAGGAGGTCGCCTACGTGATGGGGCTGTACGTCGGAACGGATGTGGACGCGCCCGACTTCCTCGCGGTCGTCGACGTCGATCCCGACTCCGAGACCTACACCGAGATCGTCGATCGGGTCGAGATGCCCAACCGGGGCGACGAACTCCACCACTTCGGGTGGAACGCCTGCTCCTCGTCGTGCCACGTCGAGGGGTTGGAGCGACGCCACCTCGTGGTGCCCGGCCAGCGCTCCTCGCGGATCCATATCGTCGACACGAAAGAACGCCGGAACCCGGAGATAGTGCGGGTGATCGAACCCGAGGAGGTCTTCGAGTACGACCTCTCGGCGCCCCACACCGTCCACTGCATCCCCGACGGCCAGATCGTCATCAGCATGCTCGGGAACGCCGACGGGGAGCTGCCGGGGGGCTTTCTCGAACTCAACGAGGAGTTCGGGATCGACGGCCGGTGGGACCCGCCCGGCGAGATCGAGATGAACTACGACTACTGGTACCAGCCCCGCCACAACGTGATGGTCTCCTCGGAGTGGGCCGCACCCGAGACCTACTATCCGGGGTTCGACCTCGAGGACGTCGAGGCCGGCAAGTACGGGCGGAAACTGCACTTCTGGAACTGGGAGGAGGGGTACGTCGAGCAGACGATCGATCTCGGCGAGGAGGGACAGATCCCCCTGGAGGTACGCTTTTTGCACAGTCCCGAAGCCGCCCACGGCTACGTCGGCGCGGCGCTCTCCTCGAACGTGTTTCACTTCTTCGAAGAGGGCGGCGAGTGGCACGCCGAGAAGGTCATCGATATCGAGTCCCGCGAGCACGAGGGATGGGACTTTCCAGTCCCTGGTCTCGTCACCGATCTCCTGATCTCGATGGACGACCGCTACCTCTTCTTCTCGAACTGGCTCCACGGCGACGTGCGGATGTACGACATCTCCGACCCGGCCAACCCGCGGCTCGCGGACCGGATCCGCGCCGGCGGCTACTTCGGCGACCCCGCGCCGGTGGGGGACCGCGAACTCGCGGGCGGGCCACAGATGCTCCAACTCTCGCTCGACGGCGAGCGCCTCTACTGGACGACCTCGCTGTTTTCGAGTTGGGACAACCAGTTCTTCCCCGAGGAAGGCGAGCGCGGGTCGGTGATGCTGAAGGCCGACGTCGACCCCCGGAAGGGGACGATGAGCCTCGACGAGGAGTTCCTCGTCGACTTCGGGGACCTCCCCGAGGGGCCGGCGCGCGCCCACGAGATCCGCTGGCCCGACGGCGACTGCACCAGCGACGTCTGGCAGTGAGCCACGAGGTCGTCCTCGAACGGTCCGATCGCGTCGAAACGATCGACGTGCCGGGGACCGAGACCGTGCTCGACGCCGCAGAGCGGGCGGGGATCGCCCTCCCCTTTGGCTGTCTGACCGGCGCGTGCGCGACCTGCGTTGGACGACTTCTCGCCGGCGAGGTCCATCACTCCCGGCCGCCGCGGGCGCTCAAGGACCGTCACCTCGAAGCGGGCTACGTGTTGTTGTGTATCGCCCGTCCCCGAGCGCCGTGTCGGATCAGGGTCGGTGCCGACGTCCAGTCGGGGTTGGTAGAGAACCCCTGGAAGTGATCAGTCCTCGGTCGTGGTCTTCTCGATCTCGGTTTCCCCCCGATAGATCTCCGCGCCGTCCTGGGCGACCTTCTCGGCGAGCACCGCGCACTTGATCCGCATCGGACTGATCTCGATGCCGAGCATCTCGGTGACGTCGTCGCGGTCCATCTCCGCGAGTTCGTCGAGGCTCATGCCGGGCAGTTTCTGGGTGAGGAGGCTCGCGCTGGCCTGGCTGATCGCACAGCCGTCGCCCGAGAAGGCGACGTACTCGATGGTCTCGCCGTCCCCTTCGAGGACGACGTCGACCGAGATCTCGTCGCCGCACATCGGGTTCTCGCCGACGTGCGAGAAGGTGGGATCCTCGAGTTCGCCGTAGTTCCGGGGGTTCTTGTAGTGATCGAGGATCTGCTCGCGGTACATGTCCGATCCCATGCTCATATTGCGAGCGAGTACGGGAGTGGCGGCCAAAAGGGTTCCGCAGGGCCTATCTGAGCGCGTAGAGGCCCCCGTCGGTGCTGCCGACGTAGAGGGTGTCGCCGACCACCGCCGGCGAGGAGAACGTGACCTCGCCGACCGAGAGGCTCCACTCGTTCGTGCCCTCGGCGGCGTCGAGCGCGTAGACGTTCCCGTCGCGGTTGGCGACGTAGACCCGATCGCCCGCGACCGTCGGCGAGGACCACACTTCCGCGCCGGTCTGGAACCGCCAGCGCTCCTCGCCCGAGGCGGCGTCGAGCGCGTGGACGTTCCCGTCGCGGTTGGCGGCGTAGACGGTGTCGTTCGTGATCGCCGGCCCCGACCCGGTCCAGTCGCCGACATCGAGCCGCCAGCGTTCCTCGCCCGAGGCGGCGTCGAGCGCGTGGAACGCGCCGCCCCGGTCGCCGACGAAGACCGTCCCGTCCGAGACCGCCGCGGGGCCCTCGAACTCCCCGCTTCCCTCGACGGTCCAGCGTTCCTCGCCCGAGGCGGCGTCGAGCGCGTAGAAGACGCCGTCGAAGCTCCCGACGAAGACCGTCCCCTCGCCGACGGCGGGGCTGGCGACGACCTCCGCGCCGGTCTCGGCCTGCCACTCGTTCTCGCCCAGTCCGTAGACGCGCCCGTCGTCACAGCCGACGTACAGTTCCCGCTCGACGACCGCCGGCGAGGAACCGACGGGATCGCCCGTCTCGAAGCGTTCCGCCTCCGTGCCGTCCGCGGGGTCGATCGCGTGGACCCCGTTGTCGAAGCTCCCGACGTACGCGAACCCGCCCGCGACCGCGACCGACGAGAAGACGTTGCCCCCCGCGTCGAACGCCCAGTTCTCCTCGCCGGACTCCGCGTCGAGCGCGTACAGCGTGTCGTCGTAGCTGCCGACGTAGACCACGCCGTCGAAGACGGTCGGCGAGGCGTAGATCGCGTCACCGGTCTCGGCCGTCCACGCGACCTCGGGGTCGTCGGGGCCGCTCGCGTCCGGTCGGTGGCCCGTGTTCGCCGGGTCGGCGCGGTAGGTCGGCCAGTCCGCCGCCTGTGATCCGGCGTCACCCCCGTCCTCCAGAGGTTCGTCGCCCCCACCGTCCCCGCCGTCCGGTGGTCCGTCGCCCGATGGGTCCTGCCCGTCCTCGTCTCCGGCGTCGGTACAGCCGGCGAGACCGCCGAACGCGCCGACCCCAAGCGCCCGGAGTAGCCGCCGCCGTCTCGTATCGGGAGTTCCGCTCATGGCGGGGCCGTCTCGCCGAGCGGCCCTGAGTGTTTCGCTCAGCCCGCAGCACGACAAAAGGTGGACACTAAAGCGCCCGATCACGTACGTATCGGTATGACTTCGAACGGGGACCTCGCCCGGGTGACTCGCCGCAGGCGCCTGCTGTTCGGACTCGTCGGCCTGTTCGTCATCCTCCTGACCGTCGGCACGAGCCTGGTCTTCGCGGGCTATCCGGGGCTCGGGATCACGCTGGTCGCCGCGAGCCCGCTCGCGCTCCTGGCCGCCGGCGTGCTGTTGTTTCGGGGGTAGATCGAGTCGCTGGTCCGTACCGCTCCGGATCGAGCGGGAACGCTCGTACACCGTGACCCCCGTGGGGTCGGCGTTCGCTCACGCGAACAGCTGTCGGGCGTCGCCGACCGCCTCCACCAACCGATCGACCTCATCGCGGGTGTTGTAGAGGTAGAAGGAGGCCCGCGCGGAGGCCGCGACGCCGAGTTTGTCGTGCAGCGGCTGGGTGCAGTGGTCGCCCGCGCGGATCGCCACCGCGTGGTCGTTCATGATCGAGGCCATGTCGTGGGCGTGAACCCCCTCCAGATTGAAGCCGACGAGGCCGCCACGCTCGGTGGCCTCCTTCGGCCCGTAGATCTCGATGTCGTCGAACCCGGAGAGACGATCGAGGGCGTACTCGGTGAGCCACTCCTCGTGGGCGCGGATCCGGTCCATGCCGATGCCTTCGAGGTACTCTACTGCCCTATCGAGGGCGATTCCCTGCGCGATCAGCGGGGTGCCGGCCTCGTACTTCCACGGGAGGTCGTTCCAGGTGGTGTCCTCGAACGTGACCTTGCGGATCATCTCGCCGCCGTAGAGGAACGGCTCCATCCCCTCGAGGATCGCCCTCTTCCCGTAGAGACAGCCGATGCCCGTGGGGCCGGCCATCTTGTGGCCCGAGAAGGCGTAGAAGTCGGCGTCGATCGCCTCGACGTCCACCGGGCGGTTCGGGACGGCCTGTGCGCCGTCGACGAAGATCAGCGAGCCGTTCTCGTGGGCGAGGTCGGCGAGTTCGCTCACGGGGTTGATCGTCCCGAGCGCGTTCGAGACGTGCACCACGGAGACCATTCGGGTGTCCTCGCCGATGAGTTCGCGGGCGTGCTCCATGTCGAGTTCGCCCTCGTCGGTGATCCGGACGTAGCGCACTTTCGCGCCCGTTCGCTTCGCGATCTGTTGCCACGTCACCAGCGAGGCGTGGTGTTCCATCTCGGTGAGGACGACTTCGTCGCCCTCCTCGAGCTCGTTCAGCCCCCACGCGTAGGCGACGAGGTTCTCGGCCTCGGTGGTGTTCTTCGTGAAGACCATCTCCTCGCGCCCGCCCGAGGCGCCGACGAATTCTGCCAAGCTATCGTGGGCCTCCTCGTAGCGAATAGAGGCCTCCTGGCTGAGGTGGTGGATCCCGCGGTGGACGTTCGCGTTCGTTTCCCGGTAGTACTCCGCGATCGCGTCGACCACCTGGTTCGGCGTCTGCGTGGTGGCGGCGTTGTCGAGATACACTAGCCGATTGCCGTCGAACTCCCGTTCGAGAATCGGGAAGTCCTCCCTGATGCGTTCGACGTCGAGCGGTGCGGATTCCTGAACTCCCATTGAGGAGGGAGAGGGGTTCGAGGGAGAACATTCCTTCGGTCCTCACGGGCGGACGTAACCGAAGTCGGTTTCACCACCCGCGGTACGACGTTTCGCACCATTACTTGTGGCTGTACGCGTAATCCGATCCATGACGTCGTTTACGAACCGGCCACTCGGCGGTACGCCCGCCGGGGAGACGCCCGAACCGCTCGAGATCCCGTGGATCGACATCCACCAGCACACCCAGTCGCTCACGTGGAACGACAGGGAACGATTCGATCTGAGCGGCGCTCGCGCGGCGGTGATGATCGCCGCGGGCTACTACTGGGCGCCGTATCGCCCCGTCTCGGCCGACGACGTCCGGTTCCTCTGGGACGACGCCCTCCGGCGGGCGGCGTGTTTCGATCACCGGCACTTCTACGACCAGTACGTCGCCGTCGGCGTCCACACCTGGGCCGGCGTGGAGGGGAGCGAGGAACTGCTCGCGGCGCTTCCGGACTACTGTGCGGACGAGCGGGTGGTCGCCATCGGCGAGACGGGAATCGAATCGACCCACCACACGGTCGGGTGGGGGATCGACGAACAGCGCGACGTCGTGCGCGAACAGATGCACGTCGCCCGCGAAACGGGCCTGCCGATCCTGATCCACACCCCCGGATCGAGCAAGGGCGGCCTTTCCGCGAGATATAGCCACAGCTACGAGGAGGCGAACGCGAGCTTCACCGAGCCGTTGTTGGGTCCCGCGACCGCGAAACGCGAGGCCGTCGAGATCGACCTCGAACTCGCGGACGAGACGGGGTTGTCCGACGAGCAGGTCGTGATCGACCACGCGAGCCCCGAGATCGTCCCGCTCGTCCTGGAGAACACGGACTGTTACCTGAGCTTCAGCGTCAGCGCGCCGTGGCTGCGCGGGTTCGACCCCGCCGACGTCGCGAGCGCCATCGAGGCGTACGGAGCCGACAGGATCGTCCTCGACACCGACCTCATCGGCGCGATGGAACACGACGCCTTCGCGATGAAGCGGACGATCATGGACCTGTGTCGTCTCGGCGTCGACCGCGAGGACGTTCGGGCGATCGTCTACGAAAACCCCTCGAAACTCCTCGGGATCGACTGATCACATCCGCAGGAACTGCGCGTGGGGCGTGCCGTCGATGTCGAGGACGTTCGTCTCGTCGACGTGGCCCCGTTCGATGGCGAGCGCGACCGCCCGCTCGCCGACGAGGTTCGCGACGCTCGCGCGCGCGAGCGTCGCCGCGACCTCCGATTCCGCGGCCTCGTCGCCGCCGTAGAACTCCTCGGTCACGGTGATCGAGACCTCGCCGTTCTCGAAGGTTTCCCCGAGGACCTCGCGATCGCAGACCGAGACCAACAGCCCCTTCGGGGTCTCGCGCTCGTTTACGATCATCGCTCCATCAACTGTTGTTCGCTCTCGGCGCGTAGCTCCTCGGCCTCCTCGGCGAGGTCCTCGGCGCGTTCGTCCTCGCCCAGTTCCTCGTGGGCGCGGGCCTTCTCCTCGAGCAGGTCGGCGCTCCTGAGTCCGAGGCGCATCGCGTTGTCGAAGCAGTTGACCGCCTCCTCGGCGAGACCGCGTTCGAGCAGGAAGAAGCCGCGGTTGTACCACGCCTGCGGGAAGCGGTTGTCGATCTCGACGGCGCGTTCGGCGTGTTCGAGCGCCTGCTCGGTCTTGCCGGTCTCCCAGAGCGCGTACGCGAGGTTGGTCTCGGCGACCGCGGCGTGTTCGGAGCGATCGTCGATCCGCAGCGCCTCCCGGTAGGCGCCGATCGCCTCGTCGTACTCCTCGAGTTCGGCGTGGGCGACGCCCTTGTTCGCCCACGCCTCCTGGGCGAGCAGCGAGTCGTCCTCGGCGAACCGGGCGGCGCGCTCGAAGGTCGTGGTCGCCTGCTCGTGGCGGTTGATCCCCATGTACGAGAGGCCGACCTCGACCAGCGACTCGACGTCGATGTCCTCGCGCGAGACGTTGTGCTCGTCGAGCAGGTCGGTGAGCACGCGCGAGTCGACGGGATCGACCTTCTCGGGGTCGACCCGGAGTTCGGGGGGATCGAGGTCGAACTCCTCGTAGGCGTCGGAGAAGCCCTGTCCCTCGGAAAAGCGGTGGTCTCGGTCCTCTGGATCGGTCATGGATGGGATAGGGGCGATGCGGTGTTAAGCCCTACGCACGAAAGCCCTCGGCCGGACTTGGCAGTCCGGCCTCGCCCCTTTCATTTCCTCCAGGCCGCATTGCGAGCAGTTCGGGCCCGAACTGCTCGCTTAGTGAACCAGCCCTTCCCCGTCCCGCTCGTGTGGCTGCCGGACGTGGCAGCCACGCTCACGCCGGCCACCGCACCACTACCCCAGTACCGCACTACCACAGCAACAGCAACGGCCACCCGACTGCACCCACAGCGATTACCCGCTGGGCGTCGAACGCCCGCCATGCGCCTGTTCGTCAGCATCGACCTCCCCGAGGAGTTCGCAGAACGGATCGCGGCCGTCCAGGAGGACCTCGACGAGGCGGAGGGGATCCGGCCCACCGATCCGACCCAGACCCACGTCACGCTGAAGTTCCTCGGCGAGATCCCCGAGGACCGCCTGCCCGAACTGGAATCCGCCCTCGAAACCGCCGTCGCCGACTCCGACGTTTCGCCCTTCGAGGCCGAGTACGGCGGCCTCGGCGTCTTTCCCTCGATCGAGTACATCAGCGTCGTCTGGATCGGGGTCCGGGACGGGACGACGGAGATGACCCGCCTCCACGAGGCCATCGAACGCGAGACGGTCGAGATGGGGTTCGATCCCGAGGATCACGACTTCACGCCCCACGCCACGGTCGCGCGGATGGACCACGCCGGCGGCAAGGAACTCGTCCAGCGCCTCGTCCGCGAGCGCGATCCGACCATCGGCCGGCCGACGGTCGAGGCGGTGACGCTGAAAGAGAGCGAACTCGGCCCCGAGGGATCGGTCTACTCGACGGTCCGCTCGTACCCGCTCGACGCCGATTAGCCGGTCGCTAACCCCGGTATCGGATTCGATACCGTTGAAACAATATATTATATTTATTATGTTTTAGATACGATATGTCCGTATGGTTCGATGTGATTGCTGTGATGGATACGTCTCGCGGGACTACGCGCGCGTGTTCGGGGACAACCACGACTGCGTCACCTCCTGTCCGAACTGCCAGACGGGGTGGGACGACGGCACGGAGGCCGACGAGGAGCGTTCCGAGCGCAAGGTGACCTTCAGGATGAGCGAGTTCGAGTCCGACACCGCTTCGGGATCCGGGGACGCTCCCGTGCCCTCCGATTCCGCGGGTTCGGAGACGACCGACGGCGGTTCCCGGTTCGGTCGCGTCGGCAGGGCGGTCTCGGGGCTGTTCTGAAAAGGACAGGATTTTATGCGCCGCCGGGGTACTGCCGGGTACTATGGGCAAGAAATCGAAGGCGAAGAAGAAGCGCCTGGCGAAGCTGGATCGCCAGAACTCGCGCATCCCCGCGTGGGTGATGCTCAAGACCGACCGCGACGTGACGCGAAACCCCAAGCGGCGAAACTGGCGCCGTAGCGACACCGACGAATAATGAGCGCGAGCGACTTCGAGGAGCGCGTGGTGACGGTCCCGCTGCGGGACGCGAAAGCACAGGCCAGCCACGAGCGCGCCGACAAGGCGATGTCGATCGTCCGCGAGCACCTCGCGAAACACTTCTCGGTCGAGGAGGACGCCGTACGTCTGGACCCCTCGATCAACGAGGCGGTCTGGGAACGGGGCCGACGAAAGCCCCCGAGCAAGCTCCGCGTGCGGGCCGCTCGGTTCACCGAGGAGGGCGAGGCGCTCGTCGAGGCCGAGCTCGCCCGATAGTGCTTCGCACCGCCTTTTTCGGGTCGTCGTCGGTCGGCGTCTTCGCCCGTGCGACCGACGACGCGGTCCTCGTGCGCAACGACGTCGAGGACGACCTGCGCGAGGGACTCGAGGAGGAACTCGCGGTCCCGGCGATCCCGACCACGATCGGCGGTTCCTCCACCGTGGGCGCGCTCTGTGTCGGCAACTCGAACGGCCTGCTCGTCAGTAGCCGGATCACCGACGCCGAGCGCGAGGCGATCGCCGACGTCGTCGACCTGCCGGTCACCGAACTGCCGGGGAGGATCAACGCCGCGGGCAACGTCGTGCTCGCGAACGACAGCGGCGCGTACGTCCACCCCGACCTCTCCCGGGAGGCCGTCCGGGCCGTGAACGATGGTCTCGGGGTCCCGGTCGAACGGGGCGAACTCGCGGGTCTCAGAACCGTCGGGACCGCGGCCGTGGCGACGAACGACGGCGTGCTCTGTCACCCGAAGGCGACCGACGGCGAACTCGACTTCCTCGAGGAGCTCCTCGACGCCTACGCCGACATCGGGACGATCAACTACGGCGGGCCGCTCGTCGGCTCCGGCCTGGTGGCGAACGCCTTCGGCTACGTCGCCGGTCAGGACACCACGGGGCCCGAACTCGGGCGAATCGAGGACGCACTGGGCTACCTCGACTAGGAAGATACTTCCGACTCGCTGCCCCAGTCGTAGGCATGACGTTCGTTTCTCTCAACACGGTGATCGCGCGATGAGCATGGGCGGCACAAGCCCCGAACTCCAGGAGCTCTCCCAGCAGCTCCAGGAGCTCGACGCCCAGCAGGAGGCGCTCGAAGACGAGGTCGAGGCCCTCCAGGACGAACAGGCCGAGATCACCGAGGCCGTCTCCGCGCTCGAATCGCTCGAGACCGGCTCGACGGTACAGGTGCCGGTCGGCGGCGGCGCGTACGTCCGTGCGACGGTCGACGACATCGACGAGGTGATCGTCGACGTCGGCGGCGGCTTCGCCGCCGAACAGGAACGCGACGACGCGACCGAGACGCTCCAGACCAAACGCAACACGCTCTCCGAGCGGATCGACGAGCTAGAGTCCGAGATCGACGAGCTAGAGTCCGAGATCGACGAGGTCGAACAGCGCGCCCAGCAGGTCCAACAGCAGGCCCAACAGCAGGCGATGCAGCAGCTCCAGCAACAGGGGAACGACGAGCAGTGACATGTTCGACGGGCTGAAAGAGAAGCTCGGGCGCTTCCGTGACGACGTCGAGGAGGGGGCGGAAGCGGCGGACGTCGAGGGGGACGCCGAGACCGAGGAGATGCCCGAAGAGCCGGCCGAGGCCGCAGCACCCGACGCCGAGCCCGAACCGGCCGGTTCGGGCGAACCCGTCGACACCGAGGAACCGATCGAAGGGGCGACGGCCGAACCGGGGGAGGTAACGACCGAACCGGACGCGGCCGCGGAACCCGAACCCGGATCCGAGGAGCCGACGACCGATCGCTCCTCGGGCGGGTTCATGCACCGCGCGAGGTCGCTCGCGACGGGGCAGATCGTCATCGACCCGGAAGTCATCGAGGGGCCGCTCGACGACCTCGAGTTCGCGCTGCTCGAGAGCGACGTCGAATTCACCGTCGCCCAAGAGATCGTCTCGAACCTGCGCGACGACCTCGAGAACGCGACCCGGGGGATGACCCAGACGGTCGAGGAGCGGATCGACGAGGCGCTCCGGGAGGCGCTCTTGGAGGTGATCAGCGTCGGCCAGTTCGACTTCGACGAGCGGATCGCCGCGGCCGAAAAACCCGTCACGATCATCTTTACGGGTGTCAACGGCGTCGGCAAGACCACCTCGATCGCCAAGCTCTCGCGCTACCTCGAGGAGCGCGGCTACTCGACGGTGCTCGCGAACGGCGACACCTACCGTGCGGGCGCCAACGAGCAGATCCGAGAGCACGCCGATCGGCTGGGAACGAAGCTCATCTCCCACGAGCAGGGCGGCGATCCGGCGGCGGTGATCTACGACGCCGTCGAGTACGCCGAGGCCCACGACGTGGACGTGGTGCTCGGCGACACCGCGGGACGGCTCCACACCAACGAGGGGCTGATGGACCAACTCGAGAAGATAAACCGGGTCGTCGGCCCGGACATGACCCTGTTCACCGACGAGGCGGTCGCGGGCCAGGACGCCGTCCAGCGCGCGAAGAAGTTCAACGACGCCGCCGAGATCGACGGCGCGATCCTCACGAAGGCCGACGCCGACGCCAACGGCGGGGCGGCGATCTCGATCGCCTACGTCACCGGCAAGCCCATCCTCTTTCTGGGGACCGGACAGGGCTACGACGACGTCGAGCGGTTCGACCCCGACTGGCTCGTCGATCAACTGCTGGGTGAGTGATGGTGGCCGCCCCGTGAGGCCGCGGGCGTGTTCCGCCGAGGACCCGAATATCCCCCGTTTTCCCGCCCGGCGTGACCTCCGATAATGGCGAGCGAGGAGCCTTTTCGAAAGCTGTTCGCCGGCGGCAGCGTCGTCTTCGTCGGCGAGATGTTCGGGCTGGGGATCTCGTTTCTCTCCGCGCTCGTCATCGGCCGCCTGCTCGGCCCCGAGGGCTACGGCGCGATCTCGCTCGGCGCCGCGGCGCTCGCGACCGTCTCGACGGTCGTTCTTCTCGGGATGCACACCGGGGTCGGACGGTACCTGCCGCGATACGACGACCCCGAACGGCGACGGGGCGTCCTCGTCTCCGCCTTCCAGCTCGTGCTCCCCCTCTCGGTGCTCTCGGGGATCGGGCTGATCGTCCTCGCCGAACCGATCGCCGCCCGGGCCTTCGGGGATCCGAGCGTCGTCCCCGTCCTGCGGGTGTTCGGCCTCGCCATGCCGTTCGCGTCGGTCGAGAAGCTCTCCATCGGCGGGATTCAAGGGACGAAACGCACCGTCCCGAAGGTGCTCGTCGAGAACGTCACCGCCCACGTCACCCGGCTGGTACTGGCCGTGATCGTCCTCCGACTGGGCTACAGCGCCGCGGGCGTCGCGTGGGCGTACGTCGTCGGCCACGCCGCCGCCGCGGGGCTCGGGACGTACTACCTCCATCGGGACACGCCGCTGTTCACGCGGGTCGCGGCGGCCCCGATGCACCGCGAACTGCTCGCCTTCTCGGCGCCGCTGATCGTCTCGGCGATCATGGTGAAGATCCTCGCCGACATCGACACCTTCCTGCTGGGGTATTTCGTCTCGACCGCCGACGTCGGCGTCTACAACGTGCTCTACCCGCTCGCGACGATGCTGACGGTCGTGCTCGCCTCCTTCGGCTTTCTGTTCGTCCCGATCCTCTCGGAACTGCACGCCGAGGGTGACGTCGGGGAGATGGCCCACGTCTACCGGCTGGTCACGAAGTGGATATTCATGGCGTCGCTGCCGATCTTCGTGGTCATCGCGCTGTTCCCCGAACTGCTGATCCGCTACACGTTCGGCCCGCAGTACACCGAGGGCGCGCTCGCGCTCTCGGTCCTCGCGGTCGGCTTCTTCGTCCACGCGGTCGTCGGCCCGAACTACAAGACGCTGACCGCGATGGGCCACACCCGCCTCATCATGCTCGACAACGCCGGGGCCGCGGGGCTGAACGTCGCGCTCAACGTCGTCCTCATCCCCCGCTACTCGTATCTCGGCGCTGCGGTCGCCACCGTGATCTCCTACCTCCTGCTCAACGTGGCCTACTCGGTCCAACTCTACACCCGGTCCGGCATCCATCCGTTCAGCACGTCGCTCCTGCGACCCGCGACGGCCGCCGTCGTTGCGATCGGCGGAATCTACGCGCTCGTCACATCGCTCGTGACCGTCACGCTCCCGGTGTTCCTCGTGCTGTTCGCGCTCTTTCTCGCGATCCACGCCGTCGTAACCCTCCGCTTCGGCGGGATCGAACGCGAGGAGATCGTCCTCGTCCTCGACCTCGAAGAACGGCTGGGCGTGGATCTCGGTCCGGCCAAGACGCTCGCAAAGCGGCTCCTCTAGGACGTCTCGTGGACGACGACCCGTCCGTCCCGGACGTCGACCTCGACCAGCGACGTGAGCCCCACCGGGAGGTCGACGGGGTCGCCGACGCGCCGGATCACGACGACGACCTCCGTCGGTTCCGCCCCGAGTTCGCCGAGCGCCTCACACAGCGCCCGGAGGGTGCCGCCGGTCGAGCAGACGTCGTCGACGAGCAGGACGCGATCGCCGGCCCCGATCCCGTTGATGTAGAGATCCCCCTCCGAGTACCCCGTCTCCTGGTGGACGGCGACCTCGGTCTCGAACCCGTAGGAGCGCTTTCTGGCGACGCTGAAGGGGATCTCGGTCTCGAGGGTGAGCGCCGTCGCGTGGTGGATCCCCATCGACTCGGCGGTGAGGATCCGGTCGACCCGCTCCAGATCCGCGACGCGAGCGATCCCCTCGGCGATCTCGCGGAGCAACGGCGCCTCGACCGCCGGAATGCCGTCGGTCACCGGGTGGACGAAGTAGTCGTACTCCCCGCGCGAGACGACGGGCGCGCTCTCGAGGGAGCGGACGAGCCGGTCCATACCGGGACCTGAGCGACCGCGCCGAAAAGCCTGCCGGCCGAACGATGCTTTCAACAATAATTACACAAAACTTATTATTAATCTATATACTTCGGAATTATGCATCACGGACACGACGACAGGACGATGGGCCGGCGCGCCTATCTCACGCTCGGACTCGCCGCCGCCGCGAGCGCGGTCGGCGTGGGGTCCGCTCCAGCCATGGCGAGCGAGGATCCGGCACCGAGCGGGGAAGTAGGCGGCGGCGAGGGCTACGACCGGACGGTCTCGCCCGCCGACGCGGACGTGGTCGTCTCGACGCGCGAGGAACTGCTCTCGGCGCTCGAAGGGGGCTCGAAAACGATCTACGTCGCCGACGACGCGGTCATCGACCTGAGCGCCCGTCGGATCACGATCCCCGGCGGCGTGACCCTCGCCAGCGGCCGGGGGAGGGAGGGCTCGCCGGGCGCGCTGATCACCGCCGACGAACGCGCCTCGCGACTCTTCCAGATCTACGAGGAGGGCGTCCGGATCACGGGCCTGCGCTTTCGGGGCCACCGCGTCGGCTACTACGACCCCGCGGGGAGCGCCTGGGACAACGACTCGCTGGCGCTGCGTGCCTACGCCGACTGCGAGATCGACAACTGCGAACTCTACGGCTGGACCCACGCCGCGATCGGGATCGGCCGCCACGGCTCGGACCCGCTGGACAGCGACGCGCACGTCCATCACTGCTCGATCCACGACAACATGATGGAAGGGCTGGGCTACGGCGTCGTCGTCTACCGGGGCGACCCGCTGATCGAGCACAACTATTTCGATGGCAATCGCCACAGCATCGCCGGGGGCGGCGGTCCCGGGTGTAGCTACGAGGCCCGCTACAACCTGCAGGGGCCCAACGGCCTGATCTTCGGCTTCGAGATGCACCGTCCCGGCGGCGACCGGATCGACGTCCACCACAACACGTTCGAACTCGTCGAGAACCGGAGCGGGAACACCACCGCGGCGGTCGCCATCCGCGGCACGCCCGGTTCGGGCGCTCGCGTGACCGACAACTGGTTTTTCAACCCGACCGATCCCGGCGGCGACCGTCTGGCCGACGGCTCGCCCGTCATCCAGTACTACACCGACGCCGGCGGCAGCGGGTGGGACGAGGTCACGCTCTCGGGCAACCACTTCGGGAGCGACGAACCGCCCGCCGACGTCGGCCATCCCCGCGAGACGGACGACGACCGCGACGTGCTCACGGTCGCGGGCCGGGGCTCGACGGCCCACTACGAGTTCTCGGTCTCGGACGAGGTCGAGAAGTCCACCGAGTACGGGGGAACGATCAACGATTACGACTCGATCGACGGCTCGCGCGTGACGGGTCGGACGACGCGCGAACCCGACTCGTACGCCTTCACGGGCGAGGTCACCGACTTCGAGGCCAGCGCACCGGTCGACGTCTGGGTCAACGGCGAGGCGGTCGATCCCGCCGACCTCGGGGCCGGCCGCGACGTGCTCACGGTCGCGAGTCGGGGCTCGACCGTCCACTACGAGTTCTCGGTCTCCGGCGAGGTCGAGAAGTCCACCGAGTACGGGGGGACGATCAACGACTACGACTCGATCGCGGGATCGCGCGTGACGGGTCGGACGACGCGCGAACCCGACTCGTACGCCTTCACGGGCGAGGTCACCAAGTTCGAGGCCGCGGGGCCGATCGACCTCCGTCTCGACGGCGAGACCGTCGATCCCGACGAGTTCGGCGACCTAGAGCGCATCCTCACCGTCTCCGGTCGCGGGACGACGGCCCACTACGAGTTCTCGGTTTCGGGCGAGGTCGGGAAGTCCACCGAGTACGGGGGGACGATCAACGACTACGACTCGGTCGACGGCTCGCGCGTGACCGGTCGGACGACGCGCGAACCCGATTCGTTCGTCTTCACGGGCGAGGTCACCGACTTCGAGGCCAGCGCACCGGTCGACGTCGCGATCGACGGCGAGCCGGCGAGCCTCGGCCCCTGATCCGGCCTTTCGTTCAGGACGGCTGACTTTAACCCGTCGATATATCGCGTCTCGGGCGCTCTTTTCCGGTATCAGCGATTTCGGATCGTTCCCGATCGGCCGTCGTGTGGCTGTGTAACGCGGCGCGCCGTTAGATTCGACATAATAAAGCGGCCGTGGCTTCGAGGGGTGAGCGATGCGAGGGAGGGGTCGGTGTCAGCGGCGCGGTTCGGGTCCGGCGCTCGCGGAGGGGTGCCCGTAGATGCACCTCTCGATGGGCGGCTACCGGGTCAGCTTCGGCACCCTCGGGGCGGTCGCGGGACTGGTGCTCGCGGCGCTGTTGACCCCGCTCAACCTCTATCTCACACACATGCTGGTGCGGACCGTCCCGCCGGTGCTCGCGGTCGCCTGCCTGCTCTATCTGGCCGCGACGCGGACCCCGTCGGTCGATCGGATCGCGACCCTCCCACGGTGGGCCGTCCACGCCCTACCGGGCGTCGTCTTCCTCGGCGCGGCCGGGTTGATCGCTCTCTCGGTCCTGACCGGCGGGCGCGGCCCCGCCTTCTACGCGATCACGATCCTCCTCTCGGTGCTGGTGTTCGTCCAGATCGCCCTCGTCCCGGAACGCGACCTCTCGGTCGGGCTGTTGCTCGGGCAGGTGCTCGCGCTGGGGTTCGTCGTGCGCTTCGCCGGCCT
Source organism: Halalkalicoccus sp. NIPERK01 (assembly GCF_030287405.1). NCBI lineage: Archaea > Methanobacteriati > Methanobacteriota > Halobacteria > Halobacteriales > Halalkalicoccaceae > Halalkalicoccus > Halalkalicoccus sp. NIPERK01. The sequence continues at coordinate 33,301 of NZ_JASVVV010000004.1, read as the reverse complement.
GCTCGGATCGGCGGGCTACGTCGGGATCGACGTCTGGGTCCACATGCCCCAGTACGTCCAGGGGATCCTCGCCGCCGAGTCCCTCGAAGGGATGGGGCGGACGAAGTACAGCGCCGCGCCGCTCTATCACCTCTCGGTCGTCGCGGCGACGCTCCTGACGGGCGTGACGCCACGGCTCGCGCTCTTCGGATCGATCGGCGTCGCCATGGTCGTCGCGCCCCTGCTGGTCTACCTGACGGCCGCCCGCTTCGCGGACCCGCGCTGGGCGGTCTTCGCCACGGCGGCCTACTCGATCAGCGACTTCGTCGTGGTCTGGTCGATCCACATCATCCCGACGAGCCTCGGACTGCTGGTCTTTCTCGCCATCCTGTTGCTGTTCGTTCGGATCCAACAGCACGGGGCCCGGCCCGCCGAGATCGCCCTGCTGATCGGCCTCATGTTCGCGATGGCGCTGACCCACCAGGTGTCAGCGTTCATCATGCTCGTGCTGTTCGGTGCCGGCTCGCTCGCCCAGATCGGGTTGAACGCCGGCGGCCTCCGACGGCGGCTGTTCTCCGGCGAGGGCTCCTCGATCAGCATCCACAGCGTCCACGGTTACTCGGCGTTCGCGCTCGGCCTGCTCATGCTGGTCTGGAGCATGACCCCCTGGGGCGAGCGGACGTTCACCGAGGCGGTCGTCGTGGTCCTCTGGGGGTCGATCGAGGGCAGCGGGCTGTTCGACCGCAGCGACGCCGCGGGCGCGGCCAGCGGCGGCGAACCCGGCTCGTTCCTGGGCGAGACGCTCATCCCGCTGATCGACCACACCGGCTTCCTCGTCTTCCTGTTCGGGACCGTCGTCGGCAGCCTCTACCTCCTCGGGCGCGAGCGCACGAGCCAGCCGGGACTCACGCTCATCGTCGCCGCCGGGGTCATGATGGTCTTCACGCTCGTCCCGCCGCTGTTCGGCCTGCGGAACTTCCTGCCCGGGCGGTGGTTCGCCTTCCTCTACGCGGTGATGGCGATACTCACCGCCGTCGGCTTCGACCGCCTGCGCCGGGACTGTTCCCCACAGGTGCTCGCGGCGGTCGTGCTCGTGTTCGCGCTCACGTTCTCGGGGGGGATGGTGCTGGCGAGCGACGCGACGCAGGACGCCCCCGCCTTCCCCGAGGAGAACGTCCGCTACGGCTACTCGCCCGCGGAGGTGACGGCGATGGAGACGCTCGTCGAGACGACCGACAGTAGCGCCGAGAACCCCATCTACAGCGACAGCCCCTACACCAGCGTGCTGAACCGTTACGGCGGAGAAGAGCGATTCAGTTCGGCCACCGTCGACGGCGAGCCACCCGACCACGAGACCATCGTCTATCGGGACTACCAGCGCGACGGCGCGCCGCGCTTCGAGACCGCCGACGGCCGGGACCACGTCCGCCAGACGAACATCGAGGAGATGTGTGGCACCCGCACCATCGGCTACGACAACGGCGACGTCACCCTCTGTGAGCGGTGAGGCCGACGCGGCCAACGAACAAAGCCTTTAGCGCCTCGGTCGCCTACTCGAAGCAAATGGTACTCGACGACCTCGGGACCTCGCTCAGGGGGACTCTGGAGGACCTCCGCGGGAAGTCCCGGCTCACCGAGGACGACGTGCAGGCGGTCGTCAAGGAGATCCAGCGCTCGCTGTTGCAGGCCGACGTCGACGTCTCGCTGGTGATGGGCCTCTCCGACTCGATCAAGACGAGGGCGCTCGAAGAGGACCCGCCCGCCGGTACCACGGCCCGCGATCACGTCCTGCGGATCGTCTACGAGGAACTCGTCGCGCTCGTGGGCGACTCGACGGACCTCCCGCTCGAGGAGCAGACGATCCTGCTGGCGGGCCTGCAGGGGTCGGGGAAGACCACGACCGCGGCGAAGATGGCGTGGTGGTTCTCGAAGAAGGGGCTCCGGCCCGCGGTGATCCAGACCGACACCTTCCGCCCGGGCGCGTACGACCAGGCCAAACAGATGTGCGAACGCGCCGAGGTCGAGTTCTACGGCGACCCCGACGCCGACGACCCCGTCGAGATCGCCCGCGCGGGCATGGAGGAGACCGCCGACGCCGACGTCCACATCGTCGACACCGCGGGTCGCCACGCCCTCGAGGACGACCTGATCGAGGAGATCGAGGCGATCGCGGGGGTCGTCCAGCCCGACCGCTCGCTGCTGGTGCTCGACGCCGCCATCGGGCAGGGGGCGAAAGAACAGGCCCGCCGGTTCGAGGAGTCGATCGGCATTCAGGGGGTGGCGATCACGAAACTCGACGGGACCGCGAAGGGTGGTGGAGCACTGACCGCGGTCAACGAGACCGACTCGACCATCGCCTTCCTCGGGACCGGCGAGGAGGTCGAGGACATCGAGCGCTTCGAGCCAAACGGCTTCATCTCTCGCCTGCTCGGGATGGGCGACCTCAAACAGCTCACCGAGCGCGTCGAGCGCGCGATGGCGGAAACCCAGGAGGAGGAAGAGGACTGGGACCCCGAGGACCTGCTTTCTGGCACCTTTACGCTCCACGACATGCGAAAGCAGATGAACGCGATGAACCGCATGGGCCCGCTGGACCAGATCATGGACATGATCCCCGGACTGGGCGGCGGGCTCATGGACCAGCTACCGGACGACGCGATGGACGTCACCCAGGAGCGACTGCGACGCTTCGAGTACGTCATGGACTCGATGACCGACGCCGAGATGGAACATCCCCGCGCGATCGGCCAGAGCCAGATCGAGCGCATCGCCCGGGGCTCCGGAACGGACGAGGAGACGGTGAGGGAACTGCTCCAGCAGCACAAGATGATGGAGCGCACCCTCAAGCAGTTCCAGGGCATGGGCCAGGGCAACATGGACATGGAGCGGATGATGAAACAGATGGAGAAACAGGGCGGCGGTGGCGGCGGCATGGGCGGGCTGTTCTGAGCGCACGCCCGTGAGCGACTCCTCCCGAACGGGCGCCGAGGGCGGGGCGCGCGAGCGCGATCCGCGGGCAGTTCGACGCCGCGACCTCCTGCGGGCGGTCGGCGGAGTCGGCGTTTCGACTCCGCTCACGGGGTGTCTGGACGACGGCGGCGGCGATCCCGACCCCGGCCTCCCCGAGAGCGCCTCGTCGTGCTCCCGCGACCGAGCCGACGACGCCGCGCTGCCGTTCGATTCGGGCGAGGAGTACGGCGGCTGGGGCGGCCACACGCACCACGGGACGGCCGCCGGTCTCTCCCACCGGCCGATCGTGTTCGTCCACGGTAACGGCCGCGACGCGTGTGACTTCGACGGACACGCCGGGTACTTCGTCGAGCGCGGCTACTCGGGCGACGCGCTCTGGGCGATCACGTTCGGGCGCGAAACGAGCACGCACGCCGAGATGCGCGAGCAACTGGATTCGTTCGTTGAACGGGTCCGTCGATACACGGACACGGAACGCGTCGATCTGGTGGGCCACAGCCTCGGCGTCACGGGGATTCGCTACTGGCTGGCCGAGGACGACCGCTACGAGTGGGTCGATTCGATGGTGGGGCTCGCCGGCGCGAACCACGGGACGTGGACCTGCGGACCGGGCTGTGTGGCCGGTCCCGGCTCAGCCCGGATCTGTGATTTCCTCTCTCACGCCTGTGCCGATACGCCGGGCCGACCGCTCTACGAACTCAACGCGGACGAGACGCCGGGCCCCACCGAGTACTACACGATCCGGGGAACCGACGACGACTTCTTCCGGACGCGACCGACTAGCCCCGAACTCGACGGGGCGGAGAACGTCGTTCTGGACGGGGCCGACCACGACGCGGTCGGAACCAGCGACACGACGAGGGAACTGCTCTTCGGGTGGCTGTCGGACGGCCAGTGACTACGGTTCGACTGGCCGTCCGTCCTCGGTCGGCGGCGCGACGTGATCGATGTACGACTCCACGTCGGGGTCGTCCACGCGGACCTCGACGTCGATCTCGCCGAGTTCGCCCTCCTCGCCGACCGCGAAGTTCACGACGCCCTGGAAGGCGGCCTGTTTCTTGAGCGAGAAGGAGAAGTACCGTCCCGACTGGCGGCGGAAGAACTCGCTTCGGGCCGTGTCGAGGATCTCCTGGCGGTGGAGCAGTTCGGAGAGGTGATCCAGCGAGTGGGTCGTCCCGGCGAGTTCCCCCTCCCGGGTCTCGAGTTCGGCGTTCGGAAACAGGTTCATCACGGCGTCTTTGACTCTGTCGGTGACCTCGGTGTCACGGACCGGCACCCGAACGGTGGCCTCGATCCGGTAGATCACCGCTCGATCGCCTCCTCGGAGAGCACCGCGCGGATCCGCTCGCGAAAGCGTTCGAGCGAGTCGGTGTTCTCGATGGTCACGTCCGCACGCTCGATCGCCTCGCCCATCCCGAAGCCCAGTTCGCGCTCGTCGCGGGTCTCCAGCGATTCGGTTTCGGGGTTGTCCCGCCCGCGGGTTCCGAGACGTTCCTCGCGGAGTTCGAAGGGTGCCTCGATCGCGACGAGCGAAAAGGCCTCGCCGAAGGCCTCCTCGAAACGCTTCGCCTCCGCGCCCGAGCGAAGCCCGTCGACGAGGACGACCCCGCCCTCCTCAAGGCGCTCCTCGATCAGCGGCAGGGAGCGCTCGGCGATCGCGAGGGGGCCGTCCTCCTCGCGCAGCGCCTTCGCGACCTCGCCGTGGTGGTCGGCGGGGTCGAGGCCCCGCTCTCGGCACTCCCGACGGATGACGTCGCCCATCGTGACGACGGGGACCCCCTCCTCGCGGGCGACGGCGGCGGCCTCACCCTTCCCGCTGCCCGGCAGGCCGACGGTTCCGATGACGCGCATTCGGCGGCGATAGACGCGGTCGGCGAATAAGTCCTCCGGGTCCGCCCGCTCTCCGAACGGTGACCTCCTCACCGCCGACGGTGATCGTTCGAGGGGCGTATCAGCCGAGGGCGATAGATCGATAATCGTGGCCCGGAAACCGTTCCGGCGTACACCCATGGCGCTTTCCGACTCGAGGTGTGGCGGGTGGTAGCCGAACCGTTCGTCGGACTGTTCGGGCAGAACCCGGTCGTTCACGGGCTCGTCGGGGGGCTGTTCATAGCGGTCCTCAACCTCCTCGGTGCGTCGCTGGTATTCGTCTGGCGCGACCCCTCCGTCCGTGCGATGGACGGCGCGCTCGGGTTCGCCGCCGGCGTGATGCTCGCCGCGAGTTTCACGAGCCTCATCCTCCCCGGCATCGAGGTCTACTCCGACGGGAATCCGATCCCCGTCCTCCTCGGCGTGGCGCTCGGCGCGCTCGCTCTCGACCGTTCCGACCTGCTCGTTCCCCACGCCCACTTCCTCCTCTCGGGGCGGCGACGACGGGACGCCGCGAACCCGGGCGACGAACTCCCGGTGGACGACGAGCGTCTCGCCGGCGTGGTGCTGTTCATCCTCGCGATCACGCTCCACAACATGCCCGAAGGGCTCGCCGTCGGCGTCGGGTTCGGCAGCGGCGACGTCGCCACCGCGATCCCCCTGATGCTCGCCATCGGGATCCAGAACGTCCCCGAGGGGCTGGCCGTCTCGGTGGCCGCCATCAACGCCGGACTGGACAAGCGCTTTTACGCCGTGCTCGCGGGGATCCGCGCGGGAGCCGTCGAGGTCCCCCTGGCCGTTCTCGGCGCGTACGCGGTCCAGACGATCTCCTCGCTGTTGCCGTACGCGATGGGCTTTGCCGCCGGAGCCATGCTGTTCGTCATCTCCGACGAGATCGTTCCCGAGACGCACACGAAGGGTAACGAGCGCATCGCCACTCTCGGGACGATTCTCGGGGCGATCGTCATGCTCTATCTCGACATCTCGCTCGGGTGAGATCCCACAGTGGGAACGAGCGGCCGATCCGGCCGAAACTGCCCAGTCAAAGGGTATAAACCGGGTCGAGGAGTAGACGCCGACTGCGAGACTCTCGGGGCACGTAGCTCAGTCCGGATAGAGCGTCGGACTTCTAATCCGACGGTCGTGGGTTCGAATCCCATCGTGCCCGCTGTTCTGCGAGGAGCGGACGCGACGAGCGAACAGCGAATCGAGATGGATTCGAAGCAGGGAGGTCGCGCGCAGCGAAGCGAGCACGTCCGACCGGGGTTCGAATTCCCTCGTGCCCATGCACCTTTTTTCGGTTCGGGTGTCCTCGCGCTGACGCGCTGCGGGCACCACTCGCCGTAAAAAGCTACGCTAAAAAGGCCGCTCGCTCACTTCGTTCGCTCGCGGGACCCCTATCGTGCCCGTCTCTCCATTCCTGCTTTCCCGTACGTTCCGCTGGATGGATCGCACCCCTTTTGTCCTGCCATGCGAGAACCCGACCATGACCGACACGGAACTCATCGCGGCGCTGCGCGAGGCCGACGCCGTCCAGTACGGCGAGTTCGAGCTCTCGCACGGCGGGACGAGCGACTACTACGTCGATAAGTACCGCTTCGAGACCGATCCTCGATGCCTCTCGCTGATCGCGGCGGCGTTCGCCGAGCGGATCGACGAGCCGAAACTCGCGGGCGTCGCCCTCGGGGCCGTTCCCCTCGTGGCGGTCACGAGCGTCGAGACCGGCCTGCCCTACGTCATCGCGCGCAAGCAACAGAAGGAGTACGGCACGGGGAACCTGATCGAAGGTGAACTGGAGGAGGGCGAGGAGGTGCTCGTTCTGGAGGACATCGCGACGACCGGGCAAAGCGCCGTCGACGCCGCGGAAGCCCTCCGGGAGGCCGGCGCCCGCGTCGAGCGCGTGCTGGTCGTCGTCGACCGCGAGGAGGGCGCGCGGGAACTGCTCGCCGACCACGCCCTCGAACTCGATGCACTGCTCACGGCCACGGAACTCCTCGACCGGTAGTATCCGCTCCCGTGCGTGTTTTTCTGCCGGTTCGATTCGAGATGTTCAAGTTCGTGTAGATACCTCTCCGGATATGAACCGCGCCGAGAAGGCCGCCCTCCAGTTGCAGGCGGTCTCCGTGTTGGGGATGCTGAAGGAGACGCGCACGTACGACGAACTCGCCGATCTGACGGGTCTGCCGGCGGGCGATCTCAACCGGTACGTCAACGGGCACGTCCTGCCGGGTACGGACCGCGCCCGGGCGGTGATCGACGGCGTCGGCCGCGACACCCTCGCGGCGGAACTCGACGCGCGGATCGAACTCGACTCGGAGGGGTACGTCGACAACTCGGGAATCGTCTTCGACCAGCCGTTTCTCGACCTGCTCGCGCCGGTCGCCGCCGAGTCGTTCGGCTTCGAGCGCCCGGACGTGGTGTTGACGGCCGCGACCGATGGAATCACGATCGCGGCGGCGATGGCGCGGTACTTCGACGCCCGGTGTGCCTACGCCAAGAAATCCAAGGAGACGGCGATCGAGGAGTTCATCGAGGCCCGCGACCGCCTCGACTCGGGGATCGAACTCACCTACTACCTGCCGGCCTCGGCGCTCGCGGCGGGCGAGACGGTGCTGGTCGTCGACGACCTCATCCGCTCGGGCGAGACCCAGGAACTCCTGCTCGACATCGCCACCGGGGCCGGTGCCCGGGTCTGCGGCGTCTTCGCGCTGATCGCCGCCGGCGACGAGGGGATCGAGCGCGCCCGTGCCCGAACCGACGCGCCCGTCGGCGCGCTCTCGCAGATCGAGTGATACCCATACCTGTGCATAGATGCGCCCGGCGTAGACGAAAATAGTTAAATAACCCTCTGACGCTATGCTCACTCGTGTATCATGGGGATCGGTGAGCGCCTGAGCGCGCATTTCGACGTCGAGGGGCAGGGGAGCGACGTTCGGACCGAGACCATCGCCGGGATCACGACGTTTCTGGCGATGTCGTACATCGTCCTGGTCAACCCGGCCATCCTCTCGGAGGCGATCACGGTCGAGGGGTACTCGCAGACCGACGTCCAGCAGATGATCGCCATCGCGACGATCCTCTCGGCGTTCGTCGCGACGCTCGTGATGGCGTTCTACGCGCGCCGACCGTTCGCGCTCGCGCCGGGCATGGGCCTCAACGCCTTCTTCGCCTTTACCGTGGTCCTCGGGCTCGGCGTCCCGTGGCAGACCGCGCTCGCGGCGGTGTTCGTCGAGGGGCTGATCTTCGTCGCCATCACCGCCGTCGGCGCCCGCAAGTACGTCATCGAACTCTTCCCCGAACCCGTGAAGTTCGCCGTCGGCGCGGGGATCGGGGTCTTTCTGCTGTTCATCGGCCTCCAGGAGATGCAGTTGGTCGTCGCCGACGAGGCGACGCTCGTGACCCTCGGGGACGTCGCCGCGAGCCCCGTCGCCGGGCTGGGCGTCCTCGGACTGGCCGCCACGTTCGTCCTCTGGGCGCGCGGAATCAAGGGTGCGATCGTCATCGGCATCCTGGGGACGGCCCTGACGGGGTGGGCGCTCACGTTCGCGGGCGTCTTTCCCCGGGGGGTCGTCACCCCCGAGACGCTCGCGAGCCCCCAGTACGACATCACCCCGCTCGCGGGGGCCTTCCTCGACGGGTTCGTCGACATCGACCCCCTCACCTTCGCGCTCGTCGTCTTCACCTTCTTCTTCGTCGACTTCTTCGACACGGCCGGGACGCTGATCGGCGTCTCGCAGTTCGGGGGCTTCCTCGACGAGGAGGGCGACCTGCCCGAGATCGAGAAGCCCCTGATGGCCGACGCCGTGGGGACCACCGTCGGCGCGATGCTCGGCACCTCGACGGTGACGACCTACATCGAGTCCTCGACGGGCGTCGAGGAGGGCGGTCGGACGGGGCTGACCGCGCTGATCGTCGCCGCGCTCTTTCTGGTCTCGCTCGTCGCCGTCCCGCTGATCGCGGCGATCCCCGCCTACGCCTCCTACATCGCGCTCGTGGTGGTCGGGATCATCATGCTCCAGGGCGTCCTCGACGTGCGGTGGAACGACCCCGCGTGGGCCGTCTCGGGCGGACTCACCATTACCGTGATGCCCCTCACCTACTCGATCGCGAACGGACTGGCGGCGGGGATCGTCGCCTACCCGGTCATCAAGACCGCGATGGGCGACGCGGGCGAGGTGCGCCCCGGCCAGTGGGCCCTCGCGGCGGCGCTCGTGGGCTACTTCTACGTCCAGACCAGCGGGATGTTGCTGTAGGGTCGGCCGTCCCGTCCGCGGCGTACCCGTGGGCTCTTTTGGCTTCGGACCCTATCGCCGTCGATGGCACCCATCCAACTCTACGAACTGCAGGGCTGTCCGTTCTGTGCGAAAGTGAAGGGCAAGCTCGACGAACTCGGCGTCGAGTACGACTCGCACATGGTCCCGGCCAGCCACGCCGAGCGCACCGAGGTGAAAGAGATCAGCGGCCAGACCGAGGTGCCGATGATCGTCGATCCCGACCACGGGGTCGAGGGGATGGCAGAGAGCGACGACATCGTCGCCTATCTCGAGGAGACGTACGCCTAAGCGTGTTCCTCGGGGGGCGTGGTCCGCTCGCGGATCAGTTCCCTGAGTTCCTCGCCGTCGCGCGTCGATTCGGCCTCCTGGCGCTCGACGATCGCCGTTCCGTCGACCTCCTCTTTGGGAGCTTTGTCGACGAAGTAGACCGAGCGGGTCAGCGTGACCCTCCCGAGCGAGCCCATGATCCGGGCGCGTTTTTCGGCGGTCTTCGTGAACGTGGAGTTACCAGTGAGAAGGCTCTCCTCCTCGCCCGTGTCCTCGCCGACGGCCTTGAACGGCGCGCGCGTCGTCGGGTGGACGTCGAAGCCCGCCCGGGTGAGCACGGCGGTGATTCCCTCGTCCTCGGGGTCGACCGCAGGGTCCTCGGGGGTGGGTTCGGCGTCGCGGACCGTCTCCGCGCCGTCCATCACGTCGACGGGGCTCGTGAGGGGCGCATCGAAGAGGTCCTCCAGGGCCATCGCCACCTCGATCGAGGCGTTCATGCCGTCCTCGTACTTCGAGACCGTTCGTCTGGAAACGCCGAGTTCGGTGGCGAGCTGGCCCAGGCTCCAGCCGCGTTTCTCGCGCTCGTCCGCGAGGATGTCGCTGTCGATGCTGACGTACAGCCCGCCGGGGGCGGCGTAGATGAGGGGTGGAACGTTCTCGACGAACAGGTCCATCGCGGTGTCGGGGTTGAACACCGGCACGCCGTGGCGGAAGTAGACCACGCCGGGTTTGAGGTCCTCGTCGCGGGTGCGCAGCCCGATGACAAACGGGGTTGCGTTCAGGTAGGTTCCGAGGCGGCGCATCTCCGCGCCGGTCGCGCCGTCGAACCCGTCGACGTTGCCCAGTATCTTCACGAGGATCAGGTCCTCGCCACGGCGGGCGGCGACGTCGAAACTCTTCGGGCGGATCGCACACCGGTCGCTCACGGCGAAGCCCGCGTCCTCGAGCATCGCGGTCACGTTCCCGACCAGTGCTGACCGAGACATATTCCTATATAAGTCATTCGACCCATATATGTGTTGTGACGGTGCGGCGCGTCCGCGCCGGGTTTTCTCTCCCTCCCCCGGAAGTATATGTTCCGTTCGAGCCGAAACCCGTTAGCCGGTTCGAGGAATAGGGTCGGCGATGACCGTCGTCGGCATCGACGATACCGACTCGCGCATGCGCGGGATGTGTACGACCCACCTCGCGAGCGAGGTAGCCGACGCGCTCGTAGCCGAGGGCGCGAGCGTCGACCGCCTTTTGCTCGTTCGGCTCAACCCCGCGATCGAGCACAAGACGCGGGGAAACGCCGCCCTCGCGATCCACACCGACTGCGATCCCGAGCAGACCTTCGAACTCGCCCGCGAACGGATCGGGAACCTGAGTGAAACCGACGACCCGAACACCCAGCCCGGCCTCGTCGTCGCGCCGGGCGACCCCGCGGAACTCCCCTCCGCCGTCGTCGAGTTCGCCCGCCGAGCGGTCGGCGAGCATCTCGCGCTCGAGGAGGCGCTGGTGCTACTGGACGAGGCGGGCTACTCCCATCGGGGCTGGGCGGGCGGACGGGGACGGATCGGCGCGCTCGCCGCGGTCGGCGCACACCGCGCCCTCTCCGAGCGGACCTACGAACTGATCGCGTACCGCGAGCGCGAGCGGTGGGGCACCCCCCGAGAAGTCGACCCCGACTCCGTCTTCGCCGCCGCCGAGACCGAGTACCCCGACGTCTGGGACACGGTCGACCGGGGAACCGGCGATACGGTCTGCGTGCCCCGCACGCCGGGGCCCGTCCTCTACGGCATCCGCGGCGACGATCCCGGGGCGATCGGGCGGGTCGCCGAGCGAATCGAGAGCGAACCGGTCGCCCGCCGAACGCTGTTCGTCACGAACCAGGGGACCGACGCCCACCTCCGCGAGGGCACGATCGGTGCGGTCGAGAACGACCACGCCTATCGGCTCGACGGGACCGTTTCGAACCCGCCCGAGACCCGACGTGGCGGCCACGTCTTCCTCGAGATCGGCGAGGGTGACGACCGCCTGCGGTGTGCGGCGTTCGAGCCCACGAAACGGTTTCGCGACCGGGTGCGCGCGCTCCGGATGGGCGACCGGCTCACCGTCTGTGGGGAGGTCTCGGAGGGCACGCTGAAACTAGAGAAGTTCGCGGTTCGGGAGTTGAACCGAATCGAGTACAGGAACCCGCGGTGTCCCGACTGCGGGCGCTCGATGGAGAGCGCAGGCCGCGGGCAGGGCTATCGCTGCCGGCGATGTGGAACGAGCGCCGAACGGAAGGCAGAAATCGAGGTCGATCGGGACCTCGACAGGGGGTGGTACGAGGTGCCGCCCACCGCGCGGCGACACGTCGCGAAACCGCTCGTCAGGGGCGGGTTCGACGGGCCGGTCCACCCCGAGCGATAGCCACCCGACCGATCGACGCCGGGACCTCGTGATGCGAGGCACGGTATCGGTTCCGTCGTCGACGCCTCCGTTTCCAATCTCCGGGACTTGGTATCAGGGCGGTAACAGTAGTGGCAAGACCTATGTATTTTCTTTCATAACATCAAGGCGATTAAAACTGTGACTGCAATCCAACTCACGGACGTCACGAAACGATACGGCGAGGAGACTGCCCTTTCGGGGCTGGATCTCGCGGTGAAGGAGGGCGAGATATACGGCTTTCTCGGGCCCAACGGCGCGGGCAAGTCGACGACGATCAACCTCCTGCTGGACTTCGTCCGACCCACCTCGGGCGAGGTCCGCGTCTTCGGTCACGACGCAGGGGACGAGGGGCTCGCGATCAGGGAGCGGACGGGCATCCTCCCCGAGGGCTTTTCGCTCTACGATCGGCTGACCGGCCGCCAGCACCTCGAGTTCGCCATCGAGTCGAAGGGGACGGGCGACGACCCAGACGCGCTGCTCGAACGCGTCGGCATTCCGGACGCCGCCGACAAACGGGTCGGGGGCTACTCGAAGGGGATGACCCAGCGCCTCGCGCTCGCGGCGGCGATCGCGGGCGAACCGGACCTGCTGATCCTCGACGAGCCCTCGACGGGGCTGGATCCGGCGGGTGCCCGTCGGATGCGCGAGATCATTCGCGCGGAGCGCGATCGGGGCGCGACGGTGTTTTTCTCCTCGCACATCCTCGAACAGGTCGACGCGGTCTGTGATCGCGTCGGCATCCTCCGCGAGGGCGAACTCGTCGCCGAGGACACCGTCTCCGGCCTGCGCGACGCGACCACCGACGAGACGACGCTGGTGGTCGAACTCGACTCGCTTCCCGACGGGGCGACCGAGCGGGTCGCCGCGCTCGACGGCGTCTCGCGCGTGACGACCCGGGGGTCGGTCGCGACCGTCACCTGCCGCGACGACGCGAAGACGAAGGTCCTCAGGGCGTTCGAGGAGGCGGGCGCGACCGTCGAGGACTTCGAGACCGAGGAGTCCTCGCTCGAGGACCTCTTCATCAGCTACACGACGGAGGCGACCGCGTGAGCGCGATCGCCGTCGCGAAGAAGGACTTCCGGGACGCGGTTCGCTCCCGCGGGCTGATCGCGCTGACCGTGATTTTCGTGCTGTTCACCGTCGGCGGGGCGTACGTCTCGACGCAGATCGCGGGGCTGCTCGGCGGCGAGGGCGAGAGCACGCTCGACCTGATCGTCGCCCTCCAGACGCCCGCGAGCTTCCTGGTCCCGATCATCGCCCTGCTGATCGGCTACGGGGCGGTCGCCGGCGAGCGCGAGAGCGGCAGCCTGAAGTTCCTGCTGGGACTGCCCCACACGCGCCGTGACGTCGTCCTCGGGAAGGTCGTGGGCCGAACCGCGGTCGTCGCGGTCTCGATCCTGATCGGCTTCGCCGTCGGTATCGTCGCCATCTTCGCGTTCACCGGGTCGATCTCCCCGCTCGAGTACCTCGTGTTCACCCTGCTCACCATCGGGCTGGGCTTCGTCTACGTCTGCATCGGCGTCGGCCTCTCGTCGATGACGCGTTCGACCACGCGCGCCGCGATCGGCGCGTTCGGCTTGCTCGGGCTGTTCTGGCTGCTCTGGGGGGTCATCGCCCAACTGCTGCTCTATCTGACCTCGGGGTCGGTCTTCCCCGAGCCGCCGATCCCCGGCTGGTACGTCGCCTTCCTCTCGCTGCCGCCGGGACCCGCCTACGGCTCGGCGATCGGTGCCGCCCTCGGCGAGACCGGCTTCACGACCGCCGGCTCCTTCGAGACGCAGGGGCTGATCGAGGGTGGCCTGCCGATCGTCGCGGAGCCGTGGTTCGGCCTCGTCCTCCTGGCGCTGTGGGCCGCGATCCCGCTGGCCGTCGGGCTGATCCGGTTCGACCGCGTCGACCTCTAAGCACTATATCCCTCCCCCGTCCACGTCCCCCATGAACCGATTCGCCCTCCTCGCGGCGGCGGTGGTCGGGCTTCTCGGGACGGCCGTCGCCCCGCGATTCGCCCCGACCGCCGGGCTCCCGGCGGCCCTCGTCTTCCTCGTCTGTGCGCTCGGCACGCTCGCCGGGCTGTGGACCGTCTCCTACGCCCTCTCGATCGACGACTAGAGGTAGCCGGCGATCGTTCCCGCGAGGTCCTGTGCCGTCAGGGCCGCCCCGACGAACAACACGAGCACGACCGCGAGGAAGGCGGCGCGCTCGAGTCGGGACGGATCGAAGTAGCGCGTGACGGCGGCGTACAGCGCGACGGCCGTGATCGGTAGCCCGATCACGCCGTTTATCGCCGGCATCGTGATCGCGAGCGTGACCGGCGTGAAGCCGGTGAACGCCAGCAGCGCCAGCGCGAGCAGCACCGAGAGGACGATCAGGACGTTGACCACCCGCCGGAAGCGGTAGTCGCCGAAGCGCGTCTCGTGGCCGTACGCCTGCGGGAGCATGAACCCCGCGCCGAACAGCGTGCCGGTGGCGCTCGTAAAGGAGGCCGCCCCCGCCGCGATGACGAACACGTCGAGCGCCCACGGGCCGATCGCCGACGCGAGCGGCTCGCCGGGATCGGTCAGCGTCAGCTCCCCGCTGGGAACCGTCAAGGCCGCGACGGCCATCACGGCCATGCTCAGCGCGATCACGGCGACCAGCCCGAGGGTGTGATCGCGCCGATAGCGCGAGACCACGTCCCAGTCCTTCGTCCCGGACATGCTGGTCTGGATGAAGAAGTTGGGGTAGTAGACGGTCGTCCCCAGCAGCGCGATCACCATCGTCAGGTAGCCGACCTCCGAGACGAGCGACGGGACGAACCCGCCCGCGACCTTCCCGACCGGGAAGTCCAGCCCGAGAATGATCACGAGATACGAGCCGAAGATGGCGAGCACGAGCGCCGAGATGACCCCCTCGATCCGGTCGTACAGGCGCAGTTCGACCAGCCCGAGTCCGAGCGCCGCCACGACGATCGTGCCGATGTAGAGGTTCGAAAGCGGCGTGAGGTAGACGAACGCCGCGCCCGCGAGCGCGTAGTTCGCGACGCTCCAGAAGTGCATGATGAACGCGACGAACACGGCGAACGGCTTCGCGGCGGTCTCGCCGATGCGGTCCCTGATGAAGACCATCAGCGGCCGGTCGGCGGCGGCCAGCCGCGCCGACATCTCGTGCATCGCGAGGCCCGCGAGCAGCGCCAGCGGCAGGACCCACAGCAGGGCGAAGCCGAAGCCGCTGCCGGCCTCCGAGAGGATGTACACCGAGCCCGCGCCGAAGACGTTCGCCGCGAACAGGAGCCCGAGCCCGTACCGACGAACGAACTGCTTCGTCTGCACCACCGACCGCTCGAAATAGTTGGTCGTGCTCATGTAAGGGTTGCTTGTGTCCGACTAAGGGGCAATTATACTGATAAGGATTGAGCTTGCACGTCGCTCGCTACCCGCAGTTCATGGGAGTGCAGAGAGTCCCGCGGTGAGACTCGAACACCGGATCCAGTCGGGACACGCCGTGGCTCCGGCTGGCTCGATACTCCCCATCAGCCCCACTCGGCCTTCAACCCGCTTCCGGTCAGCGGGACCACCACGTCGTCGCCGTCGAGCACGCCGCGCTCGCGGTACTCGCGGAGGGCGGCGGGGCCGAGCGCGCTCGTCGGCTCGACGTAGAAGCCCGCGCGGTGGAGCCGGTCGAGTTCGCGTTCGGTCTCGCGCTCGCCGATGGCGATCGCGTCGCCGCCCGTCTGTGCGATCGCCTCGCGGATCTCCTCGCGACGGACCGGCTCGCGGATCTGAACGCCGTCGGCGACGTCGTTTTCGCCCGCCGTTTCGTCGCCGAGCGCCCCGGCGATCGGGGCGTAGCCGGCGGCCTGCGCACCGAGCAGCCGAGGCACGGAATCGGTCCAGCCCGCCTCGCGGAGCGCCCGGAAGCCCCGGTACGCGCCGAGAAAGAGGGTGCCGTGGCCGAGCGGCAGGACGACCGCGTCGGGCACGCCCCAGTCGCGCTGGGCGGCGATCTCGAAGGCCACGGTCTGCGTGCCGGCGAAGAAGGCGGGGTTCCACGCGTGGCTCGCATACCACCCGTCACCGGCCTCGACGGCCTCGATGCACGCCTCGGTGACCGCCCCCCGTCCGCCGCCGATTTTCACCACGGTTCCGCCGGCCCGTTCGATGGCGGCGACCTTCGAGGCCTTGACCGAGGCGGGCACGTAGATCTCGGCGTCGATCACCGCGCGGGCGGCGTAGGTGGCGATCGCGGCGCCCGCGTTGCCCGAGGAGTCCTCGATCACCCGCTCGACGCCCAGTTCGGCCGTCCGCGAGAGGACCATCGTCGCCCCGCGGTCCTTGAAGCTCCCCGTCGGGAAGACGTACTCCAGTTTGAACGCGGCGTCCCACTCGGGGGCCGGGACCAGCGGCGTCCACCCCTCGCCGAGGGAGACCTCGCGGGCGATCGGAAGGAACGCCGAGAAGGCCCACAGTCCCCGGCGGGTGTCGAGGTCGCCGATCGCCGGGGGCGGGCCGTCCGGAAGCGGCCGATCGGCGAGTTCGAGGGGGTGCCCGCAGGAACAGCGCCACGGCTCGTCGACGCTCGCGGGGTAGGTCCGCTCGCAGACCGGACAGACGAGGTTCGAGACCATCAGTAGGTGTCGATCCCGGTGGCGACCGAGCAGACGTACTCGCCCGTCGCCACCTGGGGGAGTCGCCGTGAGCGCCAGAAGATCCCGTTTCCGTCGGCGGTCACGTCGGCCTTGATCGTCCCGAAGACGCCCCGCACGGTGAAGAGGGTCTCGCCGCGGGAGACCCGCTCGCCCAGGTCCTTCTCGAACCGGACGAGCCCGCCGGAGGGCGAGCCGTACTGGTCGAACCCGCTGGCGCGGGTCTGCTCTTCGGGGGTGACCTCGCCGTCGAGAAAGCCGTAGTACCGGAGCACGTTGAAGATCCCCCGGACGCCGTACTCGATGCTCCGTTCGTCCCAGCCGACCGATCCCCCGAGTTCGGGGTCGACGGTGGGGATCCCCTCGTCGGGGCCGACGCGGGCGAGCTGGCCGCTCGGTCCCTTCTGGTCGAGGACGTACCCGCAGCCGAACACCTTCGCCAGCGTGAGACACTGCTCGTGGAGGCGGTGGCGCGTCCCACAGCGCACTCGGACCTCGTTCAGCATCCGGCTGGTCGAGCCCTGGTGGAGGTCGAGGATCATGTCGGCCTCCCGTGCGACGTCGAACGTCGCGGCGGAGATGCGTTCGGAGGAGGACCCCTCGCTGTCGCCGGGGTAGGTGCGGTTCATCTTCGTGTCGTCGATCGGGTTCCTGTGTTCCGCGACCTGAAAGCCGTGGTAGTTGACGATTCCGACCGCGAGTACGGTACCGGAGAGTTCGGCGGGGTCGATCCGTGGGACGGCCCGCTGGATCACGCCGATCCCGTTCAACTCGTCGCCGTCGCTCGCGGCCTGCAGATAGAGCGTCCCTCCGTCCCGGTCGCCGTTTATCACCGCGACCGGAAGGCCGACCTCCCCGCCATCGCGCGTCTCGCCGACGACGAGCCGCCCCGTGTCGGTCTCGCCGGGGGCGGCCTCCGCCGTTCCGAGGCTCGTCATTACCACTAGACGACGGGGCCACGCTCTTTAGCCGTTCGATTACACACTCAGCTGTAACGATCCGTCCGGGGTCCCCGCCGCGGCTCTCGAGTACCGTTCACGGCGACTCGCGTGACGAACCGGGGAGCCTTTCTCCGCTCGTCGCCAACGCCGACCGTGAGCGACAGCACACCGGAGGACCCGTCGCTCGCGACGTTGCTGATCGCCCTCCACGTCCGTCGTAACGCCGCGATCGGGCTGGCGGTCGGCGTCGTCGTCGCGACCCTCGCGTACGTCTACCGGATCGTCGTCGTCGACCCCGCACCCGGCGTCGAGAGCTCCCCCCTGCTCTTCGGCGTCCTCGCGGTGACGCTCGCGGTCTCGGTTGCGGCGCTCGTCGCGGTCGTCCTCACGGCCGTCTCGGCGGTTCGACGCGCCCGGACGATCGACTGAGAAACGATAATGCTTAACCGGGATGGTCATCAACCCTGGGTATGGCAGACGACCTGAAAGAGGGGCTCGAAGGTGTGTTGGTCGCCGAATCCTCACTCAGCCACATCGACGGGGAGGAGGGGACGCTCATCTATCGCGGCTACGCCATCGAGGACCTGGCCCGCGAGGCGAGCTACGAGGAGGTGCTCTACCTGCTCTGGGAGGGCGAGCTCCCCACGCGCGAGCAGCTCGAGGCCTTCAATCGGGAGATGGTCGCCGAGCGGGCGCTCGACGACGCGATCCTCGACACCGTGGAGGCGCTCGCCGCGGCCGACGCCGAACCGATGGCTGCCCTCCGCACGATCGTCTCACAGCTCTCGACGACCGACCCCGCCGGCGAGACCGACCCGCAGGACCGAGACGCCACCCTGGAAAAGAGCCGACGGATCACGGCCAAGGTCCCGACGATCATCGCGGCGTTCGCCCGTCTCCGTGACGGGGACGACCCCGTCCCTCCGCGCGACGACCTGAACCACGCCGAGAACTTCCTCTACATGCTCAACGGCGAGGAACCCGACGAGACCGCCGCCGAGACGTTCGACGCGGCGCTCGTCCTCCACGCCGACCACGGGCTGAACGCCTCGACGTTCTCGGCGATGGTGACCGCGAGCACCCTCTCGGACGTCCACAGCGCGGTCACGAGCGCGATCGGCACCCTCAAGGGAGGGCTCCACGGCGGCGCGAACCAGAACGTCATGGAGATGCTGCTCGAGGTCGACGAGAGCGACAAGGACCCCGTCAAATGGGTTCGCGACGCCCTCGACTCGGGCCGGCGGGTCGCCGGGTTCGGCCACCGCGTCTACGACGTCAAGGATCCTCGAGCCTATATCCTCGGGGACTTCTCGGAGTCGCTCGCCGAGGAGGCCGGCGACATGAAGTGGTACGACTACAGCGTCGCCATTGAGGAGTTCATGCAAGAGGAAAAGGGAATCGCCCCGAACGTCGACTTCTACTCCGCGACCACCTACTACCAGATGGGCGTCCCGATCGACCTGTACACCCCGATCTTCGCGCTCTCGCGCGTCGGCGGGTGGACGGCCCACGTCGCAGAACAGTACGAGGGCAACCGGATCATGCGCCCACGGGCGCGCTACGTCGGCCCCGAGGACCAGGAGTTCGTTCCGATCGACGAGCGCTGATCGGTCCCGTCACGAAGCGGTCAACTACGCAATAGTTATATCATTCTGTCACATCTGTCGAAGGCGGGCACGTAACTCAGTCAGGACAGAGTACCGGATCCCGTATCCGGCCGTCGCGTGGTTCGAATCCCGTCGTGCCCGCTCACTCGCTGCGCTCGTTCACGGGCGCTCCTGAGTCCCGTTCGCTGTCGCTCACTGGACTCCCGTCGTGCCCGCTCACTCGCTGCGCTCGTTCACGGGCGCTCCTGAGTCCCGTTCGCTGTCGCTCACTGGACTCC